>NZ_JALQDT010000047.1:0-38761 GCF_023631085.1 Caballeronia sp. INML1 | reverse complement strand
CACTGCTGCCCGAGCGGATTGCTCACGCCGACAAGTTGTTCCTCCGTATCGTAGTGATAGCGCGTCACGCTGCCATCTGGATCGGTGCGGGTGTGCACGCGCAACGAAAAGTGGGCATATCGTTACGACGCGCTGGGCCGACGAATCGGTAAGGTAGCGCTGGACGGACCTGGCACCGAGCGGCCGAACAAAACGCGGACCTGCTTCCTCTGGGATAGCAACACGATGGCCGGCGAGATGCGTCAAGCACACTCGAAGAATGAGGGGCGCTTCTATGCTTACCATCTGAAGAGCTTCGTGCCGCTGACGATGCAAACCGTCGCGACGGACGAGGTAGTCGCTATATCTATGTCCCACTTCGCCGCAACATGTAGATCATAAGTTTCCATGGAAAATTTCCTATATTTGTCGCATAGGTGAACTTAACTTAGGCTCGTCAGTATAAGCATCAGAATATTGCCGACAGGCATTAATACGCGCGCTCACTGTGAGCCGCTCAAACGCCGGGGTCGTCCCGCAGGCGCGTTGACGTATGGCGCGAACTCGGTTCGCATGTTGTTACGGGTTCAATGCTTGGCGCTGTCGCCTAACTCGCCCGAAGCGTACGCGAGCGTCAACTCGATCTGCTGCGCCGTTAGCGCTTCGACGCGAATGTTCGCGCGCGGGTCAGCGCGGTCGATGCCGTGGTAAATGTGCTTCTCTCCCACTTGGCGATCGCTCATAAAGACGCCCCGGCGTGGCATTCGCGAACATTGCGCCCGTTCCGCTTAACTGTGCGATAGCGCGATCGCATCGCATCGAGGATCACGCTTTCGCCTAAGAGGCGTTAACAGAATGAATTTTGCAGGTGTCGCAGCATATGATGCAGCAAGCGATTTTCAAGAAGGCCTCGTGGATGAAAGCGAGGCGCTCGAATCGAATGCGAAGGCAGCGAAAGTGTCTTGCCTAGCCCGCTACCATGAGGCTGATCGCGCCGAGCGATTTCGGTTATGGTCGGCTGCGCGCAATCGCGCAAGCAGCACCTCATGCAACCGCTCCTAGACGCCGGCGGCCTGCCAGTCACGCAAACGACGCCGGCACCTCATGCCGCTGCCGCAGCCCATCTCGCGAGGCGGTAGGTCCCACCCAGACCCGTCTGTAAGACGAAGAGAATGCCCGTAAGCACCGCACCATTGTCGAGTGGCTTGCGCCCCGGATAACGAACTCGCCGTGGCTTCGGAGGAGGCAGCAACGGTTCGATGAGTGCCGAAAGGTCGTCGAGTATCAGCTTGGCCATATCCTTTTCGTCGTCGAAACAATGAAAAGGTAAACAGCATTCATTGAAGGTTAACAGCCCCTGCGTTCATTCTGTTAAGGGTTCTTAGGCAGCCCACGATCACCTGGCAAGCATGGCCAAACTACGCGTGACCGCGGGCGTATCGGGCTGCTTTCTTTGGTCACTTTCTTTGCAGCAGCAAAGAAAGTGACTGCCGCCCCGCACAGGGGCAACGCTTATAAACCAACACGAAAACGGGATCCGGCGAAAAACCGGAGCACAAAAAAGTCATTCCGCTTCTTCAAGCGCCTCTTCCCGCGGATAAACCCGCACCAACACAATCCTCGGTCCCTTCATCTTCTTGACAACGATATCGAACCGATCGAAAGAAACCCTCTGCCCTTCAGTAGGCAAATCGCCCAACGCATTGATGACGAGTCCACCAACCGACTCCGCCCGCCCTTCGTCGATATCAATGCCGAGCGCCCGCTCCAGCGAAACCACCGGCAAGCTGCCCTTGCCCATCAACGTGCCGTCGTCCATACGCGACCAGTCGGCATCGCCCTGACGAAACTCGTCGTGAATCTGCCCGACGAGCGCGCCAAGCAAGTTATCCAAGGTAATGAAGCCGATGGGCTTCGCGCCCTTGCGCCCGACGATCGCGAGATGCGGCGCGCCCTTGCGAAACCGTCGAAACAGTTCGAGCGCCGACAGATTCGGCGCGACATATTGCACGGGCCGCACATGCCGCGAAAGTTTGTCGATCTTTCCTGCAGCATCCTTCGAGAGGCTGAAGTTGAAACCGCGCGACCCGCCATCGCCCGCAAGCAACAGGTCCTTCAGATGGATCATGCCGATCACGCGCTCGCCCGACGCATCGGCGAAAAGCGGATAGCGCGAAAAACGATGCCGCGATACCACGGCGAGGTTGTCGCGCATCGGCAAGTCATTGCGCAGCCCGACGAGTTCATGCGCCGGACGCATCAGATCCGACACCGTCATGCGGCTGAAATCGAGCGAATGCGCAATGGTGTTCCACTCGTCCTCGTTGTACGAAGACGCACCGCCATGACGCCGTCCGCGCAGGATCAGCTTGAGTTCGTCGGTGGAGTAATGGGCATCGTGACCGTGTTCGCCCGACATGCCGAAGAGCCGCAGCACGAAGTTTGCGCTCGTGTTAAGCACCCAGATGAACGGGTACATCAGCCAGTAAAAGCCGTAAAGCGGCGTGGCGAGCCACAGGCCCACCTGCTCCGCGCGGCGTATGGCCCAGGACTTGGGCGCGAGTTCGCCGACGACGATATGCAGGAACGAAATGACCGTGAACGCGAAAAAGAGCGAGATGGTCTCGATGAGCTGTTCCGATTCGACGCCGACCAGCGCGAAGATCGGATGCAGGAGCGTCGCGAACGCGGGCTCGCCGATCCAGCCGAGTCCGAGCGATGCCAGCGTGATGCCGAGCTGGCATGCGGACAGATAAGCGTCGAGCTGCCCGTGCACCTTCGCGAGCAGACGGCCGGGAAGACCGTTGGTGCGCGCAATCGCCTTCACGCGCGTGGGCCGCAACTTGACGAGCCCGAACTCCGCCGCGACGAAGAAACCATTCAGCGCGACGAGCAACAATGCGCCGATCAGCGCGACAACCTGAGCCAAAGCAACTCTCTTCGAAAGTGGAAAGCGTCAGTATATGGGCGACAGCTGATCGAAAGTCAATTTACATCCCCGCGACGGGCACGCGTACCGATAACGTAACTTCGGCACCATCCGCGATGTCGCTGTGCTCGAACGCGCCGCCGTGCGCCTCCGACACGCGTTTGCACAGCGCGAGCCCCCACGCGATGCGCCCGCCCTCGCGCGGCTCCAGTGCCTGCCGGCGTGCGAACGCTTCGAGCACATGCGGCGACGCCGGATCGCCGAGCGCCTGTGCCGACGCGCTAAAGCGCACGTCCGTGCGCCACATGCTGCCCTCGATGTTGCTCGACACGCGCACGGTCGCACCGGACGGGCTCGCCTCGGCAGCGAATGCGAGCATGAGCCAGAGCGCTTGCAACAGACGCTCTGCATCGCCTTCCAGTTGTTCTTCTGCAAGGGGCGAGTCGATTTCGATCGTCACGCCGCGAGCGCGCGCCACGCTCGCACGCGCGAGCGCCGCGCTTTTTTCGAGCAGCGGACGCAGCGCGACGGGCGCGAGCGCAACCTGCAGCGCCTTGGTTTCGGCGCGCGTCGTATCGACCGACTGCTCGATCAGCTTCACCTGCTGCTCGACGCCTGAGCGAATGCCAGCGAGCGCGCGCTGCGCGGCGGAATCGTTGGGGTCGACCTTTCGCTCGAGCACGTAGCCCCAGCTATGGATCGCGTTGAGCGGCCCGCGCAGATCATGCGACACGACCGAGAGCACGTGATCGCGCATGAAGAGCGTCGCCTCGGCACGCAGATGCGCGATGCGCTCGGCGCCGCCATGCTCGTCGTCCGGCGCGCCCGCCTCCGAGGACACGATCAGCGTCACGCAATCCGCGCCCGGCAGCGCGATGATAGAAAAGGCGCACGGCGTGTCGTCCTCGCCGAACCTCACGTGCGCGCGGCGCGTCGCGTTGCCCGCGAGCGCGGCATCGGCCGCGGCTGCGAGCGCGGCGGTGAGCGGAGGCGGCAACGGACTGTCGGAAAGCAACCGGCCGCTCAGCGCGGAAGAATCGAGATCGAAGAGATGAGTGAATACGGCGTCGGCGGAGAGGCATCGCTGGGCGGCGTCGAGCACCAGCACGCCGTCGTTTCCTGCGACGGCCGCATCGAAAGCCTTGTCGCCTTCGGGCTCGACCGTACTGGAAAAAGACGTTGTCACGGTTATGGGTCCTTGCGTGTATCGGTGATGCGGTTGATGTCGCGAAAGCCGCATGCGTTGCTGCTGCGCTGCACGTATGGCCTGAAGAATACGGCCGGCGATGAAAACCTCAAGCCATTATATGTGAGCGTCCACGACGCATACGGCAGGAGCGCGCTGCGCCTTCCCGCGCGCCTGGTAGCAAGCCGCGTGCGCGGTCGTACCGGTCGCTCTTCGCTCGCGCTTCTTCGCCGACGAAAATATCGCATTGCTATTAATTCGATTCCTGGAGTTTCGTTAAAGACGCTGGCGATTGTTCTTTATCGGCGTGACGCCTCAACACGAATCGCAAGGTTCGGGCAATAAGCAATTTCAAAGGAAAGCGCGCGATCGATTTTATTTTTCTGTTGACAACGATTTTGGCGTCCGCGCCAGCAAGAATATCGCGTGGCTATCCGGTGCTTTTCATTTGGCTCACTGAACTGTCCCGGCTATGGCTCTCTAATGCACTGCAATCTGGAGGAACCCGCATTTGAAAACCGGCACGCATGATCCGACCTCGGCCACGGTGGCTTCAATTCGAAATCTGACCGGTGACACGAGCACAATGACACGCGTCCCCAGCAGCAATCCCAGAACATTGCTTTCGGTAATCATCCCTGCTTACAACGTCGAACATTTCATTGTCGCCTCGCTGCAATCCGCGCTCTCGCAGCCACGCTCCGACGAGATCGAACTCATTGTGATCGACGACGGCTCGACCGATAGCACGCTCGAACGCATTCTCGAGGTGCAACGCACCGAGCGCGGCCGCAATATCCGCGTGATCCATCAGGAAAACCGTGGCGTATCCGCCGCGCGCAACCGCGCGATCGCGGAAGCCACTTCGCCTTACATCGGCTTTCTCGATTCGGACGATGTCTGGTCAGCCGGTTTCACCATGAAGATCATGCCGCTTCTCGACGCGAACGCGGCCGACATCATCGAGTTCAACGTGGGCATCATCGATTCGAAAGGCAAGACGATCGACAAGGTCGAACTGATCGATCCCGCGACGGTCGGTCAACGTCCGTGCGATCTCGACGCGCTGCTCGACTTTGCACGCGTGTTTCAGGTGTTTCCGGTAGCGCGCGTCTACAGGCGCGCGCTCTGGGAAGGCATCGAGTTTCCGGCCGGCCGCGTCTATGAAGACGCCGCGGCAATTCCGCTCGTCTATACGCGCGCGAAATCGCTCTTCCGGCTCGCCGACGATCTTTACTTCTATCGCCGTCGCGCGGGCAGCATTACCGCCAGGGCGACGCCGTACACGGTGACGTCGCTCGCCACATGTGCCGAAGAGACGATGGAGCGTTGCAACGGCGGGCCGCTCGATGCCTTCTGGCTCGCGGTATTCCATAAGGTCTTCTCGTACGCATGTTTTCAGGCCGCACGCGTAGACGGGCATGCGTTCGCCGAAGCGATCAGGACGGTCGAGGCCACGGCCGCGCACTATCGTGTCTTCGCTGCGAATCGCACCGATGCACCGAAGGCGTTGCGCTTTCATGGAAAGATCGTCGCCGATCGCCGCTGGTTTCAGGCCAAGCGCATCGTCAAGCGCGCGCTCGGCCTCGAACCGCGTCCGCCCGAAAAAGCGTCGCGTGCGGCCTCGTCGGTCGAATCACGCGCGACATAAGGGAACGCCGTGACATCGGTCGGGCGTTCATGAGACGTCCATGCACTGTCCATGCGCACGCACGCACCACAATGTTGTCCTACCAGCACTTCGAACAGATTTCAATCGAACGAACGCACGCTGGAAGGATTCTTGCGTGTGCAAGCCCACTGATGAAAGCACTTTTCTCTTGTTAAATACCTTCTTTCATACGCTTGCGCCTTCTCCGGAAGTTATCGACGGTCCGGAACCGGCGCATTCCGTTCGACTTCAAGCGCCCCGAAGCCAGGCCAAGGCGTGGGTGCGCAGACCTCTTTGGCCCGCGTCGCATTGACGACTGGTCGCACGGGCGAAACTATCCGCTTCGGGCGCTGTCACGCAAAGGCTCACTCGAAACGGGTGAGCCTGCAGGGTTCACAGCCTTGCGTCATAGTCATAAAACACGCTGCGCTCCAGCCGGGGAAAAAACCGTTCAATGGCTTCATTCCGAAAGAACTTTACGATTCTAATGACGTTGCAGGTGTCCACCTACCTTGCACCGCTGCTGACGCTGCCCTGGCTCGCACGCGTCCTCGGTCCGGGCGAGTACGGACGCCTTTCATTCGGCCTGGCCTTCGTCGCGTACTTCATCTCCCTCACGAACTACAGCTTCTCTCTGACCGCCACGCCGAAGGTCTCGATCAATCGGGAAAGCCGCGAACTGCGCTCGAAGATATTCTGGGAAACCATCGTCACGCAGGCCGCACTCGCATTGGCAGGACTCGTCGTCGTGATCGCGCTGACGTCCTTCATACCTTTTCTGGAGGAAAATCGCGAGCTGCTGATCATCGGTTATGGCATGGCCATCGGGGCCATGCTGATTCCTACGTGGTACTTTCAGGGCATCGAAGATCTCGGCATGTTGAGCCTGTTCGTATTCATCGGACGTGCGCTCAGCATTCCCGCGATGTATCTCTTCGTACGCGAGCACGACGATATCTACAAGGCGATGGCCGTCAATGCCCTCGTGCCTTTGCTATCGGGCATCGCGATCTGCACGTACCTGTATTTTCGGCGGGAGCTCGACTTCGTGCGCGTGTCGTTCAGCACCATCCTCGTTCGTCTCAAGGACGGCTGGAGCGTGTTCATTGCGACCGCGATCGTCGATATCTATGCATCGAGCAACATCGTGCTGCTCACCTTCATCTCGGGCAATGTCGCGGCCGGCTACTTCGCCGCGGGTGACAAGCTCATCCGCGCGGCATTGAACATGCTCTCGCCGCTCAAGACCGCGGCTTATCCGCGAGTGAGCTTTCTCATGCATCATGCGAGAGAGGATGCCTTCGCTTTCCTGCGCAAGATGTTCGTCGTACAAGGGCTGATCGTGTCGCTGATATCCGTCTGCATCTTTTTTGGCGCGCCACTCGCAGTAAAGCTCTTGTATGGACCGAAGTTCTTGCCTACCGTAGAGGTGTTGCGCTGGATGGCGTTCGTGCCGTTGATGGCCGGCCTGTCGGATCTCTTCGGTGTTCAGACGATGCTTCCGCTCGGCATGAAGTCGCAGTTCAGCCGCGTGCTGATGGCGTGCGCCGTGTTGAACTTCGGCCTGCTCGCCGTGTTGGCGAAGCTCTTCGGCGAACAGGGTGCAGCGGCCACGGTGTTGATCGTCGAGACGCTCTCGGCGGCGGCGATGGCCTTCACGCTGCATCTGGGAGGCGTGTCGTTCCTCAAGCGCCCGATTAGCGAAGGGGCGGGTTCGGGAACCACGTGAACCGTATGCAGATATGCGCAGTGATGATTAATCTGATCGGCCAAGTTCTTATTCAACCATCGCACGCTCCGAAAATTGACGTGTTATAAACGGTAACAAGTGATTCGATTTCGTAACGCATTCTTTCAAGCGAACCGCTTTCATAAAGCGCTGTTTTGCACCCCGGGCGCGAATTAGACGCGTTCGATTGCGTATTACCCTAAAAGTTGCATTTAAGTATGTGAGTCAGCGAACCGACCCGATCAGTTCGAGCCGATATCTTATTGGTCCAAACAGTGTTTAAATAAGCGAGCCTGCCGAATGGAAACGGAAGAAACGACAGTCGAGCACGTGCAAAAATTGGCGCATCAGGCCGAGAACCTGCGTATGCAATCGGTCGCGGTCCCGCTCAAGGATCTGCAAATCCTTCTACAGATATGCGAAGCGGCGATTGCTCAGCAGAATGCTGCCGCAACGAAATGATGTTCACGAGCGGGTATCGTCAGTCCCGCCACGCTGACGTTGATACGTCCCGGGCATGGACCGAGGAAAGTGCCCAAGCCGGCCAGCAACATGTCCGGCTGTAAGAACTCGAAGCTTTATACCTACCGGCTTTACGTCGCACTGCAGTGAGGCTGCTTTATCGGCTGATCTGCGTTTTGGCGCGATGCAGAACAATCTTCGCAAAGACCGACATCGGGGCGCCCATCCGGCCAGATTGACTGGTCCGGGATTTTGCGGCAGGTAAATCGAGGCTTGTCATCAAGCTCGATGGGGTTCCTCGCATCCCTGTACGCCAGGAACGCAGAGTGCTACGCCGGATCCCGTGTGTATTTATCGCATGCGTATTACATCGCGATTAATACGCCGACACGCAAATCCCGGCCTTTCATGTTCCTTCGAGGTGGTCATGTACGTCCGCCTTGGATGCGTTCGCCCTAACCGAGTGTGTCGCGTCACTTTTCCATAACGATTAGACCATTCCTTCTCATTGCGTATTGCCGCGGGGCTCGGCGAGGCGCCAATTGAAGAGTTGAATATGAAAGAGATCGTCCATATCACCGAGGCCTTCGGCGGCGGCGTGCTGTCCATGCTGACCCAGCTTTCGAACCGCGCCGCCGCGGCCGGCGTCGGCGTAACGATCTTTCATTCGATCCGGCAGGAAACACCGAATAACTTCGCGAAGCTCTTTCATCCGGCGGTAAAGCTAACCTACGTCAGCATGTTCCGCGAAGTGAGCATGAAGAAAGACCTGAGCAGTTTATGGAACCTCGTTCGCAAGCTGAAGGAGTGCGATCCATCCGTAATCCATCTGCATTCGTCGAAGGCAGGCGTTCTGGGACGCGCCGCTGCACGCATTGCCGCGCCGCGTGCACGCGTGTTCTATTCGCCGCATGGTCTTGCGTTCCTTCGCCGCGACGTATCGCCCCTGAAGCAGTTTGCTTATCTGAGCTTCGAGCGCATTGCCGCGCGACTGGGCGGAACCATTGTCGCGTGTTCGGACAGCGAGCTCTCCGAGATCGAGACGAAGATGCATGCGCGGCGGGCGCGCGTGATCGAGAACGGCGTGAACGTGCAGGAGATTCCGCCGCGCGTCGAAAAGAGCGCCAACGGGATTCTTGTCGGCATGAGCGGCCGCGCGATGTTTCAAAAGAATCATGAAGCGTTCGTGAAGCTCGCGACGGAGCTGCACGACGCTTCCACCCGCTTCCTGTGGATCGGCGGCAATGAAGACGAGTTGCCGGCAGGCACACCAAAGGGCGCCGTGTCGTGCAGCGGCTGGGTGACGCGCGATCGCGCGCTCGAGCTCACGTCCGGGCTCGATATCTATGTGCAGACATCGAGATGGGAAGGCATGCCTATCGCGCTCATCGAGGCGCAGGTCGCGGGCATTCCCGCCGTGGTGACCGATGTAGTCGGCAACCGCGATGTCGTTCAGCATGGCGTGACGGGCTTCGTCGCATCGAGCGTCGACGAGATGGCGAAATACATCGCGCTGTTACGCGACGACCGGACACTGCGCGCTCGCATGGGCGCAGAGGCGAGAGCATCCGCCAGCAAGCGCTTTTCGATGGACGCGATCTTCCGTCAATGGCTCTCGATGTACGAGCTCGACGCCGTCAAGCACGCACGTGCGCCTGTCGACGCCGACGAGATCGCCTATGAAACCACCTCCGATTCACAGTTCTGACGCCCTGATATGGACACATCCATCGCCAGCAACAAACTCGTCTATAACGGCCGCTTCACGAGTCAGAAGACCACCGGCGTGCAGCGCGTCGCGCGTGAACTCGTCGCCGCGCTCGTGAAATTACCGCAAGGCTCGCATGTGACGCTCGCCGTGCCACCGCAAGGCGGGCTCGATCCCGTGCAAGGTGTGGAGACCGTGAAACTCGGCTTCGGCAAGGGCGTTTTCTGGGAGCAGGTCGTGCTGCCGCTCTTCGCCGGGCGCTCGCGTATCGTGAATCTCTCGAACTCGGGCTCCATCTTTCGCGCGAACCAGATCATCTACATGCACGATGCCGCGGTGTTCGATACGCCCGCGCACTTTTCGTGGAAGTTCCGCACCTGGTATCACGTGATGTTCTGGATTCTCGCGCGCACGTCGAGCTGCGTGCTGACCAATTCGAAGTTCTCGCGCGACAGGCTCGCGCATCATGTCGGCGTGCCTGCGGAGCGCATCGGGGTGGTGCCGCTCGCAGCCGATCATCTCGATCACATCACGCCGGATACATCCGTGATCGAAGAACTGAAGCTCACGAAGCGCCGTTACGTGCTCGCCGTGAGCAGCATGAATCCGACGAAGAACTTCAAGCGTCTCGTCGAAGCATTCACGCGCCTGAACGATCCTTCCATCGATCTCGTGATCGTGGGTATGAAGAATGCCGCGATTTTCGGCAAGGCGCACGATCTCTCGAGCGCGCCGAACATCAAGCAGGCTGGCTATGTCAGCGATGAAAAGCTGAGAGCGCTCTATCAGCGCGCCGCCTGCTTCCTCTATCCTTCTATCTACGAAGGCTTCGGCATTCCCCCGCTGGAAGCGATGCGCAACGGCTGCCCGACGCTCGTCGGGCGCGCGGCCGCCTTGCCGGAGACGTGCGGCGACGCATCGATCTATTGCGACCCGTACTCGGTCGAAGATATTTCAAACAAGCTGCGCGAGTTGCTTGCTTCGCCGGAATTGAGTGAAGACCTCAAACGTCGCGGCCTCGCGCACGCCGAGCGCTTTCGCTGGACGGAAAGCGCCCGCCTGCTGATGCAGTTCATCGACAAGCCGTGAGAGCGAAGGGGGAAAGCTGGTGAGGTTGGGAATTTATTGCGACTCGGGTATCAACGGCGGCCACGAAAAGATGCTCAAACGATTCATGCTCGCGCTCGTCGCGAGCACTCATGTCAAGACTTTGCATATCCTCGTGCCGACCGCGAACGAGCCGCTGTATCGCTATGTCAGCGATCTTGCGAACACGCATCCGAAAGTGAAGACCATCGGCCTTCCGCATACGGCCGAATCGATACGTGGCAATGTCTTCGCGCTGTGGCGCACGGTCCGCGCAACCGCGACGAAATTGCGTGCGCTGCGCCTGAACAAGCTGCTCATCGCGCAAGGCACGATCGCTTCCGGACTTGCGGGACTCTTCGCCGCGCGCCAAGCGCGCACCACGGCGGTCAGCTATCTACCGCTCGTCGACGAAGCGCCCGTGAACGCGGGCGGCCCCGGAAAGATCAAATGGCTCGTCAAGCGCGCGCTCTATCGCACGCCGAACGAATACGTCACTTTGAACGATCATTTGCGCGGCAAGCTGAAGGAACTCGCGCCCAATGCGCGCGCGATGATCCTCGAGAACTATGTCGACGATCGCTTCAGCCGCTCGGCGCTCACGAAAGAAGCCGCGCGCGCCGCGCTCGGCCTGCCCGACGACAGCACGACGATCATCGCGCATGTCGGCCGGCTCAACTTTCAGCAGAAACGTCAGGATTTCCTGATGCAGGCCATCGAACGCCATGCCGATGCATTCGCACGTACGCTCGTGCTGATCGTCGGAGAAGGACCGGATGCGGGGCGCCTGCAAGCCATGATCGACGCGAGCCCGGCGCTGTCCTCGTGCGTGCGCATGGTCGGGCCGCAGAAGGACGTGCTGCCGTGGATCGTCGCAAGCGATGCGCTCGTGCTGCCGTCCGCTTACGAAGGCGTGCCGCTCGTCATGATCGAAGCGGTGCTCGCGCAACGGCCCATCATCGTGTCGCGCGTGTCGGGGCTCGATTCATATCTGCCCGATGCGCTGCTTTTCCCCGCCGACGACCACGATGCATTCGTCGAGCGCATCTTCGCGGCGCGCGATCTTCCGCTCGCCGCGCTGGCGCAGGAATTCAGGCGTCGCTTTTCCCGTGAAGCATTCGACGCGCAGGCGCAAAGCGTTTTGCTGCACGAGGGCGACATGGGCGCTCAGGCTCCGTCGCAACGTTCCAACGTGCTGATCGAATGACAGTGCGCACTTCCCGAGGGTCGAACACCGATGCGAACTCTGCTGGCTGCCGTATCCCTCTTCGGTGCGCTTTGCTGCGCATCCGTGCTGATCTACGCGCGCAGCGGCACATCCGACGCGTATCACAGCGGTCGCTCGGCGAGCTCCACGGAGCACGCCGCGAGTGTCCCCGCACCGAAAATCGCCTGCGGCAACGGATCGAAAAGCGTGTTCTACGGCATCGCGGGACATCTGGAACATCGCGGCGTGTATCGCATGAGCGACTATGACTTGCAGATTTCACAGCTCCGCGATCTCGGCGTCACGATGTACGCGCAGGATGTATCGAGCGAAGAAAGTGCTCACAGGGTCGCGGATTTCGCACGCGCGGCGGCGAAGCAATGCATCGGCGTGCTCGCGCTCGTTACGCCCTTCGAGCCGGAAAAGCGCGCGAACGAGCAGGAAACCTTCGAGCGGGGCTATGCCCTCGGCAAGACGGCGGGCCGTCTCTTGAAGGGTCTCGTTACGTACTATCAGGTCGGTAACGAATACGACAACTGGACGATACTCGGCTCGGACCGCAGCGGCGAGCATCCGCAGGACTACGACAATGCGATGTTCATGAAGGCGCGCGGGTCGATTCTCGGCTTGATCAAGGGCATTCGTGAAACGAATCCGGACGCGAAGATCCTGCTGACATCGTTCAGCTGGCTGCACTACGGCTTTACCGACATGCTGTACGCAGGCACGCAACCCGACGGCACGCACGGTCATCCGATTCCACATTGGGACATCACCGCGTGGCACTGGTACTCGAACATGGGGTCGATCACGGCGGCGGGCGACAAGAAGGTCAACGTGCTCGAACGGCTGCGCGACAGCTACGGCAAGCCCATATGGATCACGGAGTACGGCGTGCGGCCGACCCATGCCGATCCGGCCGGCTATCTGATCGGCAAGGATGCATTGAAAGGCTTCGTGTCGCTTGCGAAGACGTACAACATACAGAACGTGACCTTGTACGAACTGTATGACGACCAGCGTTACGGCGGCGATGGCAACTACGGTGTGATTCACGACGACGGTAAAACGCGCAAGTCGCGCTTCAATACCGTGCGGGATTTCATCAAGGCCAACCCGATGCCGTGAACGCGCAACTTTTTGGTGCTACAGACAAAGCATGAGCAAAACCGGCGATTATCGCGCGAAATGGCGGTCCCGCAGGAGGCGTCCAGGCAATTACTGCGCATTTAACGTTCGCTACTTAACAGACGCGCGCAGTTTGCAGCCCGAAGATACGCTTGACGCTTTATTTTCCGGACTTACCGTTTCGTTTGACAGCAAGCGATTCGTAACGGGATTCGCGAATTTCATCCGCCGAATCTCGAGGCGCGACGCCGAGGCACGGAGTGTGCTTCTGTCAGATGTCGCACTCCGACGAGCCCACGTGCTTCGTCATGCGTACTCGAAGCAACATACGCTTCGCCCGCTTTTTTCAGAGCCTCTCGCGTCTTTAGTCTGGAAGTTCCGACGGCCACGCGCCGGATCAATAACACGTAAGACGTATCGCGGACATGCCGCGCGGGCTTTCTGTTTTTTCTCAGCCCGGGAAACAACGGTCAACTTATCGAACTGAGGACGGCGCCTTTGAACACCCTCTATGTGAACTCCGGATCTTCGCGCCCCGGCAAGGACGACGGTGAATTCACCGCGAGCGACATGCTCAAGCTCCTGCGCGATCACCTTGGCATCCTCTTCCTGTTCATCGGGATCACGGCCGCGCTCGCGACCGCGTATGCGTTTCTTGCCAGGCCCATCTATTCTTCGGACGTGGTCGTGCGCGTGGATCCACCCGATCCGAACGCGCTCGGCATCGCGCCGCAGAACCAGATGCAGATGCAGCAGTCTCAGCCGACGGTCAACCAGCTCGCGCCCGCGGAAATCTCCGTGATGCAAAGCCGCTCGGTGCTCGAACCCGTCGTCAAGCAGTTCCATTTCGACATCAAGGTCAAGCCCAGCACGTTCCCCGTGCTCGGTCAGATCGCGGATCTGTTTGCGAAGAAGGGACATCTTTCTCCCGCATGGTTCGGCCTCGATGCATACGGCTGGGGCGGTGAGTCGCTGCAGATCGGGCGCCTCGACGTGCCGCCCTCGCTCGAAGACCAGAAGCTCGATTTAGTTCTGCTCGACAACAACCAGTACGAGTTGCGCGACCCCGACGGCGCGATGCTCCTGCGCGGCACGATTGGCCGTCCGGCATCGGCAAACGGCGTGTCGATTCTCGTCAACGGCGCGCTCGGCCATCCGGGCGTGCACTTCGACGTGACGCGCCTCAATACGCTCGACGCCATCGCGCTCATGAAGAAGTCGATGAAGGTGGCCGAGTCCGCGAAAGACACGGGCGTCGTGCAGATCACCTTCAACGCCGACGATCCCGCTCTGACCGCCGATGTCGCGAACGCGCTCGGCCAGGCATATCTGACCGCCGCTGTTCAGGCTCGCCAGGCGAACGACACGAAGACACTCGAATTCATCCGCGGAGAATTGCCGCGCCTCGAAGCCGATCTGCGGCGCGCCGAAGGCAACCTCAGTTCGTTCCGCTCGAAATCGCAGTCGGTGCAGCCGCTCAACGAAGCGCAGGCGTATCTGCAAGGCAGCATCGTGTCGTTGCAACAACTGGCGAACCTGAAGATACAGCGCACGCAGGCGTTGCAGCGCTTTCAACCTAACAGCCCGCAGGTGGTCAACCTCAATCAGCAGATCGCCGAACTCGAGGCGTCGAACAAGCAGATTCAGCAGCGCTTCGACAGCATGCCCGCTTCCGAGCGCCAGAACGCGACCCTCACGCGTGACGCACGCGTGGCCGAGACCATTTACATGGGCATGGTGAACAAGGCGCAAGAACTATCCGTGCGCCGCGCGAGCACGAGCGGCGGTGCGCATATCGTCGATAACGCGCTGCGTCCGTACCGGCCGGTGAAGCCGAACAAGCCGCTCGTGATCGCGGCGGGCACGGCCCTCGGCTTCTTCATGGGCACGTTCTTCATCTTCCTGCGCCGCCACGCGATGATCGGCGTGACCGATCCGATGTTCGTCGAGCGCCGTCTGTCTGTGCCGGTATTGGGGGAAGTGTTGTACAGCCGGCAGCAGGCGATGCTGGATCACGAGATCGCCGTGTCGCCGGTCGAGCATGCGCCGCTCACCTACTCCGGGACGCAGAACGGCGGTCCGCCGAAGGCTCTGCCTTATGTTCATCTGCCGGAACACGATGCGTTCGCGATGCCGCACGTGGCCGATACGGATCGCGATGCCCGCGTGCTTGCTACGCGCTTCCCGCACGATCCGGCTGTCGAGGCGCTGCGCGCGGTGCGCACGGAGTTGTACCGCGACCTCGCCAACGCGCCGAACAACATCGTGATGCTGACGGGTCCGATTCCGTCGGCGGGCAAGAGCTTCGTCGCGGCGAATCTGTCGGTGCTGCTCGCGGAAATCGGTCTGCGCGTGCTCCTCATCGACGGCGATATGCGGCGCGGCCATATCGCTTCGTTCTTCAAGCAGTCGAATCCGGGCGGCCTCTCGGAAGTGCTCAAGGGCGAACTGGCGCTCGGCGACGCGATCCGCTATGTCGGCGTGCCGGGGCTGTCGTTCATGTCGTGCGGCGGTTATCCGGAGAATCCTTCCGAGCTGTTGATGATGCCGGGCTTTCGCAACATGCTTGCGCGCATGAGCGAACAGTTCGACCTCGTGATCCTCGATACGCCGCCCTTCCTCGTCGTCACCGATGCGGCGATCGTCGCGAGCGATGCAGGTTCGACGGTGCTCGTGCTGCGTTCGGGCATTCAGAGCGAGGAAGAAATCGAGGAAACCGTGAAGAAGGTGCAGCGTTCGGGCGGCAGGCTCGTCGGCTCGGTCTTCAACGCGATTCCGCGACGCCCGAGCAATCGCCGCAGTTATGGATATGCGGCGGCATATACGAGCACGTTCAGGTCGGCGCACTGACAGCGCGCGCATAATGAAGCGCAGCGATTGAAGGCATCGCGCCGCGTGCCCGTCACGCGGCGCTTTACGTTGTATTGCTGGTGTGGGGCGTGATGCGTCCATCCGCTGCGGGAATCGTCCGCGCGACCGGACGTGGAACGACTTCGAGCGCTCGCGGCATTGCGCGCAACGCGCTCATTGCAGGCGAAGCGTGGCGACGATCAGACGGAATGTTCATACGTCTTCGCGGGCCACGATGGATCGCAAGATGGCGATGCACTCGCGTCGTCAACGGGGTCGATGAGAGAGACGCATATGAGCGGACCTTTTTCGTTCGGGAAGCGGCTCGTGCAATGCCCGCGCTGCCGCAGGCAGGTGGCTGTGGGCCTGAACGTGTGTCCGCATTGCGACTTTCATCGAGTGCGCAAAACGGTACCCATACCGGCGCCCGCGCCCGCTCCGGCGCCGCGCCTCGTCGTCGAGCAGGCACCGCTCGCAGAGGCGCCACGCATGCCGTCGCGTTCGATGCTCGTGATCCTGCTCGCCATGCTGGCGACGTTTCGCCGCCGAGCCTGAGCGGATAGGCCGCGATGATCGAGCCGGCAAGCGTATTGATTGCCTTGATTCACGCCTTATTCGGCACCGACCTGATAACGACTGACAGTCCGCTTTGAAGCGGGCCCATCCAACCTTCGATGATGAAAGAAAAAGCGGCGCTGACCGACCTCTACTACCGAATCTGGGCCTTCGCGATGCCGGTGACGTCGTTCCTCGTCATGCCTTCGATTCAGGGCACGACGATCGGCTATCTGATGTGCTTCCTCTCCGTGCCGCTCGTGCTGCTCTTCGGCGGGCGCGCGCGCAAGAGCTGGATGCATTTCCTGGGCGCGGCGGTCGTCGTGTGGCTGCTGATGCTCTGCACGTCGCAGCTCGCTGACGTGATGGCCCCGTTCGATCCCGACTTCAGCAAGATCGTGCTCGTCGACGACACCGATCCCTTCACGTTCATCATGCGCAAGAGCATGTTCACGCAGTCCCTCTATGTGGCGGCGGTCGTGCTCTATGCGGCTTACGTGTACCACTACTACAAGCCGACGTGGGACCAGTGGCTGCTCGCCGCCGTCACGCTGTTCGCGCTGTACGGCATATTCGAAGTGGCCTATTACATCGCCACCGGCCAGCCGGGCGACTTCATCTCGAACCGCGCATTCGGCGATCAGTTCGGCAAGGGCATCGTGCGCTCCGACGGCACGGTGAACGGCAGCTCGTTCCAGCAGATCAACATCAAAGGCATTCCGATCCAGCGCCTTAAAGCGCTCACCGGCGAGCCGTCGATGTACGCGATGTCCATCTTCCCGTTCTGGGTCTACTTCAACGCGACCTCGCGCGTGCGCTGGCCCGTATGGGTCATCGGCCTGTCGCTTTTGATGACCACCTCGTCGACGGTGCTGATCGGCTATGCCGTGTATTCGATCATCCGCGTGCGCAAGCTCGGCATCAATCCGGTCAAGGCGCTGATCGGGCTCTTCGTGCTGTGCGTGATCGCCTATCTGCTGCAGGATTACATCGCGGATCTCTTCAAGCAGATGGTCACGGACAAGCTCGAACAGAAAACCGAATCGGGCTCGGACCGCTCGCTGCTGTTCCTCCAGTCGATGCGCCTGTGGGTCGATGCGTCGCCGCTCAATCAGATCTTCGGCATCGGCTTCGGCTATATCCGCTCGACCGATCTGTTCTCGACGCTGCTCGTCAATACGGGTGTCGTCGGCACGGTCTTCATCAGCACGCTGATGCTTTATCCGGCGTTCAGGCTCGACTGGGATCCCCGTGGCATGGCGCTGCGTCAGTGCTGCGCGGCGACCTGGACGATGATGATGGTCTCCGTGCCCGAGTTCGCCTATCTCGCGCCCTGGACGCTGGTCGCGATGGCGTACGTGCGCGTGCGCGCGCTCAAGCTCGCGAGGCAGCACGACGGCGACAGGGCTGCCGCGGCCGCGAGGCAGGAGGCGCAGGATGGCGCGTCGATCGGCACCGCGATCGGCAGGCACGTGAGACCGGACATCGCCACGCGCATCGGCTCGCGCTTCGGCCCGCGTGGCCGCCATCTCTGAGGCCTGCGCGCCGCGCCCCGCTCCTGGCGACGTTCTACAATGTCGGTTTCGACCACCGGCCATCCATCGTCGATGGCCGGGCAACCAGGGAGCAACCATGTCGATTGTCACGACCGATTCCGGTCTCAAATACGAAGACGTCACCGTTGGCGAAGGCGCTGAAGCCGTCGCAGGCAAGACGGTCAGCGTGCACTACACGGGCTGGCTCACGGACGGCCAGAAATTCGATTCGAGCAAGGACCGCAACGACCCGTTCGCCTTCGTGCTGGGCGGCGGCATGGTCATCAAGGGCTGGGACGAAGGCGTGCAGGGCATGAAGGTCGGCGGCGTGCGCCGTCTCACGATCCCGCCGCAACTCGGCTACGGCGCGCGCGGCGCAGGCGGCGTGATCCCGCCGAACGCCACGCTCGTGTTCGAAGTGGAATTGCTGGACGTCTGAGCGACAACGGCATGAGCGCGCCGCTTCATCGTCCCGCCGTGTCGCTGCGCCGCTATGAGGCTGCGCAAGCGTCGGACGTGCACGACTTTCATCAGATCGTGCTCGGTCTCGACGGGTCGATGGAGATGGCCGTCGATGGCAACGGCGCACGCATCGATTGCAGCGGCGCCTGGATCATCCCGGCAGGCGCGCGCCACGACTACTGGGCCGACGGCGATAATCGCCAGCTCGTGATCGATCTGCCGGCCACGTCTGTCGCGGTGCCCGAGCGATACTTCGAGCGGGCGCGCGCGGTCGCGATCGACTCGCGCGTCACGCAGGCAGTCGCCGAGGTCGCCCGTCGTGCGAGCGGCGATACGCCTTTCTCCGATCGTTTCGCATGGCAGGCGGCCGCGCATCTATGCGGCGCGCTGATGCACGACACCGACGATTCCATCGACATGATGCGCGGGCTCGACTTCGCGCGCATCGACCGATGGTTGCGTCTGCATCTATCCGAGCCGCTGCGCATCGCCGATCTCGCCGTGCATTGCGGCTTCGGCATGCGCCGCTTTCATCAGCTCTTCAATGAGGCGTTCGGCGAGACGCCGCATCGCTATCTGCATCGGCTGCGGCTCGACACGGCGCTCACGCTGCTCGCCGACCCGCGCCCGACGCTCACCGATATCGCACTCGATGTCGGCTTCGCCGATCAAAGCGCCTTCACGCACGCGTTCTCGAAACGCTTCGGCATTTCGCCGGGGCAATGGCGCAATGGCGGCTTCAAGTCGCCGCGCGACGCCTAACCCAGACCGCGCGCCAGATCGGCGCGTATAGCCGCAGGATCTTCGAGACTACCGCAAGACGAATCAGGCCTTCGCGTATGCCGGCGGCTTCGCGCAGCTCGGATGTGAGGCGCCCCTGCGTCGTCGTCGAGAGATGCGTGATCGTCGTGCGCGTGTCGCCGAGATTGCCGGTGATCGAGCACAGTCTGGTACCGGCGCGCACGGCGAGCGTGTCGAAGCCGAGGTTGTCGTCCATGTTTTTCTCCCCTGTTTTCAGGCTCCAAACGCAAAAAGCCCGCTTGGTCCTTGCAGACGAAGCGGGCTCTCATGAAGCGCTGAAGACTTACTCGACCGATAGTTGCAGATGCAACTGTGAGCGCGTCATGCCGCCCTCTTGCGCTTCGCTCGCCGCGTCGCGGTCCGATTGCGACTGCGGCGCGAGGCGCGCGGTTTCGATGCGATCGAGATAATCGGTCGTCACATCGCCGGTGATGTAGTTGCCGTCGAAGCACGATGCTTCGAATTCCTTCAGCGCCGGGTTGATGTCGCGGATCGCACTCTTCAGGTCTTCCACGTCCTGGTAGACGAGATAGTCCGCGCCGATCATGCGCGCCACTTCCTCATCGCTGCGGCCGTGCGCGACGAGTTCGCCGCGCGTCGGCATGTCGATGCCGTACACGTTCGGGAACTTCACCGGCGGCGCAGCGGACGCGAAGATCACCTTGTTCGCGCCGGCGTCGCGCGCCATCTGCACGATTTCATGCGAGGTCGTGCCGCGCACGATGGAATCGTCGACGATCAGCACGTTCTTGCCCTTGAACTCGATGCCCATCGCGTTCAGCTTCTGGCGCACCGACTTCTTGCGCACAGCCTGACCCGGCATGATGAAGGTGCGGCCCACGTAGCGGTTCTTGAAGAAGCCCTCGCGATACTCGACGCCGAGCTTCGCGGCCACCTGCATCGCGGCGGGGCGCGACGAATCCGGAATCGGCATCACGACGTCAATCGGCACATCGGGCAGCACGCGCTTGATCTTCTCGGCGAGATAATCGCCCATGCGCAGACGCGCGTTGTAGACCGGCACGCCATCGAGGCACGAGTCCGGACGCGCGAGATACACGAGCTCGAAGATGCAGGGGTTGAGTTCGGGCTTTTCGGCGCATTGATGGTTGTGCAGATTGCCTTCTGCGTCGATGAAGATCGCTTCGCCCGGCTCGACATCGCGCACGAACTCGAAGCCGATGCCTTCGATCGCCACCGACTCCGACGCGACCATCCACTCGACGCCCGTCGCCGTCTCCAGCTTGCCGAGCACGAGCGGGCGGATGCCGAACGGATCGCGGAACGCCACGAGCCCATAGCCCGCGATCAGCGACACGATTGCATACGACCCCTTCACGCGACGATGCACGCCCGCGACGGCCTTCCACAGTGCGGCGGCGTCGAGCTGGAGCCCCGAACTCGCCAGTTGCAGTTCGTGCGCGAACACGTTGAGAAGCACTTCGGTGTCGGACGCGGTGTTGATGTGCCGGCGATCGATCCGGAACATCTCGTCCTTCAGCTGCATCCAGTTCGTGAGGTTGCCGTTATGCGCGAGGATGATGCCGAACGGCGCGTTCACGTAGAACGGCTGTGCTTCTTCCTCGCTCGATGCCGAACCGGCGGTCGGATAACGCACCTGGCCGATGCCGACATTGCCCGGCAAGCTGCGCATGTTGCGCGTGCGGAACACGTCGCGCACCATGCCGTTGGCCTTATGCATGTGGAAGTTGTTGCCGTTCGCCGTGGCGATGCCCGCCGCATCCTGCCCGCGATGCTGGAGCAGGAGCAGGCTGTCATAGATCAGCTGATTGACGGGGGTCTGGGAAACTACACCTACGATGCCGCACATGGCATGGTCCTTCAAAGAGTCGAAACGGGTAGACAAGGCGTTGCCCGGATCTCATCGACGCTTCTCTCATTATTTGGCCGTATCGAGGCCGGGCCGAAGCGTCATCGAGCCGTCGCGCATTCCTCGTGTAGCGGGCCTTGCGTCTATTGTGCGGCGGCTGGCGCCAGGCCGCTCGGTTCGCGAGCGACGTGCACATACGCGGCGAGCGTATCGGGGAGCAGCGGTTTCAATTCGCGCACGCCCTGCTCGGCCATCGGCCGCAGCAGCGCATTGCGCCAAAAATCCTTTTCCGGCAGTTCGGTCAGGCCAGCCAGTGCGACCAGAACCACTACCAATATAGCGCCTCTCACGAGGCCGAACAGCAAGCCCAGGGAGCGATCCACACCGCGCAGGCCGGTCACTTCCGTGATGCGCGTCAAAAGCGCCGATAGCACGCTCGATATGAGCAGCACCGCCGCAACCACCAGCAGAAACGCCACGAGCCATTGCGTGAGCGCGCCGCCGGGCCATGTCGACGGAATATACGGCACGACGAGCCCGACGAAGCGCCCTGCGATCAGAATGGCGGCAATCCAGCCGACCAGACCGAAGGCCTCGGCCAACAGGCCGCGCCACATGCCGCGAAGCGCGGACAGACCAATCACAGCCATCACGCCGTAGTCGAAAGCGGTGAACATCAAATCTGCTTAATTCGATGAGCGAGTGCCGCCGCCGAGGCCGGCCTGGCGCACCTTTACGAGGGCCGCCTGCGCCGACGCGCGATCGGGGAACGGACCCGCGCGCAACAGCGATTTGGTCGCGCCATCCGACTGCTTGCGATGTTCGAGATATGCGGGCACACCCGCAGACTTCAATTTGTTGACCCAGTTCTGCGCGGCGGTTTCGTCGTCGAACTGGCCGATTTGCAGCACGAAACGGCTGCCCGCCGGCGACGACGGCGTATTCGCCGCGCCTGCGGCTGCGTTCGCGGCGGTGTTTGCGTTGTCTTCCTCGGACGGTTCCGTGGCCTGCTGCTTCGCGTTCTGGCTTGCGGCGGCGGCAGGCTTCGACGGCTTCGCTTCAGTCCTGGCTTGCGCCTTCGTTTCGGGCTTCGGCTGTTCCGTTGCTTCGGGCTTCGGTTGTGCCGTAGCGGCGGCCGCAGCGGCCTGCGGCTGCGTCGCGCCAGCGGAAACGCTGCTCGAAGCGCCCGCCGGCGCATCATGCGCGACGCCGGCTTGCGTGTCCGCCTCGGTCGCGTCGCGTGATTGTTTCGCGGCAGGCGACGGGCGATTGGGAATATCGATGGAAATGTCGTCGGTCACGGGCTTCGGACGCGAATCCAGCACCATAGGCAGGACGATGACGGCGGCCAGCACCAGCGCGATCGCGCCGACAAGCCTGCGGCGCGCGCGCTGTTTCTCGGGCAGGGTGGGATCGAGCATCATCGCGTCGGCGTCGGTGCGCTCCGAACGGCGCGTGCGGCGCTCGGTACGGACGGTGTGACGCGAGCCGCGCGAGGAATCGGAGTATGCGTCGCGACCGGAGTCGTCTTTCTTGCCGAACGAAAAGAGTCCCATGTATCGCTTGGTGCTGACGGCCGACCGTCTGGATGATGGCGCTAGTTATGCTGCGTTCGACGGTAGGCCATCACGCCGGCTACCGTGTAGAAACTGCCAAAAACGACGATTCTATCATTTTCGGACGCGCGCCTTAACGCATCTTGAAAAGCTGCGGCTGGCGTTTCGAAGCTAGAAACGCTGCTGTCCGGGCCGTCGTTGACACCGGCGTCGCGCAATGCGTGCTCCAGTTGCTCCGCCGACGCGGCGCGCGGCGTGGGCAGCGCGGTGACGTTCCAGTGGTCGATCTCGCTCGTCAACTGCTTCACGACGCCTTCGATGTCCTTGTCGCCCATCGCGCCGAACACCGCGTACGTGTACGGAAAATAGCCCATGTTGCCGAGATTTTGCGACAAAACGGCGGCAGCGTGGGGATTGTGCGCAACATCGAGAATGATTTGCGGCTTTCCCGGCAGCACCTGGAAGCGGCCCGGCAGTTCGACATTGGCGAGTCCGAGGCGAATATCCTGAGCCGAAACGGGCAAGCGATCACGCAACGATTCGAGCGCGGCCAGCGCCGCCGCCGTGTTGATCAGCTGATTCGCGCCGCGCAGTGCGGGATACGCCAGCGCCGGGCGCCGCTGCTCGCGGCCGATATAGCTCCATTGCTGGCGCTCGTTGCCCGGCTGCGCTTCATAGCGGAAGTCCCGTCCGACGAGCCAAAGATCCGCGCCGATCGCCTGCGCATGATCGATCAGGCTTTGCGGCGGCGACGGGTCGCCGCACACAGCGGGCTTGCCCGGCCGGAAAATGCCCGCCTTCTCGAAGCCGATCTTCTCGCGCGTGTCGCCGAGATAATCGGTATGGTCGATGTCGATGCTCGTGATCACCGCGCAATCCGTATCGACGATATTCACCGCGTCCAGACGTCCGCCGAGCCCGACTTCCAGAATCACGGCATCGAGCCCGCGCGATGCGAAAAGATGCAGGATCGCGAGCGTCGTGAATTCGAAGTAAGTCAGCGAAACCGGTTCGGGCAGGCTCGCGCGCGCCTTTTCCACCGCCTCGAAATGTTGGAGCAGATCGGCGTCGCTCGCCTCGGCGCCGTCGATGCGCGCACGCTCGTTGAACGAAAGCAGGTGCGGCGAGGTATGGCAGCCGACGCGATAACCCGCGCGCAGCAGGATCGTTTCGATGATCGCGCACGTCGAGCCTTTGCCATTCGTACCGCCGACGGTGATGACCGGGCAGTCGAAATGCAGGCCGAGCGCGTCCTTCACCTTGCCGATACGCGTCAGGCCCATGTCGATGCCGACCGGATGCGCTGCTTCCAGATGAGCCAGCCAGGCGTCGAGGGTGGGGAAAGTGTTCATGTTCGAGATGGGGAAAAGCAAAACGCCGCGCGGAACCTCAGGGCTCTCGCGCGGCGCAGCGCTGCATATCAGCGATTCAGGCGACGGAATCGGCGGGTTGCCGCGTCATCAGCGCCATCAATTGGGCAAGTTCTTCGCGCATCTTGCGGCGATCCACGATCATGTCGATGGCGCCCTTCTGCAGCAGGAATTCGGCGCGCTGGAAGCCTTCCGGCAGCTTTTCGCGCACGGTCTGCTCGATCACGCGCGGGCCGGCGAAGCCGATCAGCGCCTTCGGCTCGCCGATCACGACATCGCCGAGAAAGGCGAAGCTCGCGGAGACACCGCCCATCGTCGGGTCGGTCAGCACGGAAATGAACGGCAGCTTCGCATCCGACAGTCTGGTCAGGAGCGCTGTGGTCTTGGCCATTTGCATCAGCGAAAGCAGGCTTTCCTGCATGCGCGCGCCGCCGGACGCCGTGAAGCAGATGAACGGCACGTTCTGCTCGATCGCATTGCGCGCGCCGCGCACAAAGCGCTCGCCGACCACCGAGCCCATCGAGCCGCCCATGAACGAGAACTCGAAGCACGCGACGACGCACGGAATCGTGTGGATCGCGCCGCCCATGACGACCATCGCGTCGGTTTCGTCGGTATCCTCCATCGCTTCCTTGATGCGATCCGGATACTTACGGCTGTCCTTGAACTTGAGCGCATCGACCGGCACGACTTCCTGGCCGATTTCGTAGCGGCCTTCCGGATCGAGCAGGCGGTCGAGCCGCTCGCGCGCGCCAATGCGCATGTGATGGCTGCACTTCGGGCAGACATGCAGGTTCGCCTCGACGTCGTTGCGATACAGCACCGCCTCGCACGACGGGCACTTCACCCAGAGGCCCTCGGGGATGCCTTTGCGGCTCTTGGGATCCGTTTGCTTGATCTTCGGCGGCAGCAGTTTGTCGAGCCAGCTCATCGTTTTTCCTTGACTGATCGGTCGCCGCGCGGCGCACGTCCGAATCGGACGGCCCGCGGCGGCGCGTATTTTACTGTGCGGCGTCGAGTGCCTGACGAACTTCGGCAATGAAGCTCGTCAGTGACGCGGCCGCGGCGTCCGGCTTCGCCTCTTCGAGCAATTGCACGAGGCGGCTGCCGATGACGACGGCGTCCGCGACATCGGCGACGGCACGCGCGGTTTGGGCGTCGCGAATGCCGAACCCGACGCCAACCGGCAGGGGCACATGCGACTTGATGGCCGGGATTTTACTCGCGATGCTGGAAACGTCCAGATTTGCCGCGCCGGTCACGCCTTTCAGCGATACGTAGTAAACATAGCCGCTCGCGATCTTGCCGACCGCCGCGACCCGTTCGTCCGTGGAGGTCGGCGCGAGCAGGAAGATCGGATCGATGCCGGCCGCGCGCATGGACGCGCCGAAGCTCTCGGCCTCCTCGGGCGGGTAATCGACCACCAGCACGCCGTCGACGCCCGCTTCCTGCGCGGCTTTCGCAAAAGCGTCCGCGCCCATGCGCTCGATCGGATTCGCATAGCCCATCAGCACGACTGGCGTTTTGTCGTCGGTCTGACGGAAGCGCTTGACGTCGGCCAGCACGCTCTTGAGCGTTACGCCGCGAGCGAGCGAGCGCTCGGACGAACGCTGGATCACGGGGCCGTCGGCCATCGGATCGGAAAACGGTACGCCCAGTTCTATGACGTCCGCGCCGCCCTTGGCGAGTGCGTGCATGAACTCCACGGTCTGCTCCGGATTCGGGTCGCCCGCGGTGATGAACGGAATCAGCCCTTTCTTGCCCTGCGCGGCCAGCGCCGCAAACGTGTTCTTGATACGGGACATGGGAATTCTCTTGAACGTATTCGTTGACGTCAGACGCCTGGTCGACGTCTGACGCGATTAGCGACGAAAAAAGCGCTATTCGGCCGCTTGCGCAGCGGTATCGGTCGTCGCGAGCGTCTTGCGACGCGCGCGCACGGGCTCCTCGGGCTTGAGGCGTGCGGCCCGCGCTTCGGCGATGCGGCCTTCCGCGATTGCGCAGTACTCGGCGTTGATCTCGTAGCCCGTGAACTGCCGGCCGTGACGCGCGCATGCGACCGCCGTCGTGCCGCTGCCCATGAACGGATCGAGCACCCGGCCGCCGGGGGGACAACTCGCGAGCACCATGCGCTCGACGATCTCCAGCGGCTTTTGCGTCGGATGATCCACCCGCTCGGCGTGCTGCCGATGCAGACGGGAAATGGACCAGACATCCTTCGGGTTATAGCCGAGCTCGAGCCACTTGCTGCCTTCGAAAATCTTGCGCGAGCGTGCCTTTTTCGTCTCTGCGTCGTAGGGGATGCGCACCGGATCGAGATCGAAGTAATAGTCCTTCGATACCGCAAAATAGCCGATGTTATCGTGCACTGACGTAAATTTACGCGTCGTTCCGCCCATGCTCGGCACGCGCCGGTCCCAGACGATCTCGTTGATCATCAGGAGACGGCGCTTCAGGAACACGAACAGTTCGGGCGAGTATTGCCAGGTGCAGAAGATGTAAAGCGAGCCGCTCGGCTTGAGCTTCGGGATCGCCAGACTCAGCCAGCGATAGGTCCACTCGAGAAAAGCGTCGCCCGACAGCATGTCCGAATCGTTCCCGTAGTCCTTGCCCAGACCATAGGGCGGGTCCGCGACGATCAGATCGATCGACGCATCGGGAATGTGTTCGGCATCGGTCAGGAAATCGCGATTGCGGATGTCGCTGCCGGCGCTCTGGAGGGCGCCGACGGACAACGGCTCGTCGATAACGGTGCGCATCGGTCAGGTGCTCAGAACTGGATGCCCGATCGCTCGGCGACCGTATGCATGTCCTTGTCGCCCCGGCCCGACAAATTGACGAGCAGCACCTTGTCACGCGGCAGCGTTTTCGCGAGCTTCGCGCCGTAAGCGAGCGCGTGGCTCGACTCGAGCGCCGGGATGATGCCCTCGATACGGCAGCAGTCGTGGAAGGCTTTGAGCGCTTCGTCGTCCGTGATGCCGACATACTCCGCGCGTCCAGCGTCCTTCAGCCACGCGTGCTCGGGGCCGACGCCCGGATAATCGAGACCCGCCGAGACCGAATGCGTCTCGATGATCTGGCCGTTTTCATCCTGCAGCAGATAGGTGCGGTTGCCGTGGAGCACGCCGGGACTGCCGCCCATGAGCGACGCCGCGTGGCGGCCCGTATCGATGCCATCGCCCGCCGCTTCCACGCCAATCAATTTGACGCCTTTGTCGTCGATATACGGATAAAAAATGCCCATCGCGTTCGATCCGCCCCCAACGCACGCGATGACCGCATCGGGCTGACGGCCCGTCATTTCGGGCATCTGCACGCGGCATTCGTCGCCGATCACGCGCTGGAAGTCGCGCACCATCATCGGATAAGGGTGCGGACCCGCGACAGTGCCGATGATGTAGAAGGTGTTCTCGACGTTCGTCACCCAGTCGCGCATGGCTTCGTTCAGCGCATCCTTGAGCGTCTTCGAGCCGGATTCGACAGGAACGACCGTCGCGCCGAGCAGCTTCATGCGATACACGTTCGCGGCCTGCCGGCGCACGTCCTCTGCGCCCATATAGACCACGCACTCCATGCCGAAGCGCGCGGCGATGGTCGCAGTCGCCACGCCGTGCTGGCCCGCGCCAGTCTCGGCGATCACGCGCGGCTTGCCCATCTTGCGGGCGAGCAGCGCCTGGCCGATTACGTTATTCACCTTGTGCGCGCCGGTATGATTCAGATCCTCGCGCTTCAGATAGAGCTGCGCTCCGCCGAGCATGTCGCTCCAGCGCTTCGCGTGATAAATCGGCGACGGACGGCCGACGTAATGCTTGAGCTCGTACTCGTATTCGGCGAGAAACTCGGGATCTTTCTGTGCTGCTTCATACGCGACGCGCAGTTCATCTAGCGCGTGGATGAGCGTTTCGGAGACGAACACGCCTCCATATTGGCCGAAGTGGCCTCTTTCGTCTGGCAAATCGTACATTGCGTCACTCTCTCGGTTACGTGGCCGACAGCGCGGCTCACGTTCCACATCACCCGGCATCCGCTTCGCGCACTGCGCGCACGAATGCCGCCATTCGGGCGGGATCCTTCACGCCCTTGGCGCCCGGCACCTCGATGCCGCTCGAGACATCGACCGCGTACGGGCGCACACGCCGAATGGCGTCACTGACGTTTTGCGCGTTCAACCCACCACTCAAAACGGCC
Organism: Caballeronia sp. INML1; assembly: GCF_023631085.1. Classification (NCBI taxonomy): domain Bacteria; kingdom Pseudomonadati; phylum Pseudomonadota; class Betaproteobacteria; order Burkholderiales; family Burkholderiaceae; genus Caballeronia; species Caballeronia sp. INML1. The sequence continues at coordinate 10,548 of NZ_JALQDT010000047.1, read as the reverse complement.
CGATGCCCGAGATCTGTTGGGATAAGTGACCAATCGAATACCTTTCCACCGCCGCCGAAGCCCTCGACGAGAGCGTCGAGAAGAAGGCCGCCTGCGGCTTTGAACTTGAGAGACGATTCTATCAAATGGCTTGTGGACGCATCAGGCCCAATTCGCAGTGCGCGCCAATAGGATAAACCCGCAACTGCTGCAAGTTCCTCGCACTGCTGGGGGGTTTCGTCGCCATGAAACTGCAGCAGCGAAAGCGGCACATTGGACGTGACTTCGCGAATCCATTCCGGCGTCGCATTGACGAAAAGCCCGACGGATGACACGAGCGGCGGCACGTGCCGCGCCAGCTCGACCGCCTGCGCGACGCTCACCGAGCGCGGGCTCGGCGGATAGAACACGAAGCCCACGGCGTCCGCGCCGAGTGCGATGGCGTGCTGCACGTCTTCTACGCGCGAAAGTCCGCATAGCTTGATGCGGGTGCGATGCAAATCTCGTTCGGTCATTTCGGCTCTGCCCACATGGCGCTCCAGGGCATGCTGGCGATATGCGGCGGCGGCACCGCGAAGTGTTCAGGATAGCCGACCTCGGCCAGATACAGGCCGTCCGGCATGAAGGTCGGCGCGGCGGCACGGCGGTCGCGGGCGGCGAGGACATCGGCCATCCACGAAACCGGATGACGGCCGCGTCCGATCGCGACGAGGCACCCCATCAGATTGCGCACCATGTGATGCAGGAACGCGTTGGCGCGAAAGCGAAAGTGAATGAAATCACCCTGCTCGCGCACGTCGATCTGATAGAGGTGCTTCACGGGCGTCTTCGATTGACAATCGGCCGCGCGGAACGACGAAAAATCGTGCTCGCCAATCAGGCAGGCGACCGAATCGCGCATCGCGTCGACGTCCAGCGGCGTGTGTACCCAGCCCGCGCGTTTCGCCAGCATCGGCGAGCGCACCGGATTGACATAGAGAACGTAAAAATACGTGCGCTCGAACGCGGCGAAGCGGGCGTGGAAGTCATCGGGCATCGGCTTTGCCCATTGCACGGCGACGGTATCGGGCAAAAACGCGTTCGTGCCGCGGACCCACGAGAATTCGGTGCGATCGAGTTCGGTGTCGAAATGGACGACCTGGCCGAGACCGTGCACACCCGTATCCGTGCGTCCGGCGACGACGGTAGAAAGCGGCGTCTGCGCGAATTCCGCGAGCGCGCGCTCCAGTTCGTTCTGCACCGTCTTGCCGTGCGGTTGAGACTGCCAGCCGCAAAACGCCGAGCCATCGTACTGAATGCCTAAAGCGATGCGCATCTTCAGGAATGCGGGGCGAGCGTCGAGAGGAGCGTGGCCGCCTGCTGGCGCGTCGCGGGATCGTTCGATTCGATCACTTCCTGCAACAGCGTGCGCGCGCCCGAAAGATCGCCCAACTCGATGTATTCCGCCGCCAATTCGAGCTTGTTGCGCGCGATCGTCGCGAGTTGCGCGGGCGTCAGCGCGGGCAGCGGCTCGGTGGCGCTCGACGCGCGCCCGAGATCGAAGTCCAGGCTGAGCGGCCCGAATCTCGTCGCGCCGAGGCCGGCGACCGAAGCCGCGCCAGCCGTGCCCGCTACGATCTGCGCGGCCGCGGACTGCCGCTGCGTTTGCGTATGCCGCGCCGCGTCCGTCTGTGCTACCGGCTGCGGAACGAAGGGCACCTGCTCGATCGGCTGCGGGCCAGTCGGGGGCGGCTGCAGCGCTCCGAGGCGTGATTCGGGCGACGGCGCATCGGCGGGCAGCGACGACGTCGCCGGCTCCTGCTCCCTCGCGCCAGGCGGCTTGATCGACAGTTCCATGCGCGGCGGCAGTTCCATTTCGAGCGAGCCAAGCGCGTGAATCGCATCCTGCGGGAACTTCGGCATCGGAAAACGGTGCGCAACCGCCGGCTCTTCATCCGGCGCAATACCCGATTTTTCCGCTTCGCGCGCCGCCTGTTCCTCGATGTCGCGCTGCTCTGCGGCGCGATGCTCGGCCGCTTGCTCTTCGGCCGCACGCGCCTGCAGTTCGCGCAGTTCGGCCTCGCGCGCGATGATCTCGCGGGCCGCAGCCTCGCGCGCCTGATCTTCGCGCTCGGTGACCTGGCGCAACTCGGCCTCGCGCTGCCCGGCCTCGCGGTCGGCCAGATCGCGTGCGAGCGCTTCCCGCGCGGCGGCTTCGCGCGCGTGAATCTCACGCTCTTCGGCTTCCTGTAAGGCGGCCTGGCGCGCCGCGGCTTCGCGCTCCTCGATTTCCCATTTCTCGGCTTCACGACGCGCCGCTTCGCGCGCCGCGCTCTCACGCTCGTGCTGGGCGAGGTGTTCGGGCTGCTCTTGCGTTTCCGCTGCGCCGATCGGCGGCAAGAAATCAGGATGACGGGCCGCCGGCGCTAGCGGCGCGAACGGCTCTTCGCGTACAGGTCGGTTCGCGTGGCCGGGCGCTGCAGCGGACTCGGTGGCCGGCTTCGCCCCGGTCGCCGGCGGAGGTTGATCCTCGGAAGGGGCGGCGGGCGGCTGAGCCGCTTCGGCGTGCTCGACGCTCGTGGCGGCGGCCGCCAGTCCGGACCGGTCAGGCTCGGATGGTTTCCCCGCAGCGCTGGCAGCCGATCCTGCCGTCGATGCCTCGCGCGCTCGGCGCATCGCTTCATTGCGCGCGGCGGCGTCGGCCTGTGCTTCTTCCAGACTTGCAAACGTCCTCGGCGCGCGATCGACGTCCTCGTTACTTGCAGCGGCCTGCCGTTTCTTCCCGCGTCGCATTCTGAATAGCAGGAAAGCACCCACGGCGATCACGATGGCGACGACGAGCGGCGATAGTCCGATGGTCGCCGCGGTCGCGCCGCTGCCGGTGCGGTTGTCGCTGGCCGGCGCGGGCGCCGCCGCAGCGGGTGCGCTTGCGGGCGTGGTGCTTGCCGATGCCGGCTCGGGCGTGGTCGATTCCTGCGCCGCCGTTGCGCTCGCTTGCGGCTCGACGGCCGATGCCGGCGCCGCATCCGACGCTATCGCGCCCGCGCTCTCCGACACTGGCGCCGGGGCTTCTGCAGGCTGATTCTGCTGCGCTTCCGGCGCCGACGCGACGCTCGAAGCCACCGCACCGCTCAGATCGGCAGGCACGTTCAGTACCGCTCCGAGCTTCAGCTTGTTGATATCGTGATTTGAGAACGCGTTCGGATTGGCGTCGAACAGCGCACGCGCCGCCTTCGCGCGAACGTCACGATCCTTCGATCCGGTGAGTTGGCCAGCAACGTCGCTAAGCGATTGTCCGGGCTTGACCTCGTATGTCTGCCCCGTTGCGGCGGGAGCGGCGGCGTCGCTTGCCTGAGCGAGCGCATCGCCAGGATTCGCCCAAAACATCGCGCATACCGCGAAAGTTGCCGCGGCGCACGCCGCACGCGATGACAAAAGGAGAGACCGGCGTGGTCGTTGGATCATTGAGGCTCCGGGTACGGCAAAAATTGAAACATACGGCGCAAAACCAACGAAAAACCGGCTTTGCAATAAAAACTGCGCAAAAACAAAAAGCGCCGCGAGAACGCGACGCTTTTGGGTTTGGCACGCGCTTCCAGGCGCGTAGTTTACTTTACTTGTCGAGCAGAATGCGCAGCATGCGGCGCAGCGGTTCGGCCGCGCCCCACAACAGTTGATCGCCGACAGTAAATGCCGACAGATACTCGCCGCCCATCGCCAGCTTGCGCAGACGGCCGACGGGCACCGTCAGCGTGCCCGTGACGACCGCGGGCGACAGATCGCGAACCGATGCTTCGCGCTCGTTCGGCACCACCTTCACCCAGTCGTTCGCCGAAGCAAGGATGCCGTGCACTTCGTCCAGCGGCACGTCCTTCGTGAGCTTGATGGTGAGCGCCTGCGAGTGGCAGCGCATCGCGCCGATCCGCACACAAAGGCCATCGACTGGGATCGAGCCCGGCGTGCCCATTGCCGGCTTGCCGAGAATCTTGTTGGTTTCGGCGCCGCCCTTCCACTCTTCCTTCGACATGCCGTTGCCGAGATCCTTGTCGATCCACGGAATCAGCGAGCCCGCGAGCGGCACGCCGAAGTTGTCGACGGGCATGCGCTCGCCGTTCATCGCGGCGAGCACGCGGCGGTCGATGTCGAGAATCGCGGATGAAGGATCGGCCAGATCTTCCTTCGCGGAACCGTAGAGCACGCCCATCTGCTGGAGCAGCTCGCGCATGTTCTGCGCGCCCGCGCCCGAGGCGGCCTGGTATGTCATTGCGGTCGTCCACTCGACGAGGTTCTCGCGGAACAGGCCGCCGAGCGCCATCAGCATCAGGCTGACCGTGCAATTGCCGCCGATGAAGTCACGGCCGCGCTTCACGAGCGAATCCTTGATGACGTTCAGGTTGACCGGATCGAGGATGATGACCGCGTCGTCCTTCATGCGCAGCGCCGAGGCCGCGTCGATCCAGTAGCCTTTCCAGCCCGCCGCGCGCAGCTTCGGATACACCTCGTTGGTGTAGTCGCCGCCCTGGCACGTGATGATGGCGTCGCACTTTTTCAGATCGTCGATGCTCGTCGCGTCCTTGAGCTTCGTCTCGTTTTTGGCGAACGACGGCGCGTTGCCGCCCGCATTGCTGGTGCTGAAGAACACCGGTTCGATCAGGTCGAAATCGCCTTCCTGCTGCATGCGTTGCATCAGGACGCTGCCGACCATACCGCGCCAACCAACGAGACCTACGTTCATGACTAACCTTTGACTGTGGACGCTTCCCCGCATCTTTACCCGGCGTGGCCGCGCGGGGAAGACGCTCGGACACGAGGGACGATCAGCGAATCGTGATCGATTTGATGGAGATTTTCGTAATGCGCGTTTTAGCCGTGGCGTTGATAGCCACGATGCGCGTGCCGATGGCGAGTTCCGTCGCGACGGCAGATGAGCCGCGTCCGATGGAATCCAGAGAGAATTGAGTGTTCTTCGCCATGACCAAAGAATATACACGATAACCCGATGTTTTCGTCACGCGCTTGCGGTGCGGCTCTTAAAATCGTACGGATCGTGCTTGAACATCGGTAAAAAGAGACGATCGGCCGCTCTTTTGCCTGCAACCGCCGATCGTCTTTCCGGCGATTACAGCGCCTTCAGCACTGCATCGCCCATTTCCTTCGTGCCGACGATCCGGCCGTCCGCCGTCGCGATATCGCCGGTGCGATAGCCCTGCTCCAGCACCTTCTTCACCGCGCTTTCGATGCGGTCCGCCTGCTCGGTCTTGCCGAGCGAGTAGCGCAGCATCATCGCGGCGGACAGAATGGTCGCGAGCGGGTTGGCCACGCCCTTGCCCGCAATATCCGGCGCGGAGCCGTGCGACGGCTCGTACAGGCCCTTGTTGTCCTTGTCGAGCGACGCCGACGGCAACATGCCGATGGAACCCGTGAGCATCGCGGCTTCGTCGGACAGGATGTCGCCGAACATGTTGCCGGTCACGACGACATCGAACGCCTTCGGCGCTTTCACGAGCTGCATCGCGGCGTTGTCGACGTACATGTGCGACAGCTCGACGTCCGGATACTCCCTGGCGACGTCGATCATCGTGTCGCGCCACAATTGCGACGTTTCCAGCACGTTGGCCTTGTCGACGCTCGTCAGCTTCTTCTGGCGCTTCTGCGCCGCCTGAAACGCGACGTGCGCGATGCGGCGCACTTCGGGCTCGGAATAGCGCATCGTGTCGAAGCCTTCCTTTGCGCCGGCAAACGGGCCGTCCGGCGCTTCGCGCAAGCCGCGCGGCGCGCCGAAATAGATATCGCCATTGAGCTCGCGCACGATCAGGATGTCGAGGCCGGACACGATTTCGGCTTTGAGCGACGACGCGCCCGTCAGTTGCGCATAGCAGATCGCCGGACGGAAGTTCGCGAAGAGTTGCAGATGCTTGCGCAGGCCGAGGATCGCCTGCTCGGGACGTAGCGCGCGCTCCAGCTTGTCGTATTTCCAGTCGCCGACCGCGCCGAACAGGATCGCGTCGGCTTCCTTCGCGAGCGCCAGCGTCGAGTCGGGCAGCGGATGGCCCTTCGCCTCATAACCTGCGCCGCCGACCGGCGCTTCTTCCAGCTCGAACTTCTCGCCGAGCGCGTTCAGCACCTTGACTGCTTCGGCGGTGATTTCCGGACCGATCCCGTCGCCGGGCAATACTGCAATCTTCATCGTCTCTTCCTTCCGTGATCGTTATTCGATTTATCCGACGAGCCGGTTATTCAGCCACGGCTGCTTCGCCAGGCGTTCCGCCTCGTATTGGCGAATCTTGTCGGCATGACGCAGCGTGAGGCCGATATCGTCGAAGCCGTTCAGCAGGCAGTACTTGCGAAAGCCCGGCACGTCGAATGCGTACTCGGTGCCGTCGCCCGTGCGCACGACTTGCGCTTCGAGATCGATCGTCAACTGGAAACCGACGAACGCGTACGTTTCGTTGAACAGCTTGTCGACTTGCTGCTCCGTCAACACGACCGGCAGCAGGCCGTTCTTGAAGCAGTTGTTGTAGAAGATGTCCGCGAAGCTCGGCGCGATGATCGCGCGAAAGCCGTATTGATCCAGCGCCCACGGCGCGTGCTCACGCGAGCTCCCGCAGCCGAAGTTCTTGCGCGTGAGCAGAATCGATGCGCCCTGATAACGCGGCTGATTCAGCACGAAGTCCGGATTGAGCGGACGCTTGCTGTTGTCCTGGCCGGGCTCGCCGACATCGAGATAACGCCATTCGTCGAACGCGTTCGGGCCGAAACCGGTCCGCTTGATCGACTTCAGGAACTGCTTCGGGATGATCGCGTCCGTGTCCACGTTCTCGCGATCGAGCGGCGCAACGAGGCCGCTATGCACAATGAATTTTTCCATGATCTTTCTCTGTATCCCGTTTGATCACGCAAGCTTGCGCACGTCGACGAAGTGGCCTTCGATCGCGGCGGCGGCGGCCATCGCGGGGCTCACGAGGTGCGTGCGACCGCCCGCGCCCTGACGGCCCTCGAAGTTGCGGTTCGACGTCGATGCGCAGCGCTCGCCCGCCTCCAGCCTGTCGGCGTTCATTGCGAGACACATCGAGCAGCCCGGCTCGCGCCATTCGAAGCCGGCGTTCGTGAAAATCTTGTCGAGGCCTTCGCGCTCGGCCTGCGCCTTCACGAGACCCGAGCCCGGCACCACCATCGCGAGACGAATGTTCGACGCGACGCGCTTGCCCAGCGACTTCACGACATAAGCGGCCGCGCGCAGGTCTTCGATACGGGCGTTCGTGCACGAGCCGATGAAAATCTTGTCCGGCTTGATCGATTCGATCGGCGTGTTCGGCTGCAACGCCATATAGGTCAGCGCCCGCTCCATCGCGTCGCGCTTGACCGGGTCCTTTTCCTTCTCGGGATCGGGCACACGGCCGTCGATAGACGTGACCATTTCGGGCGACGTGCCCCACGTCACTTGCGGCACGATCTCGGCCGCGTTCAATTCGACGACGCGATCGAACTGCGCGTCCGGATCCGACTTGAACTGGCGCCAGTATTCGACCGCCTGATTCCATTCCACGCCCTGCGGCGAGTACGGACGGTCCTTCAGGTAATTGATGGTCGTATCGTCGACCGCGACCATGCCGGCGCGCGCGCCCGCTTCGATCGCCATGTTGCAGACGGTCATGCGGCCTTCCATCGACAAGGCGCGGATGGTCGAGCCGCCGAACTCGATCGCGTAACCCGTGCCGCCCGCCGTGCCGATCTTGCCGATGATCGCGAGCACGATGTCCTTCGCCGTGCAGCCGCGCGGCAACGTGCCTTCGACCTTCACGAGCATGTTCTTGCTCTTCTTCTGCAAGAGCGTTTGCGTGGCGAGCACGTGTTCCACTTCCGACGTGCCGATGCCGTGCGCGAGCGCGCCGAACGCGCCGTGCGTGGACGTGTGCGAGTCGCCGCAGACGATGGTCATGCCGGGCAGCGTCGCGCCCTGCTCCGGCCCGATGATGTGCACGATCCCCTGGCGCAGATCGTTCATCTTGAACTGCGTGATGCCGAAGCTATCGCAGTTCGCGTCGAGCGTATCGACTTGGAGCTTCGAAACGGGATCGGCGATGCCGTGCGAGCGGTCGGTGGTCGGGACGTTGTGATCGGACACTGCCAGATTCGCGCTGATTCGCCACACCGGGCGCTCGGCCAGCTTCAGGCCCTCGAAGGCCTGCGGGCTCGTCACTTCATGCAGCAGGTGACGGTCGATGTAGAGGATCGAGGTGCCGTCCTCTTCCGTGTGGATCACATGCGTGTTCCACAGTTTGTCGTAGAGAGTCTGTGCCATGGTGAGCGCTTTCGTATGTGACTGCGGGGAAAGTTTTGCTGGCGGCAGGGCCGGCAGCTTGTCCGGCGATTATGCCACTTCCTGGTACGCCGCGGGTACTACGCTACCCGGAAAAACTTATTAAAAACATAGGGTTATTGTGGTGGTACCAGTACCCGGATGGGAACTACCCGGCTACGCCGTTCGGTCGGCTGTCCAGCGCGGCATCGTGCCGTACGCACAGTATGCGCTTGGCTACGCGACGGTCTGGGTACTTGCGTCGTGGTTTCGCCTCGGAAATGCACGACCATTTGCGGACGGTCATCGTGGCGCCGATGACTTCGAAAGGCACGTCGTCTCGTCGGGAAAGAAAGCCGTCGCAGACAAGGCGCATCGAACGCGCCTCTTACATTGCGAGACTAAGATCAACCGCTCAAAAGCAGAAAGCCCCGGCAGTCACCCGCCGGGGCCTTCACATCAATCTCAAATCCGATTCGGCTTACCGCTTCGCCAACGGCTTCACTTCACGCGGCGTCTGACCGATGAACAACTGACGCGGACGGCCAATCTTCTGCTCCGGATCCGCGATCATTTCGTTCCACTGCGCGATCCAGCCGACCGTACGCGCCATCGCGAAGATGCACGTGAACATCGACGTCGGGATCCCCAGCGCGCGCTGCACGATGCCCGAGTAGAAGTCGACGTTCGGGTACAGCTTGCGCGACACGAAGTATTCATCTTCCAGTGCGATCTTTTCCAGTTCCATCGCGAGCTTGAAGAGCGGATCGTCGTGCAGGCCGAGTTCGTTCAGCACTTCGTGGCACGTTTCGCGCATCAGCTTCGCACGCGGGTCGTAGTTCTTGTACACGCGGTGACCGAAGCCCATCAGCTTCACGCCCGAATTCTTGTCCTTCACCTGCTTGATGAACTCGGGGATGTGGTCGACCGAGCCGATCTCTTCGAGCATGTTCAGTGCGGCTTCGTTCGCGCCGCCATGCGCCGGGCCCCACAGACACGCGATACCGGCCGCGATGCACGCGAACGGGTTGGCGCCCGACGAACCCGCGAGACGCACCGTCGAGGTCGACGCGTTCTGCTCGTGGTCCGCGTGCAGGATCAGGATGCGGTCGAGCGCGCGCACGAGCACGTCGTTGACCTTGTACTCTTCGCACGGGTTCGAGAACATCATGTGCATGAAGTTCGCGCTGTACGACAGTTCGTTCTTCGGATAGACAAACGGCTGGCCGATGCTGAACTTGTATGCCATCGCAACGAGCGTCGGCAGCTTCGCGATCATGCGAATGGCCGACACTTCACGGTGGCGCGGATCGTTGATGTTCAGCGAGTCGTGATAGAACGCCGAAAGCGCGCCCACCGCCGCCGTCAATACCGCCATCGGGTGCGCGTCGCGACGGAAGCCGCGGAAGAAGAAGTGCATCTGCTCGTGCACCATCGTGTGACGCGTGACCGTGTCCACGAATTCCTTGTTCTGCGCCACGTTCGGCAGTTCGCCCTTCAGCAGCAGATAGCAGGTCTCGAGAAAGTCGGCATTCACGGCCAGCTGCTCGATCGGGTAGCCGCGGTACAGCAGCTCGCCCTTGTCGCCGTCGATGTACGTGATCGCGGAATTGCACGCCGCCGTCGACATGAAGCCCGGGTCATACGTGAACTTGCCGGTCTGACCGTACAGCTTGCGGATGTCGATCACGTCCGGGCCCATCGTGCCCTTGTAGATCGGCATTTCGACGCTCGGCGAGTTGTCGCTGAACGATAGCGTGGCTTTAACATCTGACGGGGTCATAGCACATCCTCAATCGAAGTATGGATACAGGTTTTCGATAATTTGCACGACGGAAGCTGCGCGGCAAAACTGTTCGATCGGCCTGTGTGCACTGCAACAGGCCTATTTTGCAAAACTCCGCGAATTCCTGCTGAAATCACACGGTGCGCAGCATGTCCAGCAGGCGGATTACGTCCGGCGTCGCGAGGTCGCCTTCAGGCTCCGTGCGCGCCAGCAGCAAGTCCATCAGTTCGTTGTCGCTCAGCTCCAGCAGGCGGGTCAATGCGGCCACGTCGGCGTCACTGAGGTCATGCTCATATCGGCTGAAGAAGCGATCGAAGATCAGATCGTTTTCCAGCAGGCCGCGCCGTGCGCGCCAGCGAAGGCGCGCCCGGCGAAGGGGATCGGACTGATGCGAGTTGTCTTGATTGTCGACCATCACATAGCCCATCTCAGACAGCGCGGCGCACCATCAATTCCTTGATCTTGCCGATCGCCTTGGTCGGATTGAGCCCCTTGGGGCACACGT
>NZ_JALQDT010000046.1:0-4038 GCF_023631085.1 Caballeronia sp. INML1 | reverse complement strand
ACCTTTCCTGCCAGCGGCAAGCGGTACTTCGCGAGTTGGCCGAGTCCGATGTTCCGGTATTCGGGCCTTGGTTTTTTTACGGCTTCAGCCATGCTAGACCCCAACTTGTTAAAACACTAATCCGCGATTTTAGCGCCTTTTTATTTCGCGCTGCAGCGAAAAGCGGTCCAAGAGACTGTTGCTCCGTGCGCGAAAATGGCCGTGTTGACGCACCTTTTCCGCGAGCACTCAGCCTGTGCTCGCGGCCCCGTTCTTCATTCGATCAACTCAGGTCGTTCTGATAGTAATAACCAGTCGTGACGTACCATCCGCGCCGCACTTCGACGGGGCGATCGCCATAGGTATAAGACACGCGCTCCACCGATAACAGCGGAAATCCCTGCGTCACATCGAGAAACTGCGCGACGGTCTCGTCGGCGGCAACGGCGCGGATCTTTTCCGTCGCACGGATCATGCGAGTGCCGAACTCCGTCTCGAACATTGCGTAGAGCGGGCCTTTGTACTCGGCGAGGCGCTCGGCCGTGAGTCCACGAAACACCGCGCCTGGCAGCCAGATCTCGTCGAATACGGTCGTGACGCCATCGAACTGCAACAGACGCTTGATAAGAACGACGGGATCGGCGGGCTTCAGATCCAGTTGACGCGCGATCTCGGCGGGAGCGCGCAGCCGTCTGCATTCGAGCAGGCGGCTGACGTGAGGATGAACGTCGCCGTCGTCGGGCAGGAGGCGCAGGAAGCGGAACTGCACGCGATCTTCGTTGTGCGTCGCAACGAACGTGCCTTTACCCTGACGGCGAACGAGGAGGTTGTCGGCGGCGAGTTCGTCGATCGCTTTGCGGACCGTGCCCTGACTCACCTTGTAGCGCGCGGCCAACTCGACTTCGCTCGGGATGATTTCGCCAGGCTTCCATTCGCCGGACTCGAGCCCCTGCGTGATGAGCGCCTTGATTTGCTGATACAGCGGGCTGAACGTCGGCGACGGCGTGCTCGCGGCAGCCTCAGCCGCCGGTGCAGTGCCATTGGGGGTCGTCGTGCTCGCCGGGTTGGAATTCATGCCGCGCATTTCAACACAAGGGCCGCCGTGCGTCCAGACTTTTCCCGCCGATTCCTATGTCTTATATAAGACATAAGATAGTGTTGACTTTACCTCGGACCGCTCCTACACTCTTTCTCGAGCAAGGGTTTGCGGGTCGTTGCCAGCGCGCAGGAACCGCCGGTCAGCGTGTTTTCACAGCGGCTTTCTCGCCGAGAGCACGCGGAGTCGCGGCATCCACGCATTGCGCAGCTTACCGCCAGGCACGCCCTTTCGCTTTCGCCTCACGCCGATCGGCCACTCGATTCGCGCGCCGCTGCCTGCCCCACGCCTCGCAACGTCAAGCGCCGTCTCGAATGGGCGCGTTGCCGTCAGACCCAAGCGAAATCATCGCGTCCTTCCAGACCGTTCCGCACGCCTCTCGCTCGAAGAGAAGGATTCATGGCATGACGGTCGCGCCGCTCGAGCATTCATGCGACGCGAATCCACGAATGAACGCGCGCAACGCCACGTGGCAACCGCGTTCGGCGGTTTCGCGCACGGCATGGCCGGCATGTCTTCATCAACGCTTTGCGTAACGCGCATAAAATGGCGTTTTTCCCTAGCGTTCCACGCACTGTCCAGGAGAGTTCTCAATGGCTAAGTCCGCAAAGCGCGTTGCCGTAACCGGCGCCGCAGGTCAAATCGGCTACTCGCTGCTGTTCCGTATCGCCAACGGCGATCTGCTCGGCAAAGACCAGCCCGTGATTCTTCAGTTGCTCGATCTGCCGCAAGCGCAAGCCGCTGTGAAGGGCGTCGTGATGGAACTGGAAGATTGCGCATTCCCGCTGCTCGCGGGCGTGGTCGTCACGGACGATCCCAAGGTCGCGTTCAAGGACGCCGATGTCGCGCTGCTGGTCGGTGCGCGTCCGCGTTCGAAGGGCATGGAGCGCAAGGATCTGCTGTCGGCGAACGCCGAGATTTTCACGGTTCAGGGCAAGGCGCTGAATGATGTCGCGAGCCGCGACGTGAAGGTGCTGGTCGTCGGCAACCCGGCGAACACGAACGCGTACATCGCGATGAAGTCGGCGCCGGATCTGCCGAAGAAGAACTTCACCGCCATGCTGCGCCTGGATCACAACCGCGCGCTGTCGCAGCTGGCGGCCAAGTCGGGCAAGCCGGTCGCTTCGATCGAGAAGCTCGCGGTGTGGGGCAACCACTCGCCGACGATGTACCCGGACTTCCGCTTCGCGACCGCCGAAGGCGAGAACCTCACGAAGCTCATCAACGACGACGAATGGAACCGCAACACGTTCATCCCGACCGTCGGCAAGCGCGGCGCGGCGATCATCGAAGCGCGCGGCCTGTCGTCGGCGGCATCGGCGGCTAACGCGGCGATCGATCACGTGCGTGACTGGGTGCTCGGCACGAACGGCAAGTGGGTCACGATGGGCATTCCGTCGGACGGCTCGTACGGCATTCCGGAAGACATCATCTACGGCGTGCCCGTCACGTGCGAAAACGGCGAGTACAAGCGCGTCGAAGGCCTGGAAATCGACGCGTTCTCGCGCGAAAAGATGGACGGCACGCTGAACGAACTGCTCGAAGAGCGTGACGGCGTCGCGCACCTGCTCGGCAAGTAAGCACGTGTTGAAAGGGAAGCTCGCAAGGGCTTCCCGTCAGCGCGGACGCCTCGTCGCGTTCGCGCCTGATCCGATCGCGCTTGAAAGATGTTCGAGCGCGATCGGATCAGATGCATGAGCAGATCGAATTCACATCCCTCCAATCGGACCCGATGCCGACGATGCGCGATCTCACTCCCGCCGAAGTGCTGTTTGACGGCGAACCGCAGCCTGCCGTGCTTCCGCCCTGCGATCACTACGCCGGCAGCGAGAAGCTGATGAAGAAATCATTGGCGTTGCAGGCGCAACTGGGCCCGGTGTTCGACATCACGCTCGATTGCGAGGACGGCGCGCAAGTCGGTCACGAAGCCGAACACGCCGAGCTGGTCGCATCGTTGGTCGGCGGCGAGGAAGACCGTTTCGGGCGCGTCGGCGTGCGCATCCACGACTTCCATCATCGTGCGTGGCGCGACGACGTGCGCATCGTCCTGCGCCACGCGAAGCACGCGCCCGCGTTCGTCATGCTGCCGAAGATCCGCAGCGCCGTCGATGCCGCCGAGATGGTCGCTTTCATCGAAGCATCGCGCTGCGAGTTCGGCATTCCGAAGCCGATTCCCTGTCATCTGCTCATCGAGACGCATGGCGCGCTCGCGCAAGCGTTCGAACTCGCCGCGCTGCCGGGCGTCGAATCGCTGAGCTTCGGCCTGATGGATTTCGTGTCCGCGCACAACGGCGCGATCCCCGATACCGCGATGCGCTCCCCGGGTCAGTTCGATCATCCGCTCGTGCGGCGCGCGAAGCTGGAGATCGCCGCCGCATGTCACGCGCACGGCAAGGTGCCATCGCACAATGTGTCGACGGAAGTGCGCGACATGAGCGTCGTCGCGAACGATGCCGCGCGCGCCCGCAACGAGTTCGGCTACACGCGCATGTGGAGCATCCATCCGGACCAGATCAGGCCGATCGTCGAGGCGTTTTCGCCGCGCGCCGAAGAAATTGCGCTCGCGGCCGAGATCCTGCTCGGCGCGCAACGCGCGCAGTGGGGCCCGACGCGTCACGGCGACACGCTGCATGACCGCGCGAGCTATCGTTATTACTGGGCGGTGCTGCGTCGCGCGCATGCGACCGGCCAGACCATACCGGAACAATGCGCGCCGCTCTTCGCCGCGCCGGGTACAGGGGCATGAGCGCGAATTCAGCGTCGCACAGGCGTGCATGCCAGGCGCGAGCGTCAAGCACCACAAGTAACGCCGCGTAGCGAGCGTACGAAAGGAGACCGGAGAGCATGACTGATACCGCATCGACCGAAGCACCCGCAACCGCTGGTTTCAAGCCGAAGAAATCCGTCGCGCTGTCCGGCGTGACGGCGGGCAATACCGCGCTGTGCACGGTCGGCAAGACCGG
>NZ_JALQDT010000045.1:0-70407 GCF_023631085.1 Caballeronia sp. INML1 | reverse complement strand
GGCTGGAGCGCGCACATCATCGAGCAACGCATCGACAACAAGATCATTCGGCCGAGCGCGAATTACACCGGTCCGGAGAATTTGAAGTTCGTCGCGATAAATAAGCGAAAATAGCGGGCTGCGCGATCGGATTTTACGAGGAAGAAATCCACGCCGCGCGGCAAACCGCCATTCAACCCCAATGTTTTTGAAAGGTTTTTTTCGATGAATAAACTTCTGATCGCTGCAATCGCCGGCACGCTGGCAACGACGAGCGTCTTCGTCAGCGCCGACGCCTTCGCTGCGACGTCGACCGAATCGAGCGCGGCCAAGGCCAAGCGCCCCGCTCCGGCTCGCCGCCTGATCAAGCGCAGCCCCAAGGCCGAAGCGGCCGCGGCGGCCAAGATTGATCCGATCCCCGAAGGTGCAGTGAAATGGTCGTGCAAGGACGGTAACGCTTTCTATCTGAAAGGCGACATGAAGCGTGACGCCATCGTCACCGTGAACTGGGCCAAGAAGGACTACCGTCTGCCGCGCCAGGATACGACGACCGGCGCGGATCGTTTCCACGATTCGGCATCGGGCATGGACCTCGTCGTGATCCCGTCGAAAGCGATGCTGTTCTCGGATAAGGACTCGTCGCGCCTCGCCGACGAGTGCATGACGCCCGAAATGGCTGCGGGCGGCCCGGCTCCGACGCAGTCGAACGCGCTGATCAAGAACGCGGAGTAAGTTAGTTCAGCACTTACATCAGGAATCACTCGATGTCCGCACCGATCTCCAATGTCCGGCCCGATCCGGACAAGGTACTGGTCGACATAGTCGACTACGTGCTCGATTACAGCGTCGACAGCACGCTTGCGTTCGAAACGGCGCGCAACTGCCTGATCGACACGCTCGGCTGCGGACTCGAGGCCCTCTCCTACCCCGCCTGCACCAAGCTGATGGGACCGATCGTGCCCGGCACGATCGTCCCCAACGGCGCGAGGGTGCCAGGCACCCAGTTTCAGCTCGACCCGGTACAGGCCGCGTTCAATATCGGCGCAATGATCCGCTGGCTCGACTTCAACGACACGTGGCTCGCCGCCGAGTGGGGCCATCCGTCGGATAACCTCGGCGGCATTCTTGCAACGGCCGACTGGCTTTCACGTAATGCGATCGCATCGGGCAAGAAGCCGCTCGACATGAAAGACGTCCTGATCGCGATGATCAAGGCGCACGAAATTCAAGGCTGCATCGCGCTCGAGAACTCGTTCAACAAGGTCGGGCTCGATCACGTGCTGCTCGTCAAGCTCGCATCGACGGCCGTCGTCGGGCAGATGATCGGCCTCACGCGCGATGAACTGATCAATGCGGTTTCGCTTGCCTTCGTCGACGGTCATCCGCTGCGCACGTATCGTCATGCGCCGAACACCGGCTCGCGCAAATCGTGGGCCGCGGGCGACGCCACGTCGCGCGCCGTGCGTCTCGCGCTGATCGCGAAGACCGGCGAGATGGGCTATCCATCCGTTTTGACCGCTAAGACATGGGGCTTTTACGATGTGCTCTTCAAGGGCAACGCGTTCAGGTTCCAGCGTCCGTATGGTTCTTACGTGATGGAGAACGTGCTCTTCAAGATTTCCTTCCCTGCCGAGTTCCATTCGCAAACGGCCGTCGAAGCCGCGATGATCTTGCACGGCAAGCTGAAGGAAGCCGGCAGGTCCGTCGATGACATCAGCAAGATCACGATTCGCACGCACGAAGCGGCGATTCGCATCATCGACAAAAAAGGGCCGCTGAACAACCCCGCGGACCGCGATCACTGTATTCAGTACATGGTCGTCGTGCCGCTGATTTACGGCCGGCTCACCGCCGCCGATTACGAAGATTCGATCGCGCAGGACCCGCGCATCGACACACTGCGCGCGAAGATGGAATGCGTGGAAGACACGCAGTACACGAAGGATTATCACGACCCGGACAAGCGTTCGATCGCGAATGCGCTGACCGTCGAATTCAACGACGGCACAAAGCTCGATGAAATCGCGGTCGAATATCCGATCGGTCACAAGCGCCGTCGCGCGGATGGCATTGCGCTGCTCGTCGAGAAATTCAGGACCAATCTCGCGCGTCGGTTTCCGCAAAAGCAGCAGCAGGCGATACTCGCGGTATCGCTCGATCAGGCAAGGCTCGAAGCGATGCCGGTCAATGAATATGTCGATCTGTACGTGATTTAGCCTTAGAGAAGCAATTTCCTCGTCTTAGTCCAAGGAAAATAACCATGGCCCACAATCTTCACAACACGCTCAAGGAATTCGACAGCGGCTCCGGCAAAGGCAAGCTCTACTCGCTGCCGCAACTCGGCGACGCGCTGAAGGTCAAGATCGAGCGCCTGCCGGTCTCGATCCGGCTGGTGCTCGAATCGGTCCTGCGCAACTACGACGGCAAGAAGATCTCCGAAGAGCACATCGAGCAACTGGCGAGCTGGAAGCCAAATGCCGCTCGTGTCGATGAAATCCCGTTCGTCGTCGCGCGCGTCGTGCTGCAGGACTTCACCGGTGTGCCGCTGCTCGCCGACATCGCCGCGATGCGTGGCGTCGCCAAGCGCGCCGGCAAGGACCCGAAGGCAATCGAGCCGCTCGTGCCGGTGGATCTCGTCGTCGATCACTCGGTGCAGATCGATCATTTCCGCGAGCCGAACGCGCTCGACCTGAACATGAAGCTGGAATTTCAGCGCAACAACGAGCGCTACCAGTTCATGAAGTGGGGCATGCAGGCGTTCGACACGTTCAAGGTCGTGCCGCCGGGAATCGGCATCGTGCACCAGGTGAACCTCGAATATCTTGCGCGCGGCGTGCACAAGAAGACCGAGGGCAACGACACCGTCTACTACCCGGACACGCTCGTCGGCACGGACAGCCACACCACGATGATCAACGGCATCGGCGTGGTCGGCTGGGGCGTGGGCGGCATCGAAGCGGAGGCGGGCATGCTCGGCCAGCCTGTGTACTTCCTGACGCCGGACGTCGTCGGCGTCGAGCTGAAGGGCAAGCTGCGCGAAGGCTGCACGGCGACCGACCTCGTGCTGACCATCACTGAAATGCTGCGCAAGGAGAAGGTCGTCGGCAAGTTCGTCGAGTTCTTCGGCGAAGGCACGGCCTCGATCGGCGTGCCGGACCGCGCGACCATCGGCAACATGGCGCCCGAGTACGGCGCGACGATGGGCTTCTTCCCGGTCGACGAAAAGACCATCGAATACTTCAAGGGCACGGGCCGCACCGACGAGGAAATCGCCGCGTTCGAGCGATACTTCAAGGCGCAGAAGCTGTGGGGCGTGCCGAAGGCCGGCGACATCGACTACACCAAGACGCTCACGCTCGATCTCGGCACGGTCGCGCCGTCGCTCGCAGGCCCAAAGCGTCCGCAGGACCGCATCGAAATCGGCAACGTGAAGAGCACGTTCGTCGATCTCTTTTCGAAGCCGGTCGGCGAAAACGGCTTCAACAAGAAGGCCGCCGACCTGAACGTGCAATACAGGACGACCGACGGCGTGAACCTGAAGAACGGCGATGTGCTGATCGCCGCGATCACGTCGTGCACGAACACGTCGAACCCGAGCGTGCTGCTCGCCGCCGGCTTGCTCGCGAAGAAGGCCGTCGAAGCGGGTCTGACCGTCGCGCCGCACATCAAGACGTCGCTCGCGCCGGGGTCGCGCATCGTCACCGAGTATCTGACGAAGACGGGTCTCATGCCCTATCTCGACAAGCTCGGCTTCACGCTCGCCGCTTACGGATGCACGACCTGTATCGGCAACGCGGGCGATCTGACGCCGGAACTGAACGACGCAATCACGAAGAACGACGTCATCGCGGCAGCGGTGCTGTCCGGCAACCGCAACTTCGAAGCGCGCATTCACCCGAACATCCGCGCGAACTTCCTGGCTTCGCCGCCGCTCGTCGTGGCCTACGCCATCGCGGGCAACATCACGCGCGATCTGATGACCGAGCCTGTCGGCCAGGGCACGAACGGCCGCGACATCTATCTCGGCGATATCTGGCCGACGAGCGACGAAGTCCACGCGCTGCTCAAGTTCGCGCTGGATGCGAAGGCGTTCCGCGAGAACTATTCGCAGCTCACGAAGGAAGGCGACCTGTGGAGCAAGATCGCGGGCGAAAGCGGTCAGGTGTATGACTGGCCGAAGTCGACGTACATCGCCGAGCCGCCGTTCTTCGGCAGCGACTTTTCGATGAAGCCGGCCGATTCGATCCCCGCTGTGAAGGGCGCGCGCGCGCTCGGCATCTTCGGCGATTCAGTGACGACCGACCACATCAGCCCGGCCGGTTCGATCAAGGAAACGTCGCCGGCGGGCGTGTGGCTGAAGGCAAACGGCGTGCAGAAGGCCGACTTCAACAGCTACGGGTCGCGTCGCGGCAACCACGACGTGATGATGCGCGGCACCTTCGCGAACGTGCGCATCAAGAATCTGATGATCCCGGCGAAGGCCGACGGCACCCGCATCGAAGGCGGCCTGACGATTCACCAGCCGAGCGGCGAACAGTTGTCGATCTACGACGCGGCGATGAAGTACATCGACGCCGGCACGCAGACCGTCATCTTCGCCGGCGAAGAGTACGGCACGGGTTCGTCGCGCGACTGGGCGGCGAAGGGCACGCAACTGCTCGGCGTGAAGGCCGTGGTCGCGCGCAGCTTCGAGCGTATCCACCGCTCGAACCTCGTCGGCATGGGCGTCTTGCCGCTGCAATTCAAGGGCTCGGACAGCGTCCAGTCACTGAACATCACCGGCGAAGAGACGTACGACATCGAAGGTCTCGGCGATGACTTCAAGCCGCAGCAGGAAGTCACGCTGGTGATCCATCGCAAGGACGGCAAGGAAGATCGCGTGCAGGTGCTGCTGCGCATCGACACGCCGATCGAAGTCGACTACTACAAGCACGGCGGGATTCTGCCGTTCGTGCTGCGCTCGCTGCTGGCGGCGTAAGTCAAGCCTGTTTTGCAGGTGACCGCGCTCGAAAGAGCGCGGGAACATTGAACCCGGCCACGGCCGGGTTTTTTTTCGCCTACGCCTTCAAGGTCGCCAGTTTCGCCGGCATCGGACGGCGCGCAAACCACGCGCGCGCGATATCGGCCAGCCTGCGCGCGCTGCCGCGCGTCGAGCCGGAGGCCATCGAGAACCAACTGGCGTCCTCCGTCGCGCTGACCCAGATCGTCGTGTACGGCTTGAGTTCGACGGAGGCGCCCGCGTCGAGCCAGTAGTCATCGGCTGCGCCTTCGATGGTCAGCCAGACTTGCCCGCGCGTGACGCGCAACGTCTGAGGCCGATCGATCACCCAGCGCGTGGGCGCGTCGCGCCGATCGAGTTCGAATGTCCGGATTTCACGCATGATGCTGCTCCTTCGGATCGTGTAACTGGAAGGCCGCGTTCGCATGCGCAAAGCAGCCGTTGATCCTATTATTCGACCGATTCCGAACAGCTTGAATGAACACTTATGAACAGTTGGAGCAGAACTGTTAAGCTATTTTGGCCGAACAGTTCATGGCGATCTGACACTTGAAAAACAGTTCGCCTAGCCGCTCGGACAGTCTTGACGCGGCTTTTCGGATGCGTTCGAATGTCCTGACGACACCTGTGAACAGCGAAATCAAAGTGTTCACTATGAATCACTGAACAGTTTGAAACATCATGAACGCACTTCCGCTCCACATCGACGGCGGCACCGGCGTGCCGCTGACCGAGCAGATCGTCAACCAGGTCGAGGCGATGATCCGTTCGCGCCGCGTGCTCGCAGGCGCGAAGCTGCCCTCGATTCGTCAGCTCGCCGCCGAACAGCGCATCAGCCGCTTTCCGGTGATCGAGGCGTACGACCGGCTCGCGTCCCGCGGGCTGATTCAGCCGAAGCACGGTTCCGGCTTCTATGTGGCGAATCACGTGGACGAACGCGACAGCAACGCCGGAAATTGCGATCCGCGCCTGGCCGAGGAAGAATCGAACCAGATCCTTCAGCAGTTCAACTATCCCGGCGAGTCGCTGAAGCTGTCGAGCGGCTTCATTCCGGAGGCGTGGCGCGACGTTGACGGTCTCACGCAGGCGATCCGTCAGGCGTCACGCATCGATGTGCCGAGCGTGATCGACTACGCGATCCCTCACGGCGACACCAGCCTGCGCCAGCAAGTCGTGATGCGCATCAACGCGCTCGGCATCGACGCCGATCTGCCGAACGTGATGATCACCACCGGTGCGAGTCAGGCGCTCGACCTGATCGTGCGCTACATGCTGAAGCCCGGCGATACGGTGTTCGTCGAAGACCCGGGTTACTACAACCTCTTCGGGCTTCTCAAGCTGCAAGGCGTGCGTCTCGTCGGCGTGCCGCGGCTCGCGAATGGTCCCGATATCGATGTTGCGGAGGAACTGCTCAAGCAGCATCAACCGAAGCTCTTCTTCATCAACACGGTCTTCCAGAATCCGACCGCGACGAATATCGCGCCGCAGGTCGCATTCAGGCTGCTGCAGCTCGCGACGCAGCACGGCTTCACGATCGTCGAGGATGATATCTACGCCGACTTCCAGGCCGTGCCGACGCAACGGCTCGCATCGCTCGATCAGTTCGATCGCGTGATCTACGTGGGCGGATTGTCGAAGACACTGTCGTCGTCGCTGCGAATCGGTTATCTCGCGGCGAATCGCGAGCTCGTGAAGAATCTCGTCGATGTGAAGGTGCTGACGAGTCTCGGCGGCACGCGTTTCGCGGAGAGCGTCGCGGCGAGCCTGCTGGAACGCGGCACGTATCGCAAGTATCTGGAACGGCTGCGCAAGCGCGTGCGTGATTCGCTGTCGAGCGCGGTGCAAACGCTCGAAAGCTACGGCTGGGATGTGTTCGATGAACCGAGCGGCGGCAATTTCGTGTGGGCAAAGGTGCCGGGCATCGACCATTCGTCCGTGCTCGTCGACGAAGCGGCGAAGCTTGGCGTGACGCTCGCGCCGGGCAGCTATTACCGCCCGAATGGCGAAGCGTGTCCGTGGGTGCGCATCAACTCCGCGTATGCGGGCGACCGGCGCGCGGCGCGCTTCTTCGAGTACATAAAAGAAGCCGCGGCAGCGCGCGTCTAGCGGCGTTCGGTGAAGAAGCGTTCGAGTGCGTCGGTCGCGTCCTTGTCTTGCGCAAGCCGCGCGTAAAGTCCCGCCGCGCCTTCGTAGATGCGATGCTCGGCGAATTCGTCGCCGATGAACTGCGCGATCTCTTCCATCTCCGCGACCCATCGATACGCCTTCGGCGGCATGCGCGGCACATTACCCGCGAGCCACGCGGCAAGCGCGGGCTGACTCTCTGCGAGTTCGCTGAAGAGCGCGTCTCCCGCGCCGTTGCGCATCGCGGCGAGCGACATGGCCGAACCGAGCGCCGTCAGTCCCTTCGTGATGCCCGCATACGACATCTTGAGCGCGGATGCGGCACCGACCGGTCCATCGAGCACGCGCACGACGAGGCCGGCATCGGCGAGTGGCTGCGTATGCCGTGCATGCGGCCCCGACATGTAAAACTTCGGCGAAGAAGGCATGCCGATGATCGCGCCATCGACGAACGGCGTGCCGGTCGGTTCAAGCACGCGCTCGATCTCCCGGACCGTATCCGGATTGATCGCGTTGCAATCGATGAAGAGCGGCAGGACGCTCGCCTGTTCGAGCGCGGGCGCCATGCGTTTCGCGGTGTCGATCGCAACCGCGGGCGGCACGATGGACAGAATGAACTCGCATGCCACTAGGCTATCGAGGCTCGCGTCTTCCATGCCGGCCTCGCGTGCGCGCGCTGCGCTGGCGGCGCTGCGGCCTTCGAGCGATGTCAGCACGCGCGCGCCCGATTGCGTCAATGCACGGCCGATGGCCGATCCCATGCTGCCCGCGCCCAGAATTGTGACGGTCGGATGTTTCGATTGAGTCACTTGCAGGCTCCGTGTATCCGCGAACGAAACACAGAATACGCTTGCGAGCGAAGACGCGCTCGGCCTATTCGCTGTCTTCGGCTTCGTTCGAGCGAAGGTTCCGGAGCGCGCCGAGCCTTTTGAGCACATCGTGACCTTTCTGCGTGAGAAGCGGCATGGGCACGCCGGTCGGCAGCCGTGTGATCTCGACGAGCGCTTCCTGACGCAAGCGCGCCGCGTGCTGACCGAATACTTCGACCTGGTGAGGCGAGCGCTCGATCAGCAGGAGCGTGGAAATTCGTGTGGACTCAGCATTCGGTTCTCCATGCGTCGGACGAGCGGAAGGCACGTATCGATACATGCTAGAGAGTGAAGCTGGCAATTCGGCTACGGACATTTTTCCGCGTGTTACGGCGTTACACACCTGAAACTGGTGCTTATTTCACCGAGGCTTCACGCGCCTTTCGATTCGCCATCCTGAACAATTTGGTGCAATCAAAAGCGGCCCTCGAAGGGCCGCCTTTCGAACGACTTCACCACGCAAGAATCAACGATGCTCCGTCACGAACTTCGTGACGAGATACGCTTCCATCGCTTCGCTGCCGCCTTCCGAGCCATAGCCCGAGTCCTTCACGCCGCCGAACGGCGTCTCCGGCAACGCGAGACCGTGATGATTGATCGAGAGCATCCCGCTTTCGATATCGTCCGACACCGCCGCCGACGTCGCCGCCGAGCTCGTGTAAGCGTATGCCGCGAGTCCGTAAGGCAGACGGTTCGCCTCGGCGATCACTTCATCATACGACTTGAACGATGCGATCGGCGCGATCGGGCCGAACGGCTCTTCAGTCATGATGCGCGCGCTCAGCGGCACATCGGTGAGCACGGTCGGCGCGAAGAAGTAGCCTTCGCGCCCGATGCGCTCGCCGCCCGTCAACACCTTCGCGCCATGCTCGCGCGCATCGGCGACGAGACGCTCCATCGCTTCGAGACGGCGGCCGTTTGCGAGCGGGCCCATCTGCACGCCATCGTCGAGGCCATTGCCGACTTTCACCGCGCTCGCAGTCGCGACGAAGTGCTGCACGAACTCCTCATACGCGGATTCTTCGACGAGGAAGCGTGTCGGCGAAATGCATACCTGGCCGGCGTTGCGGAATTTCGCCGATGCGAGCATCTTCGCCGCGCGGGGAATGTCGGCGTCCTTGAACACGATGGCGGGCGCGTGGCCGCCCAACTCCATGGTCACGCGCTTCATGTGCTCGCCTGCGAGCGATGCGAGCAGCTTGCCGACCGGCGTCGAGCCGGTGAACGAAATCTTGCGGATGGCGGGATGCGCGATCAGATACTTCGAGACATCGGCGGGCACGCCGAACACGAGATTCAGCACGCCGGCAGGCAGGCCCGCATCGGCATAGGCCTGCACGAGCGCCGCGCAACTCGCGGGCGTTTCCTCGGGGCCTTTCAGCACGACCGAGCAGCCCGATGCGAGCGCGGCCGACACCTTGCGCACCGCCTGATTGATCGGGAAATTCCACGGCGTGAACGCGGCGACCGGACCGACCGGTTCGCGCGTGACGATCTGGCGCACGGCATCCGTGCGCGACGGAATCACACGGCCATACGTGCGACGCCCTTCTTCCGCGAACCATTCGATGATGTCCGCCGCCGACAGCGTTTCGATGCGCGCCTCGCCGAATGGCTTGCCCTGCTCCATCGTCATGATGGCGGCGATCTGCTCGGCGCGTTCGCGAATGTTCTGCGCCGCCCGGCGCATCAGCTTGCTGCGCTCATACGGCGAGACCTTGCGCCATTCCTTGAAGCCGCGAGCGGCGGCGTCGGCTGCGAGTGAAAGCTCCGCTTCGCCTGCGAGCGCAAGACGGCCGATTTCGGCTTCGTTCGCCGGATTGATCACGGCGGTGTCGCGCGAGCCATCGCGCCAGGCGCCGTCGATATAAAGCTGCGTATTCGGATAGGCGGGAAAGCCCGAACGCGTGTTGCTCATGCATGTCTCCTTACGGGTGGCGTGGCCTGAAGTTACGTTGCGCAAGATCAAAAGATGCAAACGGCCATGTTATCCCGAACGCGTAGTATCTGCTGATACGCGCTATGTTCAACCGATAGTTGCAGGCGCATTCGCACGGCGCTCGAATGACAAACGCCCGCCGGCAACATCCCGGCGGGCGCTTGCAAGATGCACGAATGCGGGCCGCTTACATCGGCGGCGCGACGCCATCCTTCTCCACGACGATACGCTGCGCCGCGAAGTCCGAACCCGCCGGACTTGCGACAACGAACACCTTCTTGCCCGGCTTCAGGTCGTCATGCGTCGCGGGCGCGAAGGTCACGACGGGCACGTTCTCCGGCACCGTCACCGAATTCGAGCCGCCCTTGTACGAGAGCTTGAGATCCCGGCCGCTCGTGCCCTGCACGACCTGATCGACATTCGCGTTGGTCATCGAGCTTTGCGGGCCCAGATCCCACGCATAGTGACCTTCGCCGGTGCCGCGCGCGGCTTCCGGGAACACGAGCACTTCGGTCGCGGTGAGCTTGCCGTCCGTACCGGTGGTCGCCGCCGTGCCGACGAACGAGCCCGGCTTGATGTCCTGCAGCTTGATGTTCTTCAGCGCGGTGACAGGCGTATCCGACTTGACGGCGATCTTCACCGTGTCGCCGCTGCGTCGATGGACGGTGAGCGTGTCGCCTGACAGTGACACGATATCGCCGCGAATGCGCGCGGGTTTCGCGGCGGGCGTCTGGGCAAAGGCTGCGGAAGCGAGTGCGAGCGTCACGATGCTGACGCCGAGTTTCATTCGAATCGACATGCAATCTCCTTGGAGTGTGAAAACGAAGGCTTCAGGACCCGCCGAACCAGTTGTAGCCCTGGTTCTCCCAATAGCCGCCGGGGTAATCGTTCGTCACGGTGATCGCGACGATGTGCTTCGGGTTCTTGTAGCCGAGTTTGGTCGGCATACGCAGCTTCATCGGGAAGCCGTATTTCGGCGGCAGAATCTGGCCGTCGTAGGTGAGCGTGAGCAACGTCTGCGCGTGCAGCGCGGTCGGCATGTCGATGCTCGTCGAGTAGTTGTCGGCGCAATGGAAGGCCACGTATTTGGCGCTCGTATCGGCGCCCGCCCGCGCGAGAACATGCGCAAAGCGCACGCCGCCCCACTTGCCGATCGCGCTCCAGCCTTCGATGCAGATATGCCGCGTCACCTGGCTTTCCTGCGGCATCGCGTGCAGTTCGTCGAGCGTCCAGACGCGCTTGCCTTTGACGAGGCCGCCGATCTCCAGCTTGTACGTCGACGGGTCGACTTCGGGCACTTCGTCGATGTCGTAGAACGCGTTGAACGGAAACGGGCGCGTGATCATCGATTCGGGATAGGTCGGCGCGAGCCTGGCCGGATCGAACAGGAGCGCCTGCACGTCGTCGTTGAAGGATGAAATGCGGCGCAGCATCGCGTTGATGGATTTATCGTCGGTGATGTTGCAGCCGGACAGCATCGCGAGGCCTCCGAGCGACAGAATGCGCTTGCCGAATAAACGTCGCGCGGGCGCCTTTAATTCCTTCGCCGCATCCTTGATGATGAGCTCGGCATCGGGTCTCGATTTGAATAGCTTGAGCGACATGGCTTAACGACCTCGAATCATCATCACAAGCGAGCGCGGCACGAGTGCAACCATCACCACATGCACCACGAAGAACGCGACCAGAAAGCTCATGCCGAAGAAATGCACGACGCGGGCCTCGTCGTAGCCGCCCATGAGCGTTCGAAGCAATGGAAATTGCACGGACTTCCATACCGCGAGGCCCGACAGGATCACGATCACGATGTCCACGATCACCGCCAGATACGCGAACTTTTGTACCGCGTTGTAGTGCGTGAGATCGTCGTGGCCGAGCTTGCCGCGCAATGCGGCGAATGCGTCCGTGACGATGCTTCTGATCGAGAGCGGAAACATGCGGCGGCGCAGGCGTCCCGTGAAAACATTCATCGCGACATACACGATGAAGTTCGCGACCAGCAACCACATCGCCGCGAAATGCCATTGCAGCGCGCCGCCGAGCCAGCCGCCGAGCGTGATGGCGCTTGGGAAAACAATGGATCTGAAGATCGGCGATGCGTTGTAGATCTGCCAGCCGCTCGTCACCATGATCAACACGGCGAACGCATTGAGCCAGTGCGTGATGCGCAGCCATAACGGTTGTATTTGCACGTCTTCGAGCCTCGCGATTCGATTGAGTTTCGCTGGCATGGTAGCGACGCGCCGCTGATCGATCGATGACCTGTGGATGACTTTTTTGTCATCTTGGCGAGGGCAGCACGTGCTCTGGCTAGAATGACGGCAATCCATTCGACGCAGCGCGAGCATGACCATCCTCGTTATCGAAGACGACCGCAAGACCGGCGACTACCTGAAAAAAGGGCTCATCGAGTCCGGCTATCAGGTCGATCTCGTGCGCAACGGCACGGACGGATTGCATCAGGCCCTCGCGAATCCGTACGAGCTGATCGTGCTCGATGTGATGCTTCCCGGCATCGACGGCTGGCAGGTCATGTCCGCATTGCGCGCGAAACGTGACTTGCCTGTCATTTTTCTGACCGCGCGCGATCACGTGACGGATCGCATTCACGGACTCGAACTCGGCGCCGACGATTACCTCGTCAAGCCTTTTTCCTTCACTGAACTCGTGCTGCGTATTCGCACGCTATTACGGCGCGGCGTGATGCGCGAATCGGATACGTTTCAGATCGCGGATCTGCATGTCGATGTCCTGCGCCGCAAGGTGACGCGCAAGGGCATCGACATCGCGCTCACGAACAAGGAGTTCGCGCTCCTGCATCTCTTTTGCAAGCATCAGGGCGAGGCGCTGTCGCGCACGCTCATCGCATCGGAAGTGTGGGACATGAACTTCGACAGCGATACCAACGTCGTCGATGTCGCGGTGAAGCGACTGCGCGCGAAGATCGACAACCCGTACGATCTCAAGCTGATCCATACGGTGCGCAGCATCGGCTATTCGTTCGGGGAGAATCCTTGAACCGGCCTTCGCGTTCACTTGCGCTGCGTATCGCGCTATCTTTTGCGGTGACTGTGTGCGTCGTGGTCGGGATGGTTGGCGCGTCGCTCTATCAGGCGACGAATCGCGCGCTGTCCACACGTGCGGACTATCAGTTGATCGCCCGCGTCGAGCATTTCCGCTCGCTGCTGCACGATCTCTACACGATCAATGAAATCGAAGCGCGGCCGAAGCTCTTCGAAACGATGCTCGGCGACCGGCAGGACGTCATCCTGTTCCGGCGCGCAGGCTCGGCGCCTTTCATCAACGTGGATCCGGAACAGATGCCGTTGCCGCCGCTTCATATCGTGCCGATGACGCGGGCCATCGGGCTCGACGATCTTTACGAAGGCTCGCGTGCGGACGGCGTGCGCATGCGCTGGGTCGGCGCACAGGCGCGTATCGGCCAGAGCGGCGAAGTGGTGGAGATCATCGCGGCGCACGTGATGACACAGGAAGCGATCGTCTTGTCGGCGTATCTGGAACGCGTGTGGATCACGGTGATCGGCGCGGTGCTCGTGACGCTTCTGCTCGCGTACTGGGTCACGAGCCGCGGACTCATGCCGCTGAAGGCAATGGCCGACAAGGCCGCGGAAATCACGCCGAACCGGCTTTCCGCGCGGCTCGATGTTGCGCACGCGCCCGCCGAGTTGCAGAGCCTCGCGGCATCGTTCAACGCGATGCTCGATCGTCTCGAACACGGCTATGAGCGCTTGCTGCAATTCTCCGCGGATCTCGCGCATGAGGTGCGCACGCCGATCGGCGTGTTGATCGGCGAAACGCAGGTTGCGCTCGCGCATGAGCGCAATGTCGCTGAGTATCGCGGCGTGCTGGAATCGAATCTCGAGGAACTGGAGCGGCTCGCGCGTATCGCGCAGAACATTCTGTTTCTTGCGCAGGCGGATCACGGGCGGCAGCGCATCGAGCGCGAACGGCTCGATATCCGCGAGGAACTCGAAACCATCGGCGCTTACTTCGAAGGCATCGCCGAAGAACGCCGCATTACCTTCGATATCGACGCCGACGGCGAAATGGTTGCAAATGCAATCATGTGCCGAAGGGCCATTGGCAATGTGGTTGTGAATGCGGTGCGTTATGCGACGCCGGGCACCGTGGTGCGGCTGAGTGGACACGCGGACGAACAGGGTGCGCGCATCGTGGTGGGCAATCGCGGGCCGCGCATCGGGCGGGAGGAGCTTGGCAAGCTCTTTGACCGCTTCTATCGTGGCGATGCGGCGCGTAGCGAGTTCACTGAATCGAGCGGGCTCGGGTTGTCGATCGTTCAGGCGATCATGCGGTTGCACGGCGGTAGTGTGACCGCTGACTGCACTCGTGATGAGTGGATCGAGTTTTCTTTGCTGTTTCCTTCTTGAGTTTGTTTTTGCTTTTCGCCTGGTCCCGTATTGGTGTTGGTTTATTAGCACTGCCCCTGTGCGGGGCGGCAGTCACTTTCTTTGCTGCTGCAAAGAAAGTAACCAAAGAAAGCAGCTCCACACGCCCGCGGTCACACGCAGTTTGACCATGCTTGCCATGTGACCGTGGGCTGCCTAAGTGTCGCCCTCATAGGCCCAACCGCGCTTGGCTCGCGCACGGTCTGTCTCATCGCACCACTCCACTTGCTGGTTCAGCACCAAATAGCTTCGGCAAAGCGCTACGCGCTGCCGACGGGTCTATCAGGGAAACCAACCTGTCGCACCTGCAGTGCGATGGAAGCGTTAGCGACGAAGCGCGCGCAAACCCGATGAACCCAGCGGCCGCGAAGCAGGCCGGAGCCATTTAGTGCTGAACCGCTCCGCTGTGCGGCGCGAGGTGACAGACCGTGCGCGAGCCAAGCCCGATTAGTCTTGTGAGGGCGACACTTAGGCAGCCCACGATCACATGGCAAGCATGGCCAAACTGCGTGTGACCGCGGGCCTAACAAGCTGCTTTCTTTGGTTACTTTCTTTGCTGCTGCAAAGAAAGTGACTGCCGCCCCGCATAGGGGCAGTGCTAATAGACCAACACGAATACGGGATCCAGCAAAAGCGAAGCAAAAAAAAACCTCACCCCACCCCCAATGCCTCCCGCTTGGCGAGCAGCCCATGAATCTGGGCAACCACCGCCGCCCCCTCCCCCACCGCAGCCGCAACACGCTTGGTCGAATTCGACCGCACATCACCGATGGCGAACACCCCCGGCACGCTGGTTTCCAGCGCCATCACGCCTTGCGTGCGTCCGTCGTGGGCCTCGGGCCCAGTGAGCACGAAGCCCTTGCCATCGACATTCACATTGCAGTTGCGCAACCAGTCGGTATTCGGATCCGCGCCGGTAAAGAGAAACAGATGCCGCGAGTCGATCTTGAGCGGTCCATCCGGCGTACTGCAATTGACGGCGGTCAGTGCGCGGCCATCGCCATCGAGCGAGGTGATCTGCGTATGCGTGCGCACCGTGACGTTCGGCAACGAGCCGATGCGCTCCACCAGATAATGCGACATGCTCGCCGATAGCCCCGCGCCGCGAATCAGCACATGCACATGCTTCGCGTGCGTCGCGAGATACACCACGGCCTGTCCCGCCGAATTGCCGCCGCCGACGAGCACCACTTCCGAGTTCTTGCACAGCTTCGCCTCGACCGGCGACGCCCAGTAATACGTGCCGTGCCCCTCGTACCGCTCGAGTCCGGCGATATCCGGTCGCCGATACGCCGCGCCCGATGCGATCACCACCGTCTGCGTCGTCACGCGCGCGCCGTTCTCCAGTTCGATCTGGATCGGATTGCAATCGCAATGCAGCGCCTTGATCTTGGTCGGAATCGCGATATGCGCGCCGAACTTCTGCGCCTGCACGAACGCGCGCCCGGCGAGCGCCTGGCCGGAGATCCCGGTCGGAAAGCCGAGATAGTTCTCGATGCGCGAGCTCGCACCCGCCTGCCCGCCCGGCGCGCGGCAATCGAACACCGCCACCGACAAGCCTTCGGACGCCGCATACACCGCCGTCGCGAGACCCGCCGGCCCCGCGCCGACGATCGCGACATCGTAGACATGCGCCGGATCGAACTCGGGCAGCCAGCCGAGCTGCGTCGCGATCTGATTCTCGCTGGGCGCGCGCAGCACGGTGCCGTCCGGGCAGATGACGAGCGGGAAGTCGGACGTCGATGCCGAGATGCGTTCGAGCAGCGAAATCGCATCGGGATCGGTGCACGCGTCGATCACCGTGTGCGGATAACCGTTGCGCCGCAGAAAGCCCTGCAGCGAGACCAGATGGCCATCGTCCGACTGCCCGAGCAGCACCGGGCCGCTGCCCTTTTCGATCAGCCCCACGCGCCGCAGGATCAGCGCGCGCATGATGCGCTCGCCCAGTTCCGCTTCGGCGACGAGCAGCGCGCGCAGCCGCTCAGGCGGAATCACGATGCCGTCGACGTCCTCGGCGGCGACGCCATCGACGAGACACGGCTTGCCCGAAAGCTGCGCCACTTCCGCCAGAAAATGCCCCGGCCCGTGCTCGACGACGAGATGCTCCTGCCCGAGCGCGTTGCGGCGCGTCACGCGCACGAGCCCTTTCAGGACGACCACCATGCCGCGCCCGGTCTCGCCCATGCGGAACAGCCACTCGCCCTGACGCCAGTGCGCGGCAGTCCCGAAGCGGCTCATGCGCTCGATCTCGTTGTCGGTCAGGCGCGGAAACATCTGGTGCGCGCGCGTTTCGAGCGGCGAGAAAGGCGCGCTGTCGTCGGACGCGGCGGCGGCTGCCGGCGACGGCACGACGTTCGGATCGGTATTCTGCACCGGCTCGCGTGCGCTCCACGCGACGACATTCGGCATGCCTTGACCAGGCTCGTTGAACGGCGTTGTGCTCATGCGCGATCTCCGTGTGGAAAACCAGCTTCGTGCAGGGATGCCGGGCCCGCGGGCGATGCCGCCGGCGCTTTCACGGGCCAGGGGCACATCGCCGCCATTTCCGCGACCTCCTCCGGTGTGGTCGCCGCGAGCTCGCCGAACTCGGTCAGCGTCGCGACCTCGAAACCGGCGAGGCGCCAGGCGTCCAGTCCGCCCGTGAGCGGCACTACGTCCCGGAAGCCCGCGTTGCGCATGGTCTTGGCCATCCACGCAGCCGACACTTCGTTCGGACACGAGCAGTAGATGACGACCTTGCGCGACTTGTCGTAGTTCTCGATGATCTTCGCGAGATCGCGCTCGTCGGCGAAGAGAGAGCCGGGAATCGCGGCCGGATCGAGCATGCGCTTCTCCGGCGAGCGAATATCGAAGATCACGGGCAGCGGCTCGTCGTTCATCAGCGCATACAGCTCGTCCACGCTGATGCGCGCCTTTTCCAGCGTCGCCATGAGCGCGCGGCGGCGCCACCAGCGATACGCGACGTAGACCGCGAGCAGCACCGCGACGACGGCCACCGCCTGTCGCCCGAGCTGCGAGATCATCGCGAAGACCATTTCCAGCTGCGCCGCGAAGATGACGCCGACGCTCAGCCCGACCGCGCCCCACAGCGCGATGCCCGCGCCATCGTGCGCGATGAAGCTGCGCAGCTTCACGCCCATCGCGCCCGCGAGCGGCACGGACACGAGCGAAAGACCGGGGATGAACTTCGCGACGAGCAGAATCCGCACGCCCCAGCGGCCGAAGAAACGTTCTGTCTTCTTCACGCACGTATCGCGCGACAGGGACAGCTTGCAGATGGTCTTGAGCGTCTTGTCGCCGTACTTGCGCCCGCCCTGGAACCAGACGAGATCGCCGAGCACGCCGCCCGCCACCGCGACGCACAGCACGCCGAGCAGCGCGGGCCAGAACGCGCCGCCGTTCACGGCCATCAGCGCGATGGAGGCGCCGACGACGATCATCGTCGGCATCGCGGGCACCGGAAGCCCGAGTGCCGAGCCCATTACGTTAATGAATACGATCGCCGGGCCGAATCGATCGACTAGCTGATGCAACAACATGGGAATCTCCCGCGCGGGAAGGTGTGGTCACGGGACGACGGGACGCGCGCCGCGATGCCGGCGTTGCGAAGGCGCAAGAAGCACGAAAGCGAAAGAGATACGAGCTTGCGGCCGCTCGTGGTTCAACGCGGTGCACGCGGCGCCGGGCCGACGTTCGTCACATTTAAGAGACAAGTGTAGCCCGGAAATGCGCATGTAAGCATGACAGGCGCGCGGGGACGCGGGCATCGCGCGCGCGACGCCCGGTGCAGAACGAATCGATGATGCAAGAAGTGGGATTCAGCCGCGTTCGTCGGCGATATAGGCGCGGATCACGTCGGCGAAATTCTTGTCGCCCACGAGGCCGAGTTGCTCCGCGCGTGCCGGGTTCCACGCGCCGGGCCAGCTGCAGACGATTTTCTCGATGCGTTCGTCGCGCTGCCAGTCGATGCGCTGCACCGCTTCCTCGCCCGCCACTTCGCGCAGCGCCGCGACCATCTCGTTCACGCTGACCGACAAGCCCGGCAGATTGATGACCGGCCGGAGCCCGAGCTTCGCGCGATCGATCTCGCAGCCCGCGATCAGCGCTTCGATCGCGCTTTTCGGCGACAGAACCCAGACGCGCGTGTCGCCATCGACAGGACACGTCGAGCGCTCGCCGTTCAGCGGCTCGCGAATGATGCCGCTCGCAAACGACGACGCCGCCGCGTTCGGCTTGCCGGGCCGCACGCTGATGGTCGGCAGGCGCAGCACGCGGCCATCGACGAAACCGCGCCGCGCGTAGTCGGAGAGCAGCAACTCGGCGATCGCTTTCTGCGTCCCGTACGACGATTGCGGATTGAGCGCGGTGTCGTCCTGCACGACATCGGGCAGCGTGCCGCCATACACCGCGACCGAACTCGTGAACACGACGCGCGGCTTATGGCCCGCAGCGCGGCACACTTCGAGCAACGCCCGCGACGCGTCGAGATTGATCTTCATGCCGAGATCGAAGTCTGCTTCGGCCTGGCCGCTCACGATCGCGGCAAGGTGGAAGATGGCTTCGGTCTGCGTGTCGATGTGGCGTTGCAGCACGGCCGGATCGGAGATGTCGCCGGTTTCGGCGCGCACGCGTTGGTCGGCGAGCAGTCGTTCGTCGTTCGGGCGCGCGACGTCGAGCAGCACCAGTTCCGTGACCGGCTTGCCGTTGAGTTCATTGCGCTCGAGAAGGCGCTTCGCGAGCCGCTGACCAAGAAAGCCCGCGCCGCCGGTGATGAGAATTTTCATGTAATCGCTTCCTTTCTCACAGATAAGGTTTGAGCCAGCCGAGGCCTTCGCTCGTGCCCGCCTTCGGCTTGTATTCGCAGCCGATCCAGCCTTCGTAGCCGAGCGAATCGATCAGCTCGAACAGATACGGATAATTGAGTTCGCCGATGCTCGGCTCGTGCCGCTGCGGCACGCCCGCGATCTGAATGTGGCCGATGCCCGCGTTCGGGCGCTTCATGTCGCGTCTGAGCTTCATCTCGATATCGCCTTCGACGATCTGGCAGTGGTAGATATCGAACTGCACTTGCAGGTTAGGCGCGCCGATTTCGTCGCAAATGGCTTGCGCGTCGTCCTGGCGGTTCAGGAAGAAACCGGGAATGTCGCGCGTGTTGATCGGCTCGATCACGATGCCGATGCCCGCCTTTTCCGCTTCCTTCGCCGCGTATTCGAGATTCTTCAGATACACCGCGCGGTGTTTTTCTCTTGGCTGATCCGCCGCGATCAGGCCCGCCATCACGTGCAGTTTTTTGTTGCCCAGCACGGCGGCGTATTCGAGGCCTTTTGCCACGCTCTGCCTGAATTCCTCTTCACGGCCCGGCAAGGACGCGATGCCGCGCTCGCCCTTCGCCCAGTCGCCCGGCGGGGCGTTGAAGAGCGCTTGCGTCAGGCCGTTGTCCTTCAAGCGTTGCTCGATGTCCTTCGCTGCGAATTCGTACGGGAACAGGAATTCAACCGCCTTGAAGCCGTCTTTCGATGCTGCGGCGAAACGGTCCAGGAACGGGTGCTCCGTGTACATCATCGTCAGGTTTGCGGCGAATTTTGGCATTTGCGTTGCTCCTGGTTTGATCTGGTTCGGCTCTCGTGGAATCCTGATTTCTTGTCGGTCTGCTGGCTGTGCCCCTGTCTGGGGCGGCAGTCACTTTCTTTGCTGCTGCAAAGTTGGCCGTGCTTGCCAGGTGAGCGTGGGCGGCCTGAGTGTCGCCCTCATAAGACTCACCCGGCTTGGATCGCGCACGGTCTGTCGCCTCGCTCCGCTTCACTCACTGGTTCCGCACCACACGGCTCCGGCCCGCTGCGCGGCCGACCGGCATTTCTTTACCATCGGGCGTTGAATGTCGCTCGCAAATCCTCGATCGCCGCTTCCGGTAACGGCTCGGGGCGCGGCATCGTCGATAGATACAGCCGCGCCGTCTCCTCCAGCTCCTCCAGCGCGTAACTCGCGTGCGACACCGATTTCTCCCACACCACCGGCCCAAGGCGCTCCAGCAACACCGCGCGCACCTTCGACGCCAGCGCCGCCACTTCCTCCGCCACGGCCGCATCGCCCGGACGGCGATATTCGATCAGTGGCACGTGGCCCACCTTCATCACGTAGTACGGCGTGATCGGCGGCAGGACATCTTCCTTCTTCCAGACGCCCGCCAGCGTCAGCGCCACGAGATGCGTCGAATGCGTATGCACCACGCCGCGCGCATCCGCATTGCTCTCGTAGATGCGTCGATGCAGCGCGAGCGTCTTCGACGGCCGTCCGCCCGACACGTGATTGCCCTGAAGATCGACCTTCGCGATGTCGTTTGGATCGAGGCGGCCAAGGCACGCATCCGTCGGCGTGATGAGCCAGCCGTCATCGAGCCGCGCGCTGATGTTGCCCGCACTGCCGACCGTATAGCGCCGCTCGTACAGGCTCTTGCCGGTGACGCAGATCTCTTCGCGAATGGAATGTTCGTTCGATGCCATCACAGTGCCTTCAACGCCTTCTCGAAGAAATCGGTCGCGCCGAAATTGCCGGACTTGAGCGCGAGGGCCAGCGATTCATCGGCATTCGCGCCGATCGACTGCGTCGCCGGCACGCCCGGATCGATCTGCGGCCCGATGCGCAGCGTGCGCACATCGAGCGCCTGCACGACCGCGCCCGAGGTCTCGCCGCCCGCCACGACGAACTTGACGCAGCCTTCGTCGCGCAGCGTGCGCGCGATGGACGCGAGCGCGTCTTCGACCAGTTGCCCCGCCTTCTCGACGCCCAGTTCCTTCTGCACCGCCTTTACTTCATCGGGCGACGAAGTCGCGTAAATGAGCACAGGCTCGTTGTGCGTGCGCGCGAATTCGACAGCGTTTTGCACGACCGGCTCGCCGCGCGACAGCGCCAGCGGATCGATACGGAAACCCGGCTTCGACTCGCGCCAGTGCGCGACCTGCGCGTTCGTCGCCTTCGATGCGCTGCCCGCCAGCACCACCGACTTGCCTTCGATTTTCGGCAGATCGGCGGCATGTTCCGCATGCGCGAGCAGGTTCGCGGCGCGGAAGTTTTGCGGAAGCCCGAGCGCGATGCCCGAGCCGCCCGTGATGAGCGCAAGTTCGCGGCACGCGTCGCCCAGCGTGTAGAGATCGGCGTCGGATATGGCATCGGCGATGGCGAGGCGCACGCCGTCTTTCTTCAACTCGTCGATGCGCGCCCGGATCGCGTCCGCGCCCTTGGCGATCGTGTCGTAGCGGATCAGCCCGACTTTCGATTGCGTCTGACGCTGCAAGACGCGCACGAGGTTCGGATCGGTCATCGGCGTGAGCGGATGATTCTCCATGCCCGACTCGTTCAGCAACACATCCCCGACAAACAGATTGCCGCGAAAGATCGTGCGGCCGTTCTCGGGAAACGCGGGGCAGGCGATCGTGAAATCTGCCTTCAGCGCATCGAGCAACGCGTCCGAAACGGGGCCGATGTTGCCCTTATCGGTGGAATCGAAGGTCGAGCAATACTTGAAGAAGAACTGGCGGCATCCCTGCGCGCGCAGCCATTCGAGCGCGTCGAGCGACTGGCGCACGGCCTCGGCGGCGGGAATCGTGCGCGATTTCAGCGCGACGACGATCGCGTCCGCATCGATTAGCGTGCCCGCTTCGGGAATGCCAATGGTCTGCACCGTGCGCATGCCGCCGCGCACGAGCATGTTGGCGAGATCGGTCGCCCCCGTGAAATCGTCGGCGATACAGCCGAGCAGTGTCTGCGCCGTCTGCGTCATTCCTTCGCTCCCTTCGGGATGTCGATGCCCGGAAAAATCTTGATGACCGCGGAATCGTCCTCGCCGCCGTGGCCGGCGGTGGACGCCATCATGAACATCTGGTGCGCCGCCGCCGAGAGCGGCAGCGGGAATTTCGACGTGCGCGCCGTATCGAGCACGAGGCCGAGGTCCTTCACGAAAATATCGACGGCGGAAAGCGGCGTGTAGTCGCCCGCCAGAATGTGCGGCACGCGGTTCTCGAACATCCACGAGTTGCCGGCGCTGTGCGTGATGACGTCGTAGAGCGCATCGGGATCGACGCCTTCGCGCAGGCCGAGCGCCATCGCTTCGGCGGCCGCGGCGATATGCACGCCCGCGAGCAGTTGATTGATGATCTTCACCTTCGAGCCCGCGCCGTGCGCGTCGCCGAGACGATAGACCTTGCCCGCAATCGCACCGAGCACGTCTTCGCACGCGGCGTAGGCGTCGGCCGGGCCGGAGGTCATCATCGTCATGTCGCCGGAATTGGCCTTGGCCGCGCCGCCGGACAGGGGCGCGTCGAGCAGCAACACGCCTTTTTCCCCGATGCGCCGGCCGAGGTCGGCGGCGAATTGCGGCGATACCGTCGCGCATGCGAGCACGACGCTGCCGGGTTTCATCGCCTCGAGCGCACCGTTCTCACCGAACAGCACAGCCTCCGTCTGCGCCGCGTTGACGACGACCGTCAGCACGACCTCGCACTTGCCGCCCAGTTCCGCCGGCGACGCGCACGCAAGGCCGCCTTCGGCCGCGAACGCATCGAGCGCGGGCTTCTTCACATCGTACGCATGGACGGCGAAGCCCGCGCGCAGCAACGAACGCGCGACGCCCATGCCCATTGCGCCCAGGCCGATGACTCCCACGTTTCTCGTCATAGCGTTTCTCTTCCCGATGAATTAGCAGATGCCCGCTTCCGCCAGGCGGCGCGCGGCGTTGATGAGATGGGTCTGGGCGGCGTTGCGCGCGGCGACCGAATCGCGCGAGCGGATCGCCTCGACGATCGCCGCGTGCTCCTCGCGCACCTGACGCATGAAGTCCTCGCGCAGGGCCTCGTTGCCGCGCGTGACGAGCGTGCCGGCTTCGAGATACTGATTCAGAAAGGTGAGGGTTTTCAGGAAGTACGGGTTGCCGGTCGCGTTCGCGATTTCGCGATGGAACGCGACGTCTTCCGCGACGCCGTCCCTGCCTTCGCGAACCGCTTCGTCGATGCGCCCGAGGGCGTCATCGATAGCGGCCAGGTGCTCGTCGGTGCGGCGCAGCGCGGCCTCGGACGCGACTTCGGCCTCGATCGCCCGGCGCAGCGCGAGAATCTGGACGACCGCGCCCGGCTCGACGGCCTGCGCGTAATCGATGCGCAACGGCCGGATGCCCGCCCGCTCCACGATGAACACACCGCTGCCCTGGCGCGGCTCGACCATGCCTTCGTTCTTCAGCCGTGAGATGGCTTCGCGGATCACGGTGCGGCTCACGCCGAATTCCTGCGCGAGCACGGCTTCGGTCGGCAGCTTGCCGGTCGTGGCGAAGCTGCCGGTCTCGATGAGCTTCTGCAATTTCTGCGCGACCGTGTCCGACAGGGCGCGCGGCGGGATCTTCTCGAACATGCGACTCGATGGAACGCGTAAAGTCATCGGGTCATCATACAAGTTTCGGGAGCGGCGTTGACCGAGGAATAACCCTCGGAGGAACGCTATTGCGCGAGCGGTTCGTCGATGAGCGCGAGCGCGTCGCGTATTTCGGAGACGTCGCCGGGGCGCACGAGGCGCGCGACTTCCTTGCCGCCGAGCATGAAGACGAGCGTCGGCCAGAGCTTCACGCGAAACGAGCGGCCGAGCGGTCGGCCGCTGCCGTCTTCGATCTTCATATGCTTCACCGCGCCATGACCCTGGAACGCCTGCGCGATGAGCGGCTGCGCGGCGCGGCAGAAGCCGCACCAGTCGGTGCCGAACTCGACGACCATCGGGCCGCTCAGCGCGTCGATTTCGGCGCGCTCGGGCGCGGTCTTCGCGTATTCGATATTCATGCTCATGACGCTCGTCCTTGCTCCCTTGTGATTTCGGTGAAACTAGCAGAAAACTTGCCCACCCGCCGTAGCGAGCGGGCGCGGGAGCAGGGATATTACGATCCGACGGCGATCGCAGTCACCTCATGATTGGCGCCGCCCGTTATCGTGACCGGAATGTTCATCCGCAGCGCCATCATGAAAAGGCTGTTTCGGTTGTCGTAGTTATCCCTGTTGGGCCACATCTGGGCGCAGTATCGCGAGCCGTCGCTCGTCTGGAGCACGTAGGTGACCGCCGAACCTGGATCCTTGTCGACGATTCTCACCACCGTGCCGGTACGCGTGTCCTGCAACTTTAGAAACGCGGAATTCAGGGATGGAATCGGCGAATCACTCTTCGCAACGGCGAGGCCGGTTATGTTTCCCGAATCGTCACCCGAGAGTGTGACGGGCAGACCGTAATCCAGCGCCATCATCAGGAGATTGTTTCTATTTTCGTGAGTGACGATATTCAGTTGACCACAATATAACGCGCCCTCTCCGGTTCGAATGACGAAATTAACGTTCTCGAGATCATTCGAATCGATTATGCGGGTGAGAAAACCACCCTTGACGCCCGTGAGCGGAATGCCGCCTCGCACAAGGCCGAGGTTGACGGAACTATCAATGTTTCTCACTCGTGATCCTTTTTTCATGATTCCAAAATCGCGCGCCTCCGGATAATGGAGCGACGCGGCATGTGACTTTTTACGGGCGCCCGCTACGCGCGTCGTTTGGGTTCGATCCACCAGTCGATTCAAAAAGCGCATGACTGGGAGCGCCGACCATCGCCGCCTTCACATAACTGTTGATTCCGCCGATAACCATGACCGAGCGTCCTGATTCCAGCGCGAGCCGCAGCAGCGCATCGCGATTGCGCCGGCGCCGGACGTCCATCTGCCCGCAGTATTGCGTGCCGTCCGCCGTCTGAACGAGGTAATTCGCATACACCGACGCATCCGAGTCGATGATACGCACGACCACGCCGGCCTGCGCGCCATCGAGGGGAACCCCGGGGCAGATGAGCGATGGGATTACAGGCGAACTTCTGATTTTCATTTAAACGTCTCCTGACATGTAATTGGCCATTCAGGGAAATGGATGTTTATGCGAACAAGGCGATTATCGTTCGTTGAAAGGCTCTTCTCAGTTTTACGCTGATTGACATATATCACGCTTGGTATGTAAATTCTTAATCATGTTTTCGTACAAATTCGCGTCAACCAGTAAAAATTCAACGGCGAACAAAGTCCGCGCGCATCGCCAAAAGGCGTTGCGTGGCCATAAACAAGCTATTTAATATTACTAATGCGGTCAGGAAAACGATTAATCAGCGCCGATATTCGCGACTTGTCGCAGGCAAAATCTAGTAGCGAAAATTATGTCAGTCAATTTAGTAATTGTCATTTTTTGAGATGTCACTGACATAAAAATCCAACGCCGCCATTTCGGCGGCGCGTGAATCGTGGCAGGTAATGCTCAGGCGCGGGACATGCGAGCGCGCCGTGCCTCGTAGGCCTTCAGATGCGCATAAGCCACCGCGAGCGCCGACACACCGCTGAAAGCGGTGCGCCGCCGTGCCAGCAGATCCCCGACGATGTGATCCGCCTCGATCGGCGCGCCGTTCTCCAGATCGCGCAGCATCGACGCGGTCATCAGCGAGCCGCGTTCCGCGAAGAACGCACGGGCGCGCGCGACGACCGCCTCGCCCGGCGCGTGCGTGTTGTCGGCGGCGATGCCGCGGCATTCGTCGAAGAGCTGGAACAGCAGCGCTTCGCCGCCCGGTGCCGCGAGAATATCGCCGATGGGTGCGCGCATCAGGCACGTTCCCGTCGCGAGCGTCGCGAGGAACACCCACTTGTCCCACATCGATTGCAGGATGTTTCCGCTTACGTCCAGATCGAAGCCCGCGCCGCCGAGTTGTGCAGCGATCGCGTCGATGCGCGTTGTGCGGCCGCCGGCGCGTTCGCCGATGGTCATCGAATGCATCTTGTTCAGGTGCAGGATCTCGCCCTCGGCGTCGAGCGTCGCGGCGATCACGCATTGGCCGCCGAGCACGTTCGCCGGATCGAAGCGGGCATCGAGCGCATCGAGATGGCCCATGCCGTTCAAAAGCGGCAGGATCGCGGTGCCGGGGCCGACCGCGGGCGCGAAGGAATCGATCGCGCCTCGCAGGTCGTAAGCCTTGCAGCTCAGCAACACGAGGTCGTAAGGCCGGTCGATGTCCTTTGCGAGCACCATCGGCGGACAGGCGAACGCGAGATCGCCCTCCGGGCTCTTCACTTTCAGGCCGCATTGCCGCAGCCGCTCGGCGCGCCGCTCGCGCACGAGGAAGGTCACGTCCCTGCCCGCATCGAGCAGCCGCGCGCCGAAATATCCGCCGATGGCCCCCGCGCCCACTATCAGAATCCGCATGTATCGCTCCTCATGGTTTGATGCACCGCTTTACGCCTGCCACACGCCATAACCCGCTTCCCGCAAACCTATCGCCAGTTCCACTTCCATGTCGCGCGCGCCGTCGTAGGGCATCGGGTTGTACATGTCGTACAGATGCGGCAGAAGCCGCAGCCCGAACTCGCGTACGAAGCGGTTCGACTGGATGCCCGCCTTGTGCTTGTCGAAGCGCACGTCGGGATCGATGCCCGTCATGCCCACATACACGAACGGCATGCCGGTCACGTAGTCCGGATTCGCGCGGCGAAAGCGCGCTTCGTTCCAGACCGTGCCGGACAGTTCGATCACATAGACGGAGTAATGATGGCTGCGCGCGCGCCGGGATGGCGGCATGTCTCGGGTGGCCTTCGCGGCGTGCTCGTTGCGGGCGTTCATTCTAAGACTGCGTGACGCAACGCGCTCGATCGTCCGGCGCGCGGCCTGCCGGATGCGGCTCGAAGTGGTAAATTCGGGGCGGTCTGCGCTCGCGCAAGATGATCGGATCGCCGCACCGCCCGTCGAGCCGCCGATCAAGACTGAGATGACCTCTCACGCGAGCGCCGCTCCCATCGACACGTTTTCATCCCGAAGCCGCGCCACGAGCCGCGTCCGCTTCGGTTATCCGGAGATCAAGCATGAGCAAACAAGCTATCGGCGTGGTGGGCCTCGCCGTCATGGGCCGCAATCTGGCCTTGAACATCGAGAGCCGCGGTCACGCCGTTTCGGTCTACAACCGCAGCCGCGCCAAAACCGACGAACTGATTGCCGAACATCCCGACAAGAAGCTCGTGCCGACCTACACGCTCGAAGAGTTCGTCGAGTCGCTCGAAAAGCCGCGCCGCATCCTGATGATGGTGAAGGCGGGTGCCGGCACCGACGAGACCATCGCTTCGCTGCGTCCGCTGCTCGAGAAGGGCGACATTCTCATCGACGGCGGCAACACGCATTTCACCGACACCATCCGCCGCAATCAGGATCTCGCGAAGTCGGGCCTGCATTTCATCGGCACGGGTGTGTCGGGCGGCGAGGAAGGCGCGCTGAAAGGCCCGTCGATCATGCCGGGCGGACAGAAAGAAGCCTACGAACTCGTCGCACCGATCCTCACCGAGATCGCGGCGAAGGCGCCGGACGGCGAGCCGTGTGTCGCCTACATGGGTCCGGACGGCGCGGGCCATTTCGTGAAGATGGTGCACAACGGCATCGAGTACGGCGACATGCAACTGATCGCCGAGAGCTATGACGTGCTCAAACGTGTCGCCGGTCTGTCGAACGAAGAACTGGGCAAGGTCTACGTCGAGTGGAAT
Source organism: Caballeronia sp. INML1 (assembly GCF_023631085.1). NCBI lineage: Bacteria > Pseudomonadati > Pseudomonadota > Betaproteobacteria > Burkholderiales > Burkholderiaceae > Caballeronia > Caballeronia sp. INML1. Next base: position 42,500 of record NZ_JALQDT010000045.1, on the reverse strand, counting down.
CAGGGCGAGCTGGACAGCTACCTGATCGAGATCACGTCGAAGATCTTCTCGAAGAAGGACGAGGAAACCGGCAAGGATCTCGTCGATGTGATTCTCGATCGCGCCGCGCAAAAAGGCACGGGCAAGTGGACGAGCCAGAATGCGCTCGATCTCGGCGCACCGCTGCCGTTGATCACCGAAGCGGTGTTCGCGCGCGTGCTGTCTTCGCTGAAGGATCAGCGCGTGGCGGCGAGCAAGGTTTTGAGCGGCCCGTCGCCGAAGTTCGATGGCGATCGCGCGGCGTTCGTCGAGTCGGTGCGGCGCGCGTTGTATCTGTCGAAGATCGTTTCGTATGCGCAAGGGTTTGCGCAGTTGCGTGCCGCATCGGAAGAGTACAAATGGGACCTGCATTACGGCGAGATCGCGAAGATCTTCCGCGCGGGCTGCATCATCCGCGCGCGCTTCCTGCAGAAGATCACCGACGCGTATGAGAAGAATCCGCAACTCGCAAACCTTCTGCTCGATCCGTATTTCAGCGATATCGCCGCGAAGTATCAGGACGCATTGCGCGATGTGGTCGTCGCGGCGGTGAAGGCGGGCATTCCGGTGCCCGCGTTTTCATCGGCGATCGCCTATTTCGATGCGTATCGCTCCGAGCGGCTGCCCGCGAATCTCGTGCAGGCGCAGCGCGATTTCTTCGGTGCGCATACGTTCGAACGCGTGGACAAGGCGGGAAGTTTTCACGCGAATTGGGCGTGATTCCGTAACGATTGCGGCTCTGAGTTGAGAAACGCGGCTCTTGCGGGAGTCGCGTTTTTTCGGATGTACCAAATTAATATCGTCCGACTTATGAATGATTCACGGACGAACATGGGCCAGCGCTACCAATACGGCATGCATACGGATTTAGAGCCCGCCGAGCTGTTTTTCTTATCACAATCGATGAGATTTACAGAGAGACCGGCATAGACGATCTGTCGAGCATCGCGATGACCCTGCTGGGTCAGTTGCGTCGATCGTCTCCAGAACGATGCTGCCCTTCGACATCAAGTACAGAATTTTGCCGACGGTGACATCCTTTTGCGCGTCAAGTTCACTCGCAATCTGGGAGCCTTCGTTGCAAGGGCGATTCCGGGCGTCGGCTGGGTGCTTCTCGCCACCGATGTATCGACCATTCTGTTTCGATCGGTTCAGTCTTACAACGGTATCGTGAAACCCGAGGATCGGCTGTAAATGATTGCTCGACCGGAAGCGTGGGAGCGGCTCGTCGACTTCATAGAAGCCAAGCTGGGCAAACCGTTCCTGGGACAGAACAGCCTCGCGCCCGAGACCGATCTGTATCACGACCTCGACTTGAATCCACCGGAGATTTCAGCGTTGCTCAGCGAGTGGGGAACGAAATTCGACGTCGACATGAGCGAATTCCAGCTTGGCCACTATTACCCCTTCATTCAGTTGAGCAAGCCGGCGTTTTTCTGAACAGTACTCAAGTCCCCCTTCAGCCTCGAGGCTCGAGAAACGCTCGGCGGATGGCAGCTCACACTCGGCATGCTGGAGGAAGCGATGATTCGGGGAAAATGGGTGATCGACTAAAGCATCCGAATCAAGCAAGCGTCACCCATTCAGCATTCCTCTCGCTGCTTCTCAACACCGCATCCACGAACCTCAATCCCGCGACGCCGTCCTCGACCGTCGTAAGCCAGTCATCCCCTTGCGTAGTTCCGCTCGCGATGCACGCCGCCGCATCCGTATAAAGCTGCGCGAACGCTTCCAGATACCCTTCGGGATGCCCCGCCGGCACGCGCGTCGCATGCTGCGCTTCGGGGCTTTGCACGCGGCCACGCGTGATCCGTTCCGACGCGCCGCCGATAGTCGTGAACCACAACTCATTCGGCTTCTGCTGATCGAATGCGATGCCCGCCTTCGTCCCATACACACGCAAACGCAGCGCGTTCTCCTCGCCCGCCGCAATCTGGCTCGCCCACAACATTCCGCGTGCGCCGCCGGTATATCGGAACATCGCCTGCACGTGATCGTCCACACGGCGATTCGGCACGAATGTCGTCACCTCCGCCGACAACTCCGCCGGCCGCATGCCCGTCACGTAGTCCGCGAGCTGATACGCGTGCGTGCCGATATCGCCGAGACAACCCGCCGGACCCGCCAGCGCAGGATCGGTGCGCCACACCGCCTGGCGGTTCGCCTGCGTCTCGACGGGCAGCGAAAGCCAGTCCTGCGCATACTCCACCTGCACGACGCGAATATCGCCGAGCAGGCCGCGTCGAACCATTCCGCGCGCATGACGCACCAGCGGATAGCCCGTATAGGTATAAGTCACCGCGAACACGCGATCCTTCTCGCGCGCGAGTTTCGCGAGCGCCTCGCCTTCATCGAGCGATACTGCGAGCGGCTTGTCGCAAATCACGTGAATGCCCGCTTCGAGAAACGCCGTCGCGATCGGCGCATGCAGATGATTCGGCGTGACGATCGCCACCGCCTCGATGCCGTCCGAGCGCCCCGCCTCGACGCGCGCCATCTCGCGATAATCGTCGTAACTGCGCGCAAGCCCGATCGCCGCCGCACTCGACGCCGCACGCCGCGCATCCGACGACAACGCGCCCGCGACGAGTTCATAGCGATCATCGAGCCGCGCCGCGATGCGATGCACCGCGCCGATGAACGCGCCCTCGCCGCCGCCGACCATGCCCAGCCGCACGCGGTTCATCGCGTCTCTCCCGCCTGGTCTCCGATCCCGAGCACACCGCGCATCTGCTCGCGGCTCGCGCCGCTGCCCGCGAAGTCATCGAATGCACGCTCGGCCACGCGGATGATGTGATCTCGAATGAACACGGCGCCCTCGCGCGCGCCGTCTTCCGGATGCTTCAACGCGCATTCCCACTCGAGCACGGCCCAGCCGGGAAAATCGTATTGCGCCATCTTCGAGAAGATTGCCTTGAAGTCGATCTGGCCATCGCCCAGCGAACGGAAACGTCCCGCGCGATCGGTCCATCCCGAATAGCCACCGTACACGCCCTGCTTTCCATTCGGCCGGAACTCCGCGTCCTTCACATGAAATGCCTTGATGCGCGCGTGATAGATGTCGATGAACGCGAGGTAATCGAGTTGCTGCAGCACGAAGTGACTCGGATCGAACAGGATGTTGGCGCGCGGATGATCGTCCACCGCCGCGAGAAAGCGCTCGAACGTGACGCCGTCGTGCAAGTCCTCGCCCGGATGCAGTTCGTAGCACACGTCGATGCCCGCGCGATCGAACTCGTCGAGAATCGGGCGCCACCGTTTCGCGAGTTCCTCGAACGCGGCTTCGACGAGACCCGCCGGACGCTGCGGCCACGGATAGACATAGGGCCACGCGAGCGCGCCCGAAAACGTCACGTGCGCGCTCAGGCCAAGACGCTTCGACGCCGCCGCCGCGAGCTTCAATTGCGATATCGCCCATTGCGTGCGCGCCGCCGGATTGCCCCGCACGTGCGGTGCGGCGAACCCGTCGAACAGCGTGTCGTACGCCGGATGCACCGCGACCAACTGGCCTTGCAGATGCGTGGACAATTCGGTGATCGCCACGCCCGCATCGTCCACCGTGCGGCGGATGTCGTCGCAATAGGCATCGCTCGAGGCGGCTTTTTCCAGATCGATCAGGCGCGGATCGGCGGGCACCTGGATGCCTTGATAACCGAGCGAAGCCGCCCACGACGCGAGGTTCTCCAACGTATCGAACGGCGGCTCTTCGCCCATGAACTGCGCGAGAAATATCGCCGGCCCTTTGATGGTCTTCATCTTTCGCCTCTAGGAGAAAGAAGGCCGGGTGAACGGCCTTCGCACATCAGAACGGCGAGTTCGGGAAATAGAACTGCTTGGCGTTGTCCTTCGTGATGAGCACCGACGGGATGATGGTCGTCGGCGGCAGCTTGTCGCCCTTGAGGCGCGCCTCGGCGGTCAGCTTGATCGCGTCATAGATGAACTTCGGCGAGTACGACACGTCGGCCTGCACGCGCTTGTCGCCGTCCATGATGCGCTTCACGGCTTCCTTCGATCCGGCGCCGCCGAAAACGATCTTGACGTCCGTGCGCTTCGCCTGATCGATCGCCTTCAGCACGCCGACCATCATGTCGTCGTCGGCGGCCCAGACGGCGTCGATGTGCTTGAAGCGCGTGAGATAGTCCTGCATCACCTTGAAGGCATCGTCGCGGTTCCAGTTCGCGTACTTGGCGTCGAGAATCTTCATGTCCGGATGCTGCTTGATCACACCTTCGAACGCGGTCCAGCGCTCGTTGTCGAGGGTCGTCGGAATGCCGCGCAGCGCGACGATGTCGCCCTTGCCGTTCAGCGTCTTCGCGATGTATTCCGCGGGAATCTTGCCGAATGCGGTGTTGTCGCCGGCGACATAGGCATCCTGCGCGCTGGGGTCGGTGAGACCGCGATCGACCACCGTCACATAGACGCCCTTCTTCTTCACCTGCGCGACAGGTTGCGTGAGCGAAGCCGATTCCTGCGGGAAAATCACGAGCGCATTGATCTTGTTGACGGTCACGAGGTCCTGCAACTGGTTCGCCTGCTCGGGCGCGGTGCCGGCGGTCTTCACGATGACCTTCAGGTCCGGGTGCGCCTTTTCCAGCTCCTTCTTCGCTTCGTTGGCCCACCACACGATGCCGCCCGTGAAGCCGTGATCCGCGGTCGGAATGGCGACACCGAGCACGACCTTGTCGGCGGCGTGAGCGCACGGCAATGAGGCGGCGAACGCACTCGCCGCAAGCGTGAGCGCGCCGAGCGCGCGAAGCATGTTCTTCATGACGAAGTCTCCTTGTCTTGTGGATATTCCGGCTAACGACGACCGCGCTGCAAAAATGCTACGAGGATGATCACGGCGCCCTGCACCGCCGCGTTCAGATACACGCTGATGATGCTCGTCAGGTTCAGGATGTTGTTGATGACCGAAAGCAGAATCGCGCCGATGACGGTGCCGATCACGCGCCCTTCGCCGCCTTTCAGCGCAGTGCCGCCGACCACGACGGACGCGATCGCTTCGAGCTCCCAGAGGAGGCCCGTCGTCGGCGTGGCGGAGCCGAGGCGCGGCACGTACAGAATCGTCGCGACGGCAACGCACAAGCCGAGCAGCACATAGGTGACGATCTTCACGCGATCCACGCGAATGGCCGCATAACGCGCGACCTGCTCGCTCGAACCGATCGCCTGCACATGCCGTCCATACACCGTCCGATTGAGCACGACGGCGCCGCCCGCCGCGACGATCAGGAAGATCCATATCGGCACCGGCACACCGAAGAGGCTCGCGTAATAGACCGGCCCGTAGAGATCGACGAGCGAGTTGTCCAGCGTGAGCGCGCCGCCGTCCGCGAGCCATGTGAGCAGCGCGCGAAAAATGCCGAGCGTGCCGAGCGTGACAATGAACGGCTCGATGCGCCCCTTCGTCACCAGCACGCCGTGCGCGAAGCCGAACAGCCCGCCCAGCACGAGCGCGAGCACGACGCCGAGCGCGATGATCAAGAGCGGCGGCACCGCGTGCCCGTGAAAGCCCTGCATGAGCGCGTTCATCATGTAGATCATGCTGCCCGCGATCAGCGCGGCCATCGACCCGACCGACAGGTCGATGCCGCCCGAGATGATCACGAAGGTCATGCCCACCGCGATGATGCCGATGAACGATGTGCGCGTGAGCACGTTCATCGCGTTGTCGAGGGTGGCGAAGTCGCCGTTGAGCAACGTGCCGCCGACGCACAGCGCGATCAGCCCGATCAGCGGCCCGACGCCGAACAGAAAGCGCGCGGCGGCGGAAAGACGGCTCTCGCTGTCGATGTCTTCAGTGTGTGCCGGTCGCATGCGCGATCAACCTCTCTTCGGTCAAAAGATCCATGCCGAGCGTCGCGACGAGCTCGCCCGCGCGCATCACCGCGACGCGATGACACAAGCCGATCAGCTCGATCAGCTCGGATGAAATCACGATCACCGCGCGGCCCTCGGCGGCCAGCCGGTGAATCAGGAAATAGATGTCGCGCTTGGCGCCGACATCCACGCCGCGTGTCGGTTCGTCGAGCACGATCACGCGCGGATCGGGATTCAGGAACTTCGCGAGCGCGAGCTTCTGCTGGTTGCCGCCCGACAGCATGCGCGCGCGAATCGACGTGTTCCCCGTGCGAATGCCGAAATCGTTCACGGCTTTCTTCAACGCGTCGCGTTCGGCGTGCATGTCGATGAACGGATGCGCATAGCGCTCCAGCGTCATCATCGTCAGGTTGTCCTTGAGCGCCATGTCGACGTGCAGTCCGCGTCCTTTTCTATCCTCGCTCAGGTACGTGAGGCCCTGCTTCATCGCTTCGCGCGGGCTCGTCAGGCTGACGGTCTTGCCGTCGATCACGACGTGTCCCGCGCTCAACGGCCGCAAGCCGACGAGTGCCTCGAACAACTCCGTTCGTCCCGCGCCGACGAGTCCCGCGAAGCCGAACACTTCGCCTTTGCGCACCGAAAAGCCGATGCCGTTCGCCCAGCCCGGAACCGATGCGCCTTCGACCTCGAATGCGACCGGCGCGTCGTCGGTCAGCGGTGGCTTGTCGGGAAACATGTCGGAGACTTCGCGGCCGACCATCAGATTGGCCATCTGCTGGCGCGTGAGCTCCTCGGTCGGCGCGCGCGCGACGAAGCGGCCGTCGCGCATCACGATCACTTCGTCGGTCACGCGCTCCACTTCGTCGAGCTTGTGCGAGATATACACGATGGTCGTGCCCGCATCCTTCAGGCGCGCCATGAGGCTGAACAGACGCTGTGTCTCCGATGGCGTCAGCGTCGCGGTCGGCTCGTCCATGATGAGCAGCCGCGCGTCGCGCAGCATCGCCTTCGCGATCTCGACGAGCTGCTTCTCCGCGACGATCAGGTCGCGCACCTTCGTATCCGGATTCTTGTGCAGGCCGACGTCGTTCAGTCGCGCACGCGCGGCTTCGCGCATCGCCGGTTCGTCGAGGAAAAGGCCTTTCTTCAGCTCGTGGCCGAGGAACATGTTCTGCGTGATGCTCAAATGATCCGCGAGATTGAGTTCCTGGTGAATCAGCACGATCCCCGCGTGTTCGGCCTCGCGTGAACTCGCGAAGTCGCGCACGCGTTCGTCGATATACAGCTCGCCCGCGTTCGCGCGCTCGTAGCCCGCGAGGATCTTCATCAGCGTGGATTTGCCCGCGCCGTTTTCGCCGAGCAATCCATGGATGCGCCCCGGCGCGATATCGAAGGTGACGCCGTGCAGCACGCGCACCGGCCCGAACTGTTTTTCGATGCCCTGAAAGCGCACGGCGAGGCTCATCGTCACGCGCTCCTTCTTTGAATCAGCCGATGCGGCAGCAGCACGCCCGGCACTTCGGCGCGCGGATCGCGCAGGCGCTTGAGCAAGAGTTCAGCGGCGGTTTCGCCGAGCAGTTGCATCGGTTGCGACACGGTCGTCAGGGGCGGATAGACATGCGCGGCGACGGCGATATCGTCGAAGCCCACGACCGCGACATCGTCCGGCACCGCGAGCCCCACGCCGCGAAAGCCGTTCATCACGCCGATGGCGAGCGTATCGGAGACGGCGAAGGCGGCGGTCGGCCTTGCATCGCCGAGTGAAGCCAGTTGCACGGCCGCGCGTTCGCCGGCGTCGTAGTCGAGACTGTCGAGCTCGATCAGCCACTCCGCACGCGGCTCGATGCCCGCGTCCTTCAGCGCGTCGCGATAACCCGCGAGGCGTTGACGCCCGTACAGATAGCCCTGTCCCGAGTTGATGAGCGCGATGCGCCGATGACCCTTGGCCGTCAGATAGCGCACGACGTCGCCTGCCGCGAGATGATTGTCGATGCCGACATACGGCACGCCCGCCGCCGGATCGAACTCGCAGCACGCGACCCACGGCAGCGCCGACGCTTCTTCGGCGAGCGCCTTTTGCACGGCGGCAGGATCGAGGCAGATCGCGCCATCGGCGCGGCGTCCGCGCAGAAGATCGAAATAGCTGCGCTCGCGTAGCGGGTCCGCACCGGTGTCGCACAGCAGCATGAAGTAGCCGTTCTGGCGCGCGACGCTGTCGATGCCGCGCACGATCGCCGCATAGAACGGGTTGCCGAAGTCGGGGACCATCGTGAGCAGCAGGCGGCTTTCCGCCGTGCGCAGATTGCGCGCGAGCTCGTTGATGCGATAGCCGCTCAGCGCGACCGCTTCGCGGACTTTTTCTCGCGTCGCCTCGCGAACGTTCGTGTGGCCGTTAAGCACGCGCGAAACGGTGGCCACCGACACGCCCGCGCGCTCGGCGACGTCGGCAATCGATACTTCCTCACGTGGACGAACCGTATCTGACATTGCGGCGTCGCTCGCGGCGATCGAGATGTAATGGATTACATTATTTGATCGTACGAGCGCAATGGCAACAGCAATCGACTAGGGACAAACGCTTAAGACAGAAATCCACGGGCATGTGTCGATCCCTTGCAGGGTTGCGCGTCGTAAGGTGTGAGCGGGCCGATCACGCTCGACACCAATACACTCTTTTGAAGGAGCAATCCACATGCGATTCATGATGCTGATGATCCCGCGCGGCTACGAAAGCGCGGAGCCGGGCGCGATGCCGAGTGCGGAAGCCGTCGCCGCCATGATGAAGTACAACGAGGAATTGCAGAAGGCCGGCGTGCTGCTCGCGCTCGACGGACTGCATCCGCCGTCGATGGGCGCGCGCGTCACGTTCGAAGGCGGCAAGCCGCGCGTCACCGACGGACCGTTCGCCGAGGCGAAAGAAGTGCTCGGCGGCTACTGGATGATCCAGGTGAAGTCGCGCGAGGAAGCGATCGAATGGGCCAAGCGTTGTCCCGGATCGGAGAACGAGATGATCGAAGTGCGGCAGGTACAGGAGATGGAGGATTTCCCGCCGGACGTGAAGGCAGCCGCGGCGGGGTTCGACGAGATGCAGAAAGCGGTCAGGAAATGAGCGAGAGCCGGCCCCGATCGTGCCGGCCCCGCTCACGTCACGACGCTCAGATCAGGCGCTCCAGCGCGAGCGCAATGCCCTGCCCGCCGCCGATGCACAACGTGACGATCGCGCGCTTCACGCCGTCACGGCGCATTGCGTGCGCGAGACGCGTCGTGAGCACCGCGCCGGTCGCGCCGATCGGATGCCCGTGCGCAATCGCGCCGCCCTCCACGTTGACGATATCGTCCGGCACGCCGAGCGTCCTCGCCACGGCGATCGGCACCGCCGCGAAGGCTTCGTTGATCTCGAAGCGCTCCACATCGGCGAGGTTCCATCCCGCGCGCTGCAACGCCTGCTGCACCGCAGGCACCGGCCCGAGCCCGAACATGCCCGGTTCGACCGCCGCCACGCCGAACGCCGCGAGCCGCACGAACGGTTCGATACCGCGCGCATCGGCTTCCTTGCGGCTCGTCACGATCATCGCCGACGCGCCGCTGTTCAGCCCCGGCGCATTGCCCGCCGTGATCGTGCCGTCGGGACGAAACGCCGGGCGCAGTCTGGCGAGCGTCGCGAGACTCGTGTCGGGGCGCGGCTGCTCGTCGCGCGCGAACGTGACGGTTTCCCGGCCCGCCTTCACATCGACGCCGACGATTTCCGCATCGAACGCGCCGTCCTGCTGCGCGGCCGCGAACAACTGTTGCGAACGCTCGGCCCAGCGGTCCTGCGCTTCACGCGTGATATCCAGCTTCGTCACGAGGTCTTCGGTGTGCCAGCCCGAATGCTCGCCGGAAAACGCATCGACGAGGCCGTCGCGCAGCATGCTGTCGTAGATCTGCGCGTTACCCATGCGATAGCCGCGGCGCCCGCCGTCGAGCAGATACGGCGCGCGATCCATGTTCTCCATGCCGCCCGCGACCGCGAGCCTGGCGATGCCCGCCGCGATCTCGGTCGCGGCTGTCGCAATGGCTTGCGCGCCCGAGCCGCACACGCGATTGACGCTCAGCGCGGGCACGGAGACGGGCACGCCGCCGCCGACCGACGCCTGCCGCGCCGGATTCATGCGGTTGCCCGCCTGGATCACGTTGCCGAACACGACCGAGTCGATCGACGCGGGATCGAGCGCGCTGCCCGCCCGCCGCAGCGTTTCCGCGATCGCCGCCGCGCCGAGATCGACGGCGGGCGTGTCCTTGAGCGCGCCGTTGAACGCGCCGATCGCCGTGCGCACCGGATGAGACAAAACGATGTCTTGCGCAAACATGGCGGTGCCTCGCTTAGCGTGGGATGCCGGTGAGATAGATCGGCGTGTCGGTGGAGAGCGAACGCTTGACGTCGCGCCCGGTGTCATCGACGAGCACTTCTTCCTGGTTCTTTTCCAGCGCGGCGAGCACTTCGTTCACCACATGCGCCGGCGTCGACTTCGGCGCGGTGACCTGCGCCGTCATGTCGGTGTCGATGTAGCCGGGATGCGCCGCCACGACGAGCGTGCCCTGCTCGCGCAATTCCTCGCGCAATGCGTTGGTGGCCGCCCACGCCGCCGCCTTCGAAATGTGATACGCGCCGCCCGCCGGCAACGAAACCCAGCTCAGCACCGACAGAATGTTGACGACCGCGCCGCCGCCGTTCCTCTTCAGAACGGGCGCGAACGCCTGCGTGAGCGCGATCGGGCCGAACGTGTTGATCTCGAGCAGATCGCGGATGCCTTGCGTCGATGCCGGATCGACGAGCAGGCCGCGCGTCGTCGCGCCCGCGTTGTTGACGATCACCTGCACGTCGCTATAAGTCGCGGCCGCTTCGGCGATGTCGGCCGCGTTGGTCACGTCGAGGCGGATCGCTTCGACGCCGGGAATATCGACGCTCTTCGGATCGCGAGCGGCGGCGTAGACCTTCGCCGCGCCCGCTTCGAGCAGCGACTTTGCGAATTGCTTGCCGAGGCCGCGATTGGCGCCGGTGACGAGAACGACTTTTCCTTTGATCTGCATGATGTGCTCCATCAAACTGTGCATATGCACTAATACGATACGAAAAAGGCCCGCGCCCGGCGAGCCTGGTCGATGCCGCTCACTCCATCGTCGTCAGTTCGAACAGCGATTGACGCAATGCCTTCGCGCGCTTTTCGCCGAACTTCGCTTCGAATTCCGCCTGCGCGACACGCCATTGCGCCGATGCCTTGACGAGCGTGTCCTTGCCGGATGCCGTCAGCCGCAGACCGACCGCGCGCGAGCTGGCGGATTCCTGCGCCGCTTCGACGAGGCCGTCGCGCTGCAAGGGCTTGAGCGCGCGCACGAGCGTGGTGCGGTCCATCACCATCGACTCGGCGAGCTCGGCCATCTGCACGCCGGGCCTGCGCCCGATCGCCGCGAGAATCGTGAACTGCGCCGCCGTGATGCCGACCACGTTCAGGTGCCGCTCGTACATCTGCGACACATAACGCGCCGCCTGGCGGATAGCGAAACAGTTGCAGTCGAGAGGAGAAGAGTGGGAAGTCATGTCGAGCAGGATATGAGTGCATATGCACTTTGTCAAGCAAGGGAATATCGATCGTTGCGATAGGCGCCGCCCGGCGATGGTCGGGAATCGTCGTTCGCCGCGCGGTGCCGAAACGCGCCGAGCCGCCCCCGGCTTGCGATCGCGGCACATCGGGCCTGTGCCGAAATCCGCATCGGACGCGCGACTTAACACCAAGACGCGGCGAAATTGGCTTTCTACATTGCGCATGTCCGCTGCCTGTGCCGGGCCGCGCGCGAAGCGGCTGCTTTCATCGCCGGATTGCCGGCCGTCGAGGGCAAGTCCGTCTTGCCGGCACTGGACCGGTCGTGTTCCATTCGATTGCCAAATCAAAAGGGAGAGGAAAACCATGCGCATCCGTACCAAACCTTTGGCATGGCTCGTGGCATGCGCCGCGGCCACCTTCGCCGCCGCGCCCTTCGCCGCGAGCGCCGACGAACTGCCGGTGAAAGTGGGTTTTGCCGCGCCGCTGACCGGCGCGAACGCGGGTTACGGGAAAGACCTCCAGAACGGCGTGCAGCTCGCGCTCGACGAAGCCAACGCGAAGAAGATCATGATCGGCGGCAAGACGGCGAAGTTCGAGATCCGCGCGGAAGACGACCAGGCCGACCCGCGCGTCGGCGTTCAGGCGGCGCAGAAGCTCGTCGATGATGGCGTGGTAGTCGTCGTCGGGCACTTCAATTCGGGCACGACGCTGCCCGCCTCGCCGATCTACAACAGCGCCGGCATCCCGACGATCGACCCCGCCGCGACCAATCCGACCATCACGACACGCGGCCTGGAGAACATGTTCACCGTGATTTCGAGCGACGCGCAAAACGCGGGCAACGCCGGCGCGTATGCAGTGACGACGACGAAGGCGAAGCGCATTGCGATCATCGACGATCGCACGGCCTTCGGTCAGGGCGAAGCCGACGAGTTCGAGAAGGCAGTGAAGGCGAAAGGCGGCACGATCGTCACGCGCGAGTACAGCGACAATCAGACCGTCGATTTCAGCGCGCAGCTCACGCGCATCAAGGCCGCCAACGCCGATCTGATCTTCTTCGGCGGCCTCGACCGCCAGGCGGCGGCAGTCGTCAAGCGGATGAAGCAGCTCGGCATGAACGCGCAGTTCGTCGGCGGCGGCGGCGTGATGGACGCCGATTTCCTCAAGCTCGCGGGCGATGCCGCCGAGGGCGCGCAGGCGTGGGAATACGGCAGCCCGCTCGACAAGCTGCCCGAAGGCAAGGCGTTCAGCGACAAGTTCCAGAAGCGCTTCGGCGTCGCGATTCTCTCGTATGCGCCGTTTGGCTACGACGCCGCATGGGCCGCGATCAACGCGATGCAGAAGGCCAATTCCATCGATCCGAACGTGTACCGGCCCGTGCTGAAAACGAACACGTTCCAGGGCATCACCGGGCCGATCGCGTTCGACAGCAACGGCGCGCTGAAGAACGCATCGTCGACGCTGTATCAGGTGAAGAACGGACAGTGGGCGTCGGTCGTCACCAAGCACGGCATGTAACGATGCTTCAGGCCGGCGCCGCGTGCGTCCGCGCCTGAAGTCCCGCGCGCGTTTTCGCCGCCTCGTCGCCCAGCCATTGCGCGAATTGCTGCAATGCGGGCGACGGCGCGGGCCGCTCCGGATACGCGAGGTAATACGCCGCGCCGCTCGTCACGCACAGCGGGAACGGCGCGATCACGCGCTTCGCGCGCAAATCTTCCTCGATCAGCGAGACATCGCCGATCGTCACGCCCAGACCCTGCATCGCCGACGACATCGCCAGATCGAGCGTGTCGAAATGCTGCGCTTTCGTCGACGGCAGGCCCGCATAGCCGTAGGCGCCGAGCCACAGAAGCCAGTCGCGGCGGTCTCGCGTGGGATGCAGAAGCGTCTTGCCGGCGAGATCGTCGGGCGCGGGCGCGGCGTGCTTTTTCGGCTTCCACAATTCGGGCGCGCAGACGGGCGTCAGCACTTCATCGAAAAGATGATGCGACACCACGCCTCTGAGCGACGGCGCGGCGCCGAACACGATCGCCGCATCGAACGCCTCCGCGCCGAACTCGACGCCGTGCGACACCGACGCCGTCACCTCCACCACCAGCTCCGGGCGCTCATTCTGCAAGCGGATGACGCGCGGGAGCACCCAGCGCATCGCGCAGGTCGGGCACTTCACGCGCAGAATGCCGGATTGCGCGCCGCCTTTCGCGAGCGCATCGTCGATATGCGCGAACGCCTGTTGCAAGGGCGCGACGAGCAGCGCGCCGTGCTGCGTCAACGCGAGCCCGCGCGCCTGCCGCGTGAAAAGCGCGTAGCCGAGATGCGCCTCGAGTCCCGCAATCTGGCGGCTGACCGCGCCTTGTGTCACGTTCAGCACCTCGGCGGCGCGCGTGAAATTCAGCTTCTGCGCGACCACGAGAAAGGTCTTGAGCAGGTCGAGGGAGGGGAGCTGTTTCATCGGAGCTATCGGGTTTTTGACATGTAGCCATGAATTGCAAGCATGGCTAGTATGACAAAGTTTCGATTGTCCGCGCTTTATTGCTGCGGTTGAATCGACGGCAGTCATCGCCGAACCGCAATACCGGAGACACTCGCCGTGCAAAGCGCCTGCATTCCCGAATCGAAGCTGCCGAAAGTCGGCACGACCATTTTCTCTGTCATCGGCCAGTTGGCCGAGGAGCATCACGCGCTCAACCTGTCGCAGGGCGCGCCGAACTTCGCGTGCGATCCGAAGCTGATCGAAGGCGTCGAGCGAGCCATGCGGGCAGGACATAACCAGTATTCGCCGATGTCCGGCGTCTTCGCGCTGCGCGAGGCAATCGCCGTGAAGACGCAGAAGCTGTATGGCGCGCAGTACGATCCGGACACGGAAATCACGGTGGTCGCGAGCGCGAGCGAAGGCCTGTACGCGACGATCAGCGCGCTCGTGCATCCCGGCGACGAGGTCATCTATTTCGAGCCGTCCTTCGACAGCTATGCGCCGATCGTGCAGTTGCAGGGCGCCACGCCCGTCGCAATCAAGCTTTCGCCCGAGACTTTCCACATCGACTGGGACGAAGTCGCCGCCGCGATCACGCCGCGCACGCGCATGATCCTCGTCAACACGCCGCACAATCCGACCGGCAGCGCGTTCACATCCGCCGACATCGAACGGCTCACCGCCCTCACGCGCGACACGAAGATCGTCGTGCTGTCGGATGAAGTCTACGAGCACGTCGTCTTCGATGGCGCGCCGCATCACGGCATGGCCCGCTATCCCGAGCTGGCGCAACGCAGCGTGATCGTGTCGTCGTTCGGCAAGTCGTATCACGTCACGGGCTGGCGCGTCGGCTACTGTCTCGCGCCGGCGCCGTTGACGGCCGAGATCCGCAAGATCCACCAGTTCATGACCTTCTCCGCCGATACGCCGATGCAAATGGCTTTCGCCGAAGCACTCGCGGACGAAGCGAGCTATCTGAATCTCGGGCCGTTCTATCAGCACAAGCGCGACCTGCTCGCCGAATCGCTGAGGCAATCGCGCTTCGAACTGTTGCCGAGCGCGGGCAGTTTCTTCATGCTGGCGCGGTATGACGCGATCTCGAACGAGTCCGACAGCGACTTCGTGCTGCGCCTGATCCGGGAAGCGCGCGTCGCGACGATTCCGCTGTCCGCGTTCTACACCGACGGCACCGACAACCACCTGATCCGTCTTTCGTTCGCGAAAGACGACGACACGCTCGTCGAAGGCGCGCGCCGCCTTTGTTCGATCTGACGATTTCCCTGGAGACCAACACGATGAAACTCAAACACATCGCCAGCGCCCTGTTCGTCGCATGCACGTTCGCGAGCGGTGCGGCGCTTGCCGCCGATACGCTGCGCTTCGGACTGGAGGCGCAATACCCGCCGTTCGAATCCAAATCGTCGACGGGCGAACTGCAAGGGCTCGACATCGACGTCGGCAACGCGGTCTGCGCCGCCGCGAAGATGCAGTGCAAGTGGGTCGAGACGTCGTTCGACGGCCTGATTCCCGCGCTGCAGGGCCGCAAGTTCGACGCGATCAACTCCGCGATGAACGCGACCGACCAACGCCGCCAGGCGATCGACTTCACGACGGTCGTGTATCGCGTGCCGACGCAACTGATCGCGAAGAAAGGCAGCGGTCTGGAGCCGACGTCGGCATCGTTGAAGGGCAAGAGCGTGGGCGTGCTGCAAGGCTCCATTCAGGAGACGTTCGCGAAGGCGCACTGGGAGAACGAAGGCGTGAAGGTCGTGCCGTATCAGGATCAGAACCAGGTATATGCGGATCTGAAGTCCGGCCGTCTCGACGCGACGCTCGTGCTCGCGCCCGCCGGACAGACCGGGTTCCTGTCGAAGCCGGACGGCGAAGGCTTCGCGTTCGTCGGTGCGCCGGTGCGCGACGACAAGATTCTCGGCAGCGGCATCGCTTACGGCGTGCGCAAGGGCGACGATGCGCTGAAGGCGAAACTCAACGCGGCGATCGAGAAGGTTCGGGCGGACGGGACCATCGACAAGTACGCGAAGAAGTATCTCGGCAATATCGATATTTCAGCGAAGTGACACGGCGGCGGCTTCAGCAGCTTTTTTTGAGCGCAGGCACACTGGCGGCTTGACCTTCTCGGCCGCGGCGCGACCATCGCGGCCCCGAGCATTGGAGCCGCATGAGCACGCCGACGACGCCCCGTTCCGCCGCCGCATCGCCACCTGCGCCGCCTGCGCCGCTCGCAGGCGGCCAGCTCGTCCTCGCCACCTTCGCGGTGGCGCTCGCGACCTTCATGAACGTGCTGGATTCGTCGATCGCCAATGTCGCGATTCCGACGATCTCCGGCAATCTCGGCGTGTCCGTCAACGAGGGCACGTGGGTCATCACCGTGTTCGCGGCATCGAACGCCGTCTCCATTCCGCTGACCGGCTGGCTCACACAGCGGCTCGGGCAAGTGCACCTTTTCGTCGGCGCAATCCTGATGTTCGTGCTGTCGTCGTGGCTGTGCGGCCTCGCGCCGAATCTGCCGGTGCTGCTGTTCGCGCGCGTGTTGCAGGGCGCGGTCGCCGGGCCGCTGATTCCGCTGTCGCAGGCGATCCTGCTCGGCTCGTATCCGAAAGAGAAATCGTCGATGGCGCTTTCGCTCTGGGCGATGACCGCGACCGTCGGGCCGATCGCCGGTCCCGCGCTCGGCGGCTGGATCACCGACAGCTATTCGTGGTCGTGGATCTTCTACATCAACATTCCGGTGGGCATCTTCGCGGCGGGCGTCACGTGGCTCATCTACCGCGATCGCGAATCGCCGACGCGCAAAGCGCCGATCGACGTCATCGGTCTGCTGCTGCTCGTTTCGTGGGTGGCGTCGCTGCAGATCATGCTCGACAAGGGCCGCGACCTCGACTGGTTCTCGTCGCCGCTGATCGTGGTGCTCGCGATCGTCGCGGCCATCGCGTTTGCGTTCTTCGTCGTGTGGGAGTTGACCGACCCGAATCCGGTCGTCGATCTGCGTCTTTTCGCGGGGCGCAACTTCTTCGGCGGGACGGTGGCGATTTCGGTCGCGTACGGCGTGTTCTTCGGCAATCTCGTGCTGCTGCCGCAATGGATGCAGCAGTATCTGAACTATCGATCCGTCGATGCGGGGCTCGTCACCGCGCCGCTCGGCATCTTCGCCGTGATCCTCGCGCCGGTGATGGGCAAGGTCTTGCCGCGCAGCGACGCGCGCATCATCGCGACGATGGCGTTCATCGGTTTCGCGTTCGTGTTCTGGCTGCGCTCGAAGTACGTGATCGAGATCGACACGTGGCATCTCGTGCTGCCGACGCTCCTGCAAGGCATCCCCATGGCGATGTTCTTCGTGCCGCTCACAGCGATCGTGCTCTCGGGATTGCCGCCGTCGAAGATTCCGGCGGCGGCGGGGCTGTCGAATTTCGCGCGGGTGTTTTGCGGCGCGGTGGGCACCTCGCTCGCGGGCAACGCGTGGGATAACCGCATCGCGCTGCATCACGAGCGGCTCACCGAGCAGGCGAATGTCTACAACCCGGCGTTTCTGCAGTCGCTCGGGCTATCGCAATCGACACTCGATGTCAGCGAAGCGCAAGCACGCGGGATGTTCAATTTCACCGTCAACACGCAAGCCGCGATGATGGGGCTCAACGATATCTTTCTGATCTCGGCGGTGATCTTCATTTTGATCATTCCGCTAATCTGGATTACGAAGGTGGCGAAGGGAGGCGGGGGCGGGGCGGCTTCGGGGGCGCATTGAAGGTAGCGCGAGCCTCGCGCGGCTCGCGTGGCTCGCGTGGCGTGTTACTCGGGCAAAAACCCCTGCTCCAGTACCGAGGACATCGTCCACGGACAGCTTTCCGGGAAATCTGCGAAACCGATACGCGCTTCATTCGCCGCCTGTTCGCGCGCATCGCCCCACATATCGGCGATCCGGTCCTCTTCGGTGAGCATCGGCTTCAGACTCGGCGTTTTCCTGAGCCGTCGCTCGATTGCGGCGCGCTGAGTCAGGATGGTGTTCGTCCAGCTATTGGTTCGCCGCTCCGGCTGAAACTGCCACTTCAGCAAATGCGCCAGCAAGATCGCCATCCTGCTCGCGAATTCCCTTTGTTCACTCTTACCGACGTCCTCGATTTCCTCAGCGATATGCTCGATATCGATGGACGCAAGCTTCCCTGCACGCAGCAGCGCGGCCTGTTCATAGGCCCACGCCACCACGTCCTTTTCATAAGGTGTTCCCATCGGCAGATTCCCGTTTTCCTTCGGATTTTCGGTATCGCCCATGCTAGTTTGCATTCCCTTGTTCATGCAGATCGTCCAGACGGCTAACGCGACTCACTTCAAACCGAGTTCCACGCGCGAACCCGCCCCCTTGTCCTTGATATCGTCCGCGGACATCTTCGGCGCGACGACAAAAATCCGCTTGCTGTCGATCTTCCCGTCGAAGTACTCCTGCACCGCCTGCGCGCGACGCTGCGCCAGATCGCGCAGCGACCCGTCATCCACCGGCGCATTCTTCGTCAAGGCCGCTTTCATGTCCGCATCGGACACCGTCTTCGTCATGCCGATGAAGTTGGTCGGCTTCTTGAACTCCGCCGACTTGTACACCTTCGCCAGATACTTGTCGTAGTCGGCATCCGATATCTTGATCGCGTTCCAGTCCACGGTCTCGCCGTTGTCGGACATGTCGCGCACCTTCGCGCGCTTGACCTGGCCGTCGAGCCACGCGGCCCGCAACGCCGGCTCGTCCGTATTCGGATCGACACGGCCCGTCACGTCCATTCGCACCGACGGCTTGTCCACCAGCGCCTTGGCAATCGTATCCAGCTTCTTCTGCGCGGCATCGTTCAACGCGGCCGAACCCGCATCGAATTCGATGTAGTTGAGATCCTCGCCGCTGCCGCCGCCGAACGCGTGCGCGAGCAGCGTGAACGGCGCGGTCACCGCCTTCTGCACGAGATTCACGATCGCCTGCCACACGAGCCCGCCGATCGAAAACTCCGGATTGTCGAGCGACCCGGAAATCGGAATGTTGACGTCGATCTCGCCGCGCGAATTCTTCAAGAGCGACACCGCGAGCCTCACCGGCAGCTTCGTCGCCGTCGGATTGTCGATGTGATCGCCGAACGTCAGCTGATCGATGAAGAGATGATTGTTCGCCGTGAGCTTGTTGTCGGCCAGCATGTAGTGCAGATCGACGTTGAGCTTGCCCTTCGTGATCGGATAGCCCGCGTACTTGGACGAATACGGCGTGAGGTTCGTCAGCTCGACGCCGTGCGCGCTCGCCGTCAGATCGAGCGCCGGCTTCTCGATCAGCGGGTTGATTTGCCCCTTGATCGATACCGGCCCGTTCGCCGCCAGCTTCGCCGATACATCGACGGGCGCGGGCGTCGTCGAACGCGTGCCGAATGCGCCGATCGTGCCGTTGATCGCAACGAGATTCGCCGTGTAGTTCGGCTTGATGAAGTTGTCGGTATAGGTCACGCGGCCGTCCTGCAGCACCAGCTGGCCGAAGTGCATGTTGACCGGCGGCCCGGAATCCGACGCGGTTTTCACCGGCACAGTCGCGGGCGCGCTCGCCGCCGCCGGCGCAGACGCGCCTTCCTCCTTCGCTCCGCCGCGCGTCACCGATTGCGGCCCGCCCTCACCCGCCACCACGCTCTTCAGGTTCAGCCTGCCCTGCGCGTCGAGCAGCACGCGGCCGTAGAACTTCGCGAAGGTCACGCGCGCCGCGTCGATATCGGTGCCGCGCTCGCTGTAGTTCACCTTCGCGTTGGTCAGGCCGAGCAGCTTCCAGCCCGCGAAGCGGTCGGACGTCGCCTTGTCGAGCATGCGCACATCCGACAACGAAACATCGCCCTTATACGACGCCGCGAGCGTCTTGCCGCTGCCCGACATCGCGACATCGCCGTTCGCGTTCAGATAGGCGCTCGTCACTTCGATGTTCAGCCTGTCGCCGAAATACGGCTCGAACGCGGAGGCATCGACCTGATCGCCCTTCACGTGCAGCGCGAGCTTGAGCGGCGTGACCGTGACATTGCCGCCGATCGCGAGCGCGCCACGGCCGTTCAACGTGAGCTTGCCATCGACGGCGAGCGGTTTGGTCAGATCGTCGCTGAACTGCTTCACGTTCACCGCGAGCGGCGCGACGCGCAGCTTGACCGGCCGCGCCGTGGATTCGTCGGTGATATTCGCCGATGCATCGGCGAGCGTGATCTCGCCGATCTGATAGCGCCACGCCGGGCCGGCCGCCTGCGCCTTCTGGATCTTGCGCGTCGCGGTCTGCTCGGGCGCGGCCTCGTGCGGCCCCGCGAGCGCGGCGAGATCGATGCTGCCGTCCTTGCGGCGCGTCGCGTCGAGCGCGAGACCGCTCAGTTGGACGCTGTCGAGCGATGCGTTGCGCGCGGATACATCGACCTTGCCGATCTTCGCCACCGCCGACGCCAGCTTGATCGGCGCGCCGCCGCCCGCATTGGGCACGAGCGCGAGCGCATCGAGTTTCACATTGCCCGCGCCGACCTGCACGCCGCCATCCGGCTTGCTCCAGTCGACCGACACCGGCAGGTTCGCGCCGAGCGTGCCGCTCGTCACCCGCGCGGCCATCAGGTTCGCGAGATACGGCTGCAGCGGCGGCAGCGCCAACGCGTTCAGCGCCAGCTTCACGTCCGCCGTCTTCGCGGCGAGCGTCACGTTGCCCGAGGCATCGAGCGCGCCGCCCTTGTCGAATGCGGTCTTGAGCGTGTATTTCGCGGGGGTCTTCGCGAGCGTCGAGAAACCGTCGAGCGTGACGGCGAGGCCGGTGAGCGCACCCTGCGCGCGTGTCTTGAGCAACTGGTCATCGAGGGCGATCCTGCCGCCGTCGATCGCGAGATGACGGATCGTCAGATCGAGCGGAGGCGCGGCCTTTTGCGCTTCCTTCGCGTCTTTCGCCGGCGCGGGACCGGCCAGTTTCTGCACATTCAACTGTCCCGCCGGATCGCGCGCGAGATGCACATCGGGGTTCGACAGCGTCACTTCGTCGAAGTGATAGATGTCGCGCAGCGGCTCTGCGTTCGCGATCTTCACGTGCAGCGCGCGGGCCGCGACGAGCGGCGCGTTCGCCTTGTCGATGACGGCGAGATCGGCGAGATCGGCGGTGCCTGCAATGCGGATCGTCGGCGTGTCGCCCGAGATCGCGAAGTTCACGTTGAGATCCGTCGACAGCTTGCCGCTCTTCACTGCGACCGGCACCGAGGCCGGCGCGTATGACGCCATCTGCGGCACGTCGAGGCCATCGAGCGTGAGCGCGATCTCGGATTCGCGCGACTGCGCGAACGGCTTGGTGCGCCCTTTCACGACGAGCGGCGAGCCGTCGATACGCGCCTGCAACAGCGGCGTCACGAAAATGTCCGTGGCCGACGGCAGCGTCGCGATGAACGGGATGCCGAGCGCGAAGCGGTCTATCACGTGCTTCGCCTTCAGCAGCCTGTCATCGAATGTGATCTGGCCATTTTCGAGCCGGATGTTCGACACCGAGAAGCGCGCGGGCTTGTCCGAGGGCGTCGGCGAGGGCTTCGAGAACTTCGCGATCAGATCGGAGAAGTTGAAATGCTCGCCGTCGAAGCGCACGACGTTGATGCGCGGCGAATCGATTTTCAGTTCATTGACGACCGGCGCGAGCCTGAACACCGACGACCACGAGGTGCGCACGACGAGCCGCGACACATCGACGAAATCGGCCGGGGCGCCCGGCGTCTTCGCGAGATTCGCGGGCGATTCGCCGATATGCACGCCATCGGCTTCGAAATCGAGCGTGTAGGGATTGAGCGAGATGCGCCTGATGCTGACCGGGCGATCGAGCTGCTGCGCGAGCTGCTGCTCGGCGATATGCCGGATGACCGGCGGCGCGACGAAAAACCCGAGCGCGCCGATGACGAGTAACGCAATCAGCAAGCCGATGAAGATGCGCCGCGTGCGCCGCGCATGAACGACTCCGCGCAGGGTTTGACCGGCGGAGGCAAGAGAAGACCTGGTGATGCTTGACATTCGATGCGCGGCGACAGGCCGCCCGTATGAGCGCCGCCCGAGCTTCGCCGTCCCGGAAAGATGATGTTCGAGTATACGACGAGGCGGCTCGCAAACGTTGCCCAAACCGCGTATCAAAAACATGAAGGCCGCGAAAAAATCGCGGCCTTCATGTTTCAGTCTGATTGCTTTCGCGAGTCTGACTCACTGCCGGTGAACGGGCGGCGGCGCCCATGTGCCGTCGCTCGCTTGCGCCTTGGGCGCATAGAGACGCATCGCGAGCTGGAATTCGCCTTCGGGCGCGGGCAGCCAGTTCGCGTCGCGCGCGCGTCCCGGCGACTTCGCCGACACGATCACGTCGACGGAACCATCGCGATTCTTCTTGAGCCGGTCGCGGTCGGAGAGCGACAGGCGCGGCAGCGTCTCGTTCGCGAGCGCGCCGTCCTTCGTATACGCGGTGATCGTCCAGAAGCCGCGCACCGGCGGCAACTGATCGGGCGCGAAGTGCAGCGTGTACGCTTTCGTGCCGTCGAGCGCGTGGCCTTCGCTGTCCACGCGCGTCACCGGCTTCACTTCGCCTTCCTTCGTGCTCGTCGCAGTCTGGCGGCGTGCGAGATAGGCGCGCAGCGTGTAGTCCGTGCCGTAGATGCCCACGCCATCGCCGAACCAGGTCCAGCCGTTCTTCGTGATCGCGTTCGGCGGCACCGTCGCGAGCCGCTCGCGCGCATCGGCGAGGCCGGAATCGAGGAGCGGCGCATCGGTCTTCCTGAACTGCACCGGCTCGCCGGGCTTCACGCCGAGTTCGGCGAGCTGGCTCATCGCGTGGGCATCGTCGGTGGCGGCGGGATTGTCGTCGAGCGAGCGGGCAAGGCGCGCGAAGAACGCGTTCGCGTCGAGCGCTTCGGCCTGCGCGCCGGGTGCTACCGTTGCCAGTGCGGAGGGCAGCGGCGGCACCGCGGGCTGGCGCGCGCCGTTCGCGGGCCACGCGCCGGCCACCGCCGGCGTCGGATCGGCGGCCGAGCCCTTCGCGGGCGTCAGCGTGTCGATGCGCATCGACGTCTGCAGCTTGCGCGCCTCGCGCACATCGCGCGGGCCGTTCACGCGCACGCGCACCGAAAGCCACACGTAACGCGTGCGCGTCTCGACGCGCGTCGCAACGGCGGGCAGCGTGCCGGTCCAGCCCGCGGGCACGAACGCGATCAGTTGCATCTTGGGATACGGCGTCGTGTCGGCGCTGGAATAGAGCGCGTTGGTCCACGCGTCGAACGCGCGGGCGTCGAGATAGCGGCCGTGCGGCGCGGCGGGCAACGAGACGATCACCGGATCGGCAAAGACATCGAGCCAGGCGGTCGATTCGAGCGTATCGACGCTCGGCCAGCCCGCCGCGCCTGCGGGCGGCAGCGCGATCGCGTGACGGAACGTGTTGAGCGGCGTCTGCCCGGGCTGCCCGGTGCGGCCGCTGGCACGCTCGCGGGCGATGTCTGAGGCGACGAGCGGAAATCCGAACGTATAGGCGTCGGCGACCTGATTTTTCACCCAGCCCGTGCTGGTCGGCTTCACCTCGGGCTGCTTTGTCGCACAGCCCGCCAGGAGCGCCATGCCGGCGAGACTCACGCTCATCCAGGTTGCGGTGTTGAGCGGAAACGTCCAGCGTCGGTTGTTCTTCATTCGAATGTAAATCCGGTTCTTCTTTCGATTTGGGTCTTCGCGCGATCCGGTTCGGGATCGATTCACGGCACGCTCGCAAGCGGCTCGATGCCGCCCCGAATCCCCGCGCGGCGCGCCACGAGCATTATCTCGAAATTCGGGTTTTAACTTAACCGCTGACGATAGGCAAGATGAAGCGTATAAAAGCGCTCCGGCAGGTCGAAGAATGCACCAGATGCCGGTCAAAAGCACTGAATGTCGCGCGTTTCGTCCTTCGAATACGATGATTTTCGATGTATTGCACGATCGCACGACGCCGTCCATTGCGTCCTTGACCTTCCAATCATTGGAAGGTCGATACTCGTGTCGTGAGGGATCTGCGCGATCCCAGCCAGACCGGAGCGTTTCACTATGTCCACAGCATCATCCGAGAATCCGAGAACCGCGCAACTCGCCGTGAGCGGCATGACGTGCGCCTCGTGCGTGGCGCGCGTCGAGAAAGTGCTCAAGCGCGTGCCTGGCGTCGAAAGCGTCGCGGTCAATCTCGCGACCGAGAAGGCGACCGTGCACGCGAACGGCGCCGTGACGGACGATCAGCTCGTCGCCGCCATCGCGAAGGCCGGCTATGAAGCCGCGCCGATTCTGCCCGAAGCCGCGCCCGCCGCCGCGCCGGCCGCATTCGATCGCGAGTTCGCCGCGGTGTTCGCCGCCGCCGTGCTCACCGTGCCGCTCCTCGCGCCGATGTTCGGGCTCGCGCTGAATCCGTGGCTGCAACTCGTGCTCGCGAGCGTCGTGCAGTTCGGCTTCGGCGCGCGTTTCTACGTCGGCGGCTATCGCGCGGTGCGGGCGTTCGCGGGCAACATGGACCTGCTCGTCGCGCTCGGGACGTCGGCGGCCTGGGGCTTGTCCGTCTATCAGATGTTCGCGCACGGCGGCATGACGGAGCATCTGTTCTTCGAGGCGTCGGCGGTCGTCATCACGCTGGTGCGCTTCGGCAAGTGGCTGGAAGCGCGCGCGAAGCGCCAGACCACCGACGCGATCCGCGCGCTCAATGCGCTGCGTCCGGACAAGGCACGCGTGCGCGACCGCGACGATCCGGCGCGCGAACGGGACGTCGCGCTCGCCGATGTGCGCGTCGGCGATATCGCCATCGTGCGGCCGGGCGAGCGCGTGCCGGTCGACGGCATCGTGCGCGAGGGCCGCACGCATATCGACGAATCGCTGATCACGGGCGAAAGCCTGCCCGTCGCGAAGGAACCGGGCGCCCGTGCGACCGGCGGCTCGATCAACGGCGAAGGGGTCATTGCGATCGAAACCACGGCGATCGGCGCGGAAACGACGCTCGCGCGCATCATCCGGCTCGTCGAATCGGCGCAGGCGGAGAAGGCGCCGATTCAGCGGCTCGTCGATCGCGTATCGGCGGTGTTCGTGCCGGCGATTCTGGCGATCGCGCTCGTCACGCTCGCCGGCTGGCTGCTGCACGGCGCAGGCGCCGAAACGGCGCTGCTCGACGCGGTCGCGGTGCTCGTGATCGCCTGCCCGTGCGCGCTCGGCCTGGCGACGCCAACCGCGATCATGGCCGGCACCGGCGTCGCGGCGCGCCAGGGCATTCTCATCAAGGACGCGCAGGCGCTCGAGCAGGCGCATGCGATCCGGATCGTCGCGTTCGACAAGACGGGCACGCTGACCGTCGGCCGGCCGAGCCTCGTCGCGTTCGATGCCGCGCCCGGGCAGGACCGGGCCGAAGCGCTCGGGCTCGCCGCCGCCGTGCAGCGCATGAGCGAGCATCCACTGGCGAAGGCCGTCGTGGCCGCCGCGAACGACGCGCCGCGTTTCGAGGCGAGTGCGGCGCGCGCGGTGGCCGGGCGCGGCGTGGAGGCGAAGGTCGGGGCGCGGCGCGTCGCGATCGGCAGCGCGCGCTGGGTCGCGGAACTGGGCGCGGGCGTGCCGGCATCGCTCGAAGCGCGGGCGCGCGAACTGGAGGCGCAGGGCAACACGATTTCCTGGCTCATCGATCTCGATGGCGCCGTGCTTGCATTGCTGGCATTCGGCGACACGATGAAGCCGACCGCGCGTGCCGCCGTCGAACGCCTGGCGAGCATGGGCGTGAAAAGCGCGCTCGTCACCGGCGACAACGAAGGCAGCGCGCGAAGCGTCGCGCGTGCGTTGGGCATTCCATCGGATCTCGTGTTCGCACAGACGCTTCCCGACGACAAGGCGCGCGTCGTCGCGCAACTGAAGGCGTCGGCGGGCGGCATCGTGGCGATGGCCGGCGACGGCATCAACGACGCGCCCGCGCTCGCCGCCGCCGACATCGGCATCGCGATGGCGAGCGGTACCGATGTGGCGATCGAAGCGGCCGGCCTCACGCTGATGCGCGGCGATCCGGCGCTCGTCGCTGATGCAATCGACATCTCGCGGCGCACGTACCGCAAGATCCGGCAGAACCTCTTCTGGGCGTTCGTCTACAACCTGATCGGCATTCCGCTCGCGGCATTCGGCTTGCTCGATCCGATGTTCGCGGGCGCGGCGATGGCGTTCTCCAGCGTGAGCGTGGTGACCAACGCGCTGTTGCTGAGAACGTGGCGCGCTCAGGCCGGCGCCGTCGAGGAAGCGCGCGCGGGCAAACCGATCACGCGTCCGGCGTAAGGTGCATCCGTGAGCGCGATGGCCGGCTCGGCGGCGATGCGCGCGGCGATGTCTTCATCGAACGATGCGGACTTCGGCGCGCCGCTCGAATCGATGTGCAGCATCATCTGCTCGCACGCCGACACCGGCTCGGCGGCATCGCCCTCGAACATCTCCATGTATAGATGGATGCGCTTTTTGTCGTGCGCAATCACGTGTGCAACGACCCGCACCGCCGCTCCTTCCTTGATTTCGCGCAGATAGCTGATGTGCGCTTCGAGCGTGTAGAGCGTGCGCTGCCTCGCGCGGCGGCCCGCGTCGTCGAGACCGATGCGGTCCATGAACGCATCGGTCGCGAGGCTGTAGATCAGCATGTAGAACGCATCGCGCAGATGGCCGTTGTAGTCGACCCATTCGGGTTTGACCGTATCGCGATAGATCATCGTCGTCGTTCCTCTAGTCTTCGATGCCGTGGCGTGCTTTCGCCTGTGCGATCGCCTCGATTACGCTCGCGATGCAGTCGTCGCGATAACGCTCCAGTTCCTTGATGCCGCGCCCGCTCGTCTGCCGCGACGTGCCCTCGACCACGCGGTCGATGAGCTCGTCGGTCAGCTTCGGCGCGACGAGCTTCGTCCACGGCAATTCGAGCGCAGGGCCGAACTGCTGCATGAAGTGTCGCATGCCCGCCTCGCCGCCCGCCAGCGTGTACGTAAGGAACGTGCCCATGAACGACCAGCGGATGCCCGCGCCGTAGCGGATGGCATCGTCGATTTCGCCGGTCGTCGCGACGCCGTCGTTCACGAGATGCAGCGCCTCGCGCCAGAGCGCTTCGAGCAGGCGGTCCGCGATGAAGCCCGGCACCTCCTTGCGCACGCGCAAGGGCCGCATGCCGATGGATGCGTAGAAGCTCATTGCCGCATCGATCGCCTCGCCCGACGTCGCTTCGCCGCCGAGCACTTCGACGAGCGGCAGCAGATACACCGGATTGAACGGATGTCCGACGACGCAGCGCCCGGGATTGACGGCGCGCGCATAGAAATCGCTCGGCAGGAGCCCGGACGTCGACGACGCGATGATCGCATCGGGCTTCGCCGCGCGGCTCACGCGCTCGTGCAGCGCGAGCTTCAGTTCCTCGCGCTCGGGCGCGCTTTCCTGGATGAAGTCCGCGTCGGCGACGCATTCCTCGACCGTCGATACGACACGCAGCCGCTCCTGCGATGCGCCCTTGGCCAGTCCAGCGCGTTCGAGCGCCGGCCACGCGTTCGCGACGTTCGCGCGAAGCTGCGCCTCGGCGCCGGGCGCCGGGTCCCACGCGGTGACGTCGAGGCCTGCTCCGAGCGCGCGCGCCACCCAGCCGCTGCCGATCACACCCGCGCCGAGCGCGGCGAATTGCTTCACTTGCATGTCGATGTGTCCTTGTCTTGTCAGGCGAATTGTTCGGCGATGCGCTTTTCCAGCGGACGTTCGCCGCGCGGGGGAAGTCCGAGCTTTCTGCGTCCTTCGGCGGGTGTGAGCGCGCGTGCGCCCAGACGCTCGATGATTTCGACCGCGCGCTGCACGAGCGAGCCGTTGGTCGCGTGCACGCCGCGATCGAGCCACAGGTTGTCTTCGAGACCGACGCGCACGTGGCCGCCGAGCAGCATCGCCTGCGCGACCATCGGCATCTGCATGCGGCCGATGCCGAAGCCTGCCCAGTGCGCGCCGGGCGGCAGGTTGTCGACCATGGCTTTCATCGTGCCGGTGTCGGGCGGCGCGCCCCACGGAATGCCCATGCACAGTTGAAAGAGCGGCGGGTCGTCGAGCAGGCCTTCTTTGAGCAGCTGGTTGGCGAACCACAGGTGACCCGTGTCGAAGATTTCCAGTTCGGGCTTCACGCCGAGTTCCTGGATGCGCTTGGCGCCGGCCCGTAGCTGCGCGGGTGTCGATACGTAGATGTAGTCGCCGTCGCCGAAGTTGAGCGTGCCGCAATCCAGCGTGCAGATTTCGGGCAGCAGTTCTTCGACGTGGGCGAGGCGCGTGAGGCCACCGACGAGATCCGTGCCTTTGCCGAAGCGCATCGGCTCCTCGCCCGGGCCGATCTCGAGATCGCCGCCCATGCCTGCGGTCAGATTGATGATGACGTCGGTGTCGGAGGAGCGGATGCGGTCTACCACTTCCCGGTATAGCGCCGGGTCGCGGCTGCCTCTTCCAGTCTTCGGATCGCGGACGTGGCAGTGGGCGACTGTGGCGCCGGCGCGGGCCGCTTCTATTGCTGCTTCGGCTATTTGCTTCGGCGTTACGGGGACTGCAGGGTGCTTGCCGGTGGTGTCGCCGGCGCCCGTCACTGCGCACGTTACTATCACTTCGTAGTTCATGGGTTTTTGCTTCCTCGGGTTGGTTAGGGTTCCTTCTTTTTCCTGGTTGCTTGCGCCTTCTTGGGATCCCGTTTTGGTTTTGGTTTATTAGCACTGCCCCTGTGCGGGGCGGCAGTCACTTTCTTTGCTGCTGCAAAGAAAGTAACCAAAGAAAGCAGCTCCACACGCCCGCGGTCACACGCAGTTTGGCCACGCGTGCCAGGTGACCGTGGGCTGCCTAAGTGTCGCCCTCACAAGACTAACCGGGCTTGGATCGCACACGGTCTGTCACCGCGCGTCGCACAGCGGAGCGGTTCAGCACCAAATGGCTCCGGCCCGCTTCGCGGCCGTTGGGTCAATCGGGTTTGCCCGAACTTTCTTTACTAACGCCTCCATCTCACTGTAAGTGCCGACCGAGGTTGTCCCTTGCAAACCCAGCGGCAGCGCGTAGCGCTGTGCCGGCGCTGTTTCGTGCTGAACCAGCGCGTTTGAACAACTAGCTAGTCAGACCGTGCGCGATCCAAGCGCGGTTGGGCCTATGAGGGCGACACTTAGGCAGCCCACGATCGGCTGGCAAGCATGGTCAAACTGCGTGTGACCGCGGGCCTAACAAGCTGCTTTCTTTGGTTACTTTCTTTGCAGCAGCATAGAAAGTGACTGCCGCCCCGCATAGGGGCAACGCTAATAAACCAATAACAAAGCGGGATCCGCCGAAAAACAAAAAAATCAAAGCCCCAAATACTGCCGAACCGCCGGCAGCCCCTCCTTCCCATCCACAGTCTTGACGCCTGCAAGCCACGCATCCAACACCTGCGGATTCTGCTTGAGATAAGCCTTGGCCGCATCGGAAGGCCGTTCCTTGTTCATCACAGGCTGCATCAACCGATTCTCGAGATCGGTAGTAAACCGCAAATTGGAAACAAACTTCCCCGCATTAGGACACCGCGTCAAAAAGTCCGTGTTAGTCAGCGTATAGACCCGCGCCTCGCCATAGTTCGGCCCGAACACCTCATCCCCACCAGCGAGATAGTTGATCTTCATCTGAATGTTCATCGGATGCGGCTCCCAGCCAAGAAACACAACAGGCTTCTTCTCGCGGATCGCGCGCTCGACCGTCACCAGCATTCCCGCCTCGCTCGACTGCACGAGCTTGAATCCGCCAAGTCCGAACTGGTTCGTGTCGATCATCTTCTGGATCTTGGCGTTCGCGCTGCTGCCAGGCTCGATGCCGTAGATCGTGCCGCCCAGCTCATCGCGATGCTTCGCGATATCCGCAAACGTCTTGATGCCCGCGTCATACGCGTAGCTCGGCACCGCGAGCGTCGCCTTCGCGCCCGACAGATTCGGCGGCTCGAGCTTCTCGATGCTCTTCGCTTCGAGGAACGGCTCGACCGCCTTTTGCTGCACTGGCCACCAGTAACCAAGCGACACGTCGATCTGCTTGCTCTTCAGGCCCGCGAGCGAAATCGGCACCGAGGCGACCGTGGTCCGCGGCGCATAGCCGAGCCCTTCGAAGACGACCGAGGCAAGCGCCGTCGTCGACGTGATGTCGGTCCAGCCAATATCGACGAAGCGCACCGTGCGGCAACTCGCGTCCTCCGCGTGCGCGCCCGGCGCGACGAACGCGGCGCATGCGCCGGCGAATAGCAGAGTGGAAATCAGGCGTTGTGTCATAACGAGCCTTCCGTGGAGGGTTGAATCGATGCGCCGGTTCGAGTGCCGGCGTGCATCAAAAGTACCGCCGCATAAAAGCGCCCGAACGCCCGCGTGCGACCGTGACTTGACCGCTTGCGACCTCGCCGCAACGTTCTCTTGCGGATGCACGTCCGCCGGACGCGCGTCTCAGCGTTAACGCGCATTGAACTGATGAGTTCGGTACGGATGCGTATTTATTGCCGCACTTAATCATTCGAATACATGTCCGGCGCGCTTGCGCAAGGTCAATCTTTGCCGAAACGCCACAGCGTCTGTGGTTGGTCGCACATAGCAAGGATTTCTAACCGGGTAATGTGCGGGCAAAGGGTTATGCTCGGCTCGCAATGGCTCGGCCAAAGGAAATGGAGAGGTTTCCCGCGATGCCGCCGGGCACATGTTGTTTACTGCACGCTTCCAATCAAAGGCCTGGATAATGGACCGTCAAGACGCCATCCGAGAGAGTGCGCGGCTGTACGCGCGCGAACCGCTGTTCTCGCCTTCCGCCGACCAGATTTCCGCATCGCGCATGACGGCCTTTACCGAGGCCTTCCAGAAAGCGACCGGCGAGCGATTCACCGACTATTCGGCATTACACGTCTATTCAGCCCGTGAATATCGCCAATTCTGGAAATGCTTTCTCGAATCGGCGCATGGACTCGAATGGTCGGGATCCGATGAGCCGGTTTGCATCGGCGATCAATGCGAAACCGCACGGTTTTTCCCCAATATCGAATTGAATTACGCCGAGAATCTGCTCGGCAAACGCATTGCGCCCGATGACGCCCCCGCCATCACCTCGTGCTTCGCCGATGGCAGCCGCGTCACCTATACGCGCGGCGAGTTGCGCGAGCGCGTCGTGCGCCTCGCGCAGGCGCTCTCCGAACTCGGCCTGACGCAAGGCGACCGCGTGGTCGCGATCATGCGCAACGACTGCGAGGCGATCACCGCGGCGCTCGCCGTCACCGCGCTCGGCGCAACGCTCTCGACGGCCGCGCCGGAAAACGGCGTGCAGGCGATTCTCGATCGCTTCGCGCCGCTCGCACCGACGATGATGTTCGCGCACACGATGCAGCGCCCCTTCGACACCGGCGGCTCGCTCTCGGGACACGTTGCGGCAGTCGCCGCGCAACTCCCGTCGCTGACCGACATCGTCTGCCTCGAAGACATGGAGCTGCCAAGCACGGTGACGCAGCGCCAGCACGAACTGCGCTCGCTGATCGCGCAAGGCGACGCGATGCGCTTCGCATGGAAGCGCTTTCCGTTCAATCATCCGCTCTTCATCATGTTTTCGTCGGGCACGACGGGCAAGCCGAAATGCATCGTGCACGGCGCGGGCGGCACGCTGCTCGAACACGTGAAGGAGCATCGCCTGCACAGCGACTTCGGTCCCGGCGACAAGCTTTTCTTCCACACGAGCTGCTCGTGGATGATGTGGAACTGGCAGATGTCGGTGCTCGCGTCGGGCGTCGAGATCATCACCTACGACGGTCCCGTGGCCGCCGTCGACACGCTCTGGCGCCTCGTCGCCCGCGAACGCGCGACCGTCTTCGGCACGAGTCCCGCCTATCTGAAGATGAGCGAGGACGCGGGCATCGAGCCCGCCGCGCAGTTCGATCTCTCCGCACTGCGCGCGATGATGTCGACCGGCGCCGTGCTCTACGACTCGCAGTTCCAGTGGGTCTACGAGCACGTGAAGCAGTTGCAATTGCAATCGATTTCGGGCGGCACGGACATCATCGGCTGCTTCGTGCTCGGCAATCCGAATCTGCCCGTCTATGCGGGCGAAGCGCAGTGCAAGAGTCTCGGCCTCGACGTGCAGGCGTTCGATCAGGGCGCGAGCACGATCATGCCGGGCGAGCTCGTCTGCACGAATCCCTTCCCGTCGAGGCCGCTCGGTTTCTTCGGCGACGACGACGGCTCGCGCTTTCACAAGGCCTATTTCGCGGCCAACGAAGGCGTGTGGACGCACGGCGACGTCATCGAGTTCTCGCCGGAGGGCTCCGCGCGCCTGCACGGGCGCAGCGACGGCGTGCTCAACGTGCGCGGCATCAACGTGAGCCCGGGCGAGATCTACCGCATCCTGAGCGAGATTCACGAAATCCGTCATGCGATGGTCGTGGCCCAGACCGGCGCCAATGCGGGCGATGCAGGCCAGCGTATCGTGCTCCTGCTCGTGCTGCGGCCCGGTGAGCAACTGAACGCTGCGCTCGCCGCGCGCGTGCGCCGCGACCTCACGCGCCAGGGCTCCGCCGCGCTCGTGCCCGACGTGATCGCGCAAGTCGACGGCCTGCCCGTCACGCACAACAACAAGCCGTCGGAAGCGGCCGCGCGCGATGCGGTCAACGGGCTGCCCGCGCGCAACGTTTCGTCGCTCGCCAATCCGGAATGTCTCGATCAGATTCGCGAGCATCCGTCGCTCACGCGCGTGAAGCGCGATCTGCCCGCGCCGGGCAAATCGGCCGAAGAGATCGAAGCGTATCTGTGCGCGCTCTGGGAGCAGCATTTCAGCTTCTCGCCCATCGCCCGCGACGACAACTTCTTCGAACTGGGCGGCCATTCGCTGCTCGCCGCGCGCATGCTCGCCGACGTGCAGCGCGCGACCGGCCGCACGCTGCCGCTTTCGACGATGATCGTCGCGCCCACCATCGCGCGCCTCGCGGCGGTTCTCGTCGCCGGCGCGGACATGCGCGCGGGAGACTCGACGCTCGTGCAGATGCGCGCGGGCAGCGGCCGGCCGCTCTTCATGCTGCACAGCATCACCGGTTCGGTGATGGAGTGCCTGACGCTCGCGGGCATGGTGCAGAACGAGCGGCCCGTCTACGGCCTGCAGGCGCTCGGCCTCGACGGCGACGAAGCCCCGCAGCATAGCGTCGAAGCGATGGCGCGCGACTACGTGTTGCGTATGCGCGAGGTGCAGCCGAGCGGGCCGTATGCGCTCGTCGGCTATTCGTTCGGCGGCCTGATTGCGTTCGAGATCGCGCAGCAGCTCGTCGCGGCGGGCGAGAAGATCGAAATGCTCTGCCTGCTCGATACCTACGTTCACACGCGCTGCCTGCCCTTGTCACAGTGGACGCGCTATCAGGCCGCGGTGGTCGTGGAACGGCTGCGCGAATTGCGCTCGCTCGAAGCGAGCCAGCGTTTGGGCTACATGCGCGGCAAGGCGGCGGTCATCACCGACCGCGTGCGCATGCGCATGGGCAAGCAGGCGCACAAGCCCGCGCCCGATGCGGCCGCCCTGCCGCCCGTGCTGCAGCGCGTGCGCGAATCGATGCGCGTCGCGATGTCGACCTACAAGCCACGCCGCTATGAAGGCGGTCCGATCGTCTACGTGCGCGCGAGCTTGCTCGACAACTCGCGCAGCGATCCGCTACCGGTCTGGCAGCGCGTAGCGAAGCGTGGCCTGCAGGTCATGCAGGTCGATGGCAGGCACACCGATCTCGTCGTCGAGCCGCAGCTCGCCACCGTCGCGCGGACGCTCTCGAACGCGCTCGCGAGCGCCTGACTCCGCATAGAAGTAGCACCGAATCCGGCCGCCCTACGGGGCGCGCCGGATTGCGCGCGTTTTTTGCGCTTGCTAGCGTGGACGGCTTGCTCATCGACCCGTCGCTATCGATCCGATGTCCGCGCCCCACGATTTCCATTTCCTTCTGCTGCCCGAATTCTCGTCGATCGGATTCATGTCCGCGATCGAACCGCTGCGCGTCGCGAATCGCTTCGCGGGCGACCTGTATCGCTGGCATATTCTGAGCGTCGATGGCGGGCCCGTCGCCGCGAGCAACGGCATCACGCTCAACGCCGAAAGCGCGTTCGATCAGGTGAGCGACGCGCGCACCGTGTTCGTCGTGTCTGGATTCGAGCCGCTCTCGGGCTACACGCGCGCGATCGGCGACTGGCTGAAGCGGCTCGACCGTGCAGGCGCGACGCTCGGCGGCATCGACACCGGCAGCTTCATCCTCGCCGAAGCGGGGCTGCTCGCGGGCAAGCGCGCAACGCTGCATTGGGAAGCGGCAGCGGCGTTCGCCGAACGCTATCCGGCTATCGAGACGAGTCAGGAGCTCTTCGAAATCGACACGCGGCGCATCACGTGCGCGGGCGGCACGGCCTCGATCGACCTGATGCTCGACGTGATCGCGCGCGAGCACGGCGCGAGCCTCGCCGCGCAGGTGTCCGAGCAGTTCGTGCTGGGCCGCATCCGGCAGCGCTCGGATCACCAGCGTCTGCAGATCGCGGCGCGCTACGGCATCCACAATCGCAAGCTGATCCAGGTGATCGAACTGATGGAGCAGCATATGGAGGAGCCGCTCTCGCCCGATGCGCTTGCCGAATCCATCGGCGTGACGCGGCGTCAGCTCGAACGGCTGTTCTGCGCGTCGATGAAGGACACGCCGACGCATTTCTATCTCGGCCTGCGCCTCACGCGCGCGCGCGAACTGCTTCAGCAGACCGACATGTCGATACTTGCCGTCTGCGTCGCGTGCGGCTTCGAATCGCCGTCGCATTTCTCGCGCACGTATCGCACGCGCTTCGGCACGAGCCCGAGGCAGGACCGCAGCGCACTGCGCGCCGTCCTGCCCGCGCGGCTCGCCGCGGCTTAGGTCTGTTCCCTAGAACGAATGCCGCATGCCGACACGCACATCGGCCTGCGTATTCGATGACGACGGCGTGAAGCTGTAGCCGATCACCGCATCGATCGGACCGGATGCGCGCAGATAGTCGCCGGAGACATAGACATCGGTGCGCTTCGAGAGCAGATAGTGCAGGCCGAGCGAACCCTGATTCCAGTGATTGCCTTCGAAGCGCGTGTGCTGATAGCCGCCGTAGAGACTCAGGTCGGGCATGAAGCTATATGACGCGCCGCCTTCGTACACCTGCATGTGCGACGTCTGGCCGAGGCCCTTGATGGTCGTGTACGTGAAGTTCCCCGACAGCATCAGGTTGCCGATGGTCCACGCCGCGCCCACGGCAAACGCGCCTTGCTTATCGACGGGGAACGGGTTCGCGCTGTAGAGATCGGTGACGGCGCCCGTCGCCGGATCGACGGATACGGTGGGCTGGCCGAGGAACGTGCGTGCGCCGATCATCGCGTAGGGATCGAACGCATAGATGCCGTTGGGATTGTTGAGTTGCGTGTACGCCGCGCCGACGTTGAAGGTGTTCGCCGCATAGTGCGCGCCCACGCTCCACGCGCTGTTGCGATGGAAGTTGCCCGCCTGGTTGCCGAACGAATACATGCCGCCGAACGTGAAGCCGCCGAAGTTGTTCGACAGGAACTTGATCGAGTTCGGCAGGCGGTCGCCGTTCATGCGGTCGAAGTCGCCCTGGTGAATCGCATAGCCGCTCGCCCACGCCGAGATGTTGTAGAGATAGACGAACTCCTCGGTCATGTCGAGCTGATTGCCGAGCGAGAGCGTGCCCCACTGGTTCTTGAGGCCCACATAGGCCTGCCGGCCGAACTCGGCGCCGCCGAATGCGTACTGGCCATTGCCGAGATGAAAGCCCGACTCCAGCACGAAAACCGCCTGCAATCCGCCGCCCAGATCCTCCGTGCCGCGAAAGCCGATGCGGTTGCCGTAGGAGATGCCGTCGTCGAACTTCACCACGTGCGAGCCGCCGGTGTTGCTCACCCAGGTGATGCCCGCATCGAGAATGCCGTAGAGCGTCACGCTGCTTTGTGCATGCGCCGCCATCGGCATGGTCGCGGTCCCCGCTGCAAACGCGAGGCCGGCGATCTTCGCGGCATGTCCTTTTTTCATATGCTGGTCCTTTGCTCGTCTTGATCGATATTGCGTTGGAAAAAGCGATGCCCTGCCTCGCGCGCGGCGTGAGGACATAGCGCCAGGCTGACGTTGCCGGTAGCTGCCGAAGTGCCCTTGAGCGGCTATGCGACGCGATGAAGATGCGTTGCGTCGACGTTGTCAAAAATAAGGCCCCATATATGTCGCGGCTCGACCCGGTGCGACGCAAATCTGCCCAGTTGCGACTACGGCATTGCGGCGTGCGGCGTCGATAGAACTCTTTCGATTTCGGACATGCCCGATATGCACGGCAGGGTATGGCTCCCATACTTCCGAATCTGTAAAAAACCCGCATTGCCGCACGACCTGAATTCGATCCGAACGATATGACGACCCGCTGCCTGAGCATCCTCCAAGCCGAAGCACCCGAAGTTCTCATCAACCACAAGCATTACGCGGCGCGCCTGGGTTACGACCACGCCACCATCTCGATGGCGGGCATACCCTGCCCTTCACAACGTTTGCTGCTCAAGTACGAAGCCGTCCTGCATCACCTGCGTCAGATGGCCGATATGGCGCTGCTCGTGTGCATGGGCGAAGACTGCATCGTGCTGAATATGCATCCCGTCGAACCGATCGCCGACGGACGGCAACACACGCTCATGGCCGTATCCGGGAATGGCGAAGCGCATCAGACGGCCGTGCAGATCTGGCGCAACACGGCGGAAATCCGCCAGCTCATCGTTTATTTCATCGGGCAATGCAAGCTCGGCGGCGCGCCGCAAAACGAGGTCGCGATGCTCTCGTCGCTCGACTACATCGAGCCGCACGGCGCACGCGGCGGGATCACGTGCACGATGCATTGCGGTCCGCGCTTCGAACCGGTCTGGACGAAGTACCCGCACCTCTGGACCATCGTGGTGGCCGAGGAAGCGGTCTACGGCGGCATCCCGTCGAGCTTTCGCAACGCGCTCGCAGGGCACATCAACGACTGTCAGCAGAAGGGCCTGCCGCTGCTGCAGTTTCCGGCACAAAGCGCGACGCCGGACGAGGCGTGCAGCGTCTATAACCCCGGCAAGCCCATCGCGCTCGTCACGTACTACACGCCCAACGTGCGCGCGTACGGCGCAATCGCCGAACGGAACATGCGCCGCTATTGCGAACGCCACGGCTACACGCTCTACGTCTATCGCGAGACGCCCGCCGAAGTCGGGCCGGGCACATCGGGCACGTGGCTCAAGCCGTGGTTCCTGCGCAAATATCTGCCGCATCACGAATGGGTGATCTGGGTCGATGCCGATATCCTCTTCTTCAATCAGCGCGAGCCGCTCGAACCGCTGCTCGTCGGACGCGACATTCTCGCGGCGCACGACATCGGCCCGTGGGTCATCAACGCCGGCGTGCTCGGTTTCCGCAGCAAGCCCGCGACCATCGCGTTCGTCGAAGAGATCTACGAGCACGTGAGCGCGGCGCCCGATAAATCGACCACTTACGCGAACGGCGGCGACCAGACGATCATCGCGAACCTGCTGATCGACCGGCTCGGCTGGAAGCTCGAGCACGGCCTCGACTGCATGACCATCAACACGCCGTGGTACTTCCAGCAGGCGGACAGCCTGATGGTGCATTTCGTCGCGATCCAGTCGTCCATGCGCGCCGTGCTGATGGGCGTACAGGATCGCGCCAGCATGCAGCTCGGCTGATCGAGTTCTCCGCTTCTCTCGTCTCTTTTCCTTCACTTCACCCCGAGCGCGCTCTGAACGGCTTCCAGGCCGTTCCCGCCGCTCGCCGTGGTCACGCCGTCGAGCCACGACTTCAGCAGTTCCGGATGACGCTTAAGCGCATCCGTCGCGGCTGCATCGACATTGGTCTTCTTCTCCAGCACGTCGGCGATCACGCCGTTTTCAAGATCGACGTTGAACGCCATCTGCCTGAAGAGCCGGCTCACGTTCGGGCATTGCTGCTCGTAGCCGCTGCGGGCCACCGTATTGACCGTCGCGCCGCCGTAGTTCGGGCCGAAATATTTGTCGCCGCCATCCAGATAGGCGAGCTTGAACTTCGTGTTCATGAGATGCGGCTCCCAGCCGAGAAACACGATCCACTTCTTGTCGCGCACCGCGCGCTCCACTTGCGTGAGCATCGCGGTTTCGCTCGATTCGACCAGCTTCCAGTCGCCGAGGCCGAAGGCTTTGTCGTCGACCATGCGCTTGATGTTCTGATTCGCGGGCGCGCCCGGCTCGATGCCGTAGATGCGGTTATCGAACTTGTCGGCGTTCTTCGCGAGGTCCGCGAACGAGTGCACGCCGGCCGCCGCCACATAGTCCGGCACGGCGAGCGTGAACTTCGCGTTGGAGAGATTCGGGCGCACCACGTCGATCGATTTCTCCTCGAAGAACGGCTTCACGAGCGGCGCTTGCGCGGGCATCCAGTTGCCGAGGAAGACGTCGATCTGCCCTTTCTTCATGCCCTGATACGTGATCGGCACCGACAGGTTCGCGACGTTCTGCCGATAGCCCAGCGCCTTGAGCACGATGCCGCTCATCGCGTTGGTCGCGTCGATGTCGGTCCAGCCGGGCCCCGCCATGCGCACCTGCGTGCAGGCCTGCGGCTCGGCTGAAAACGCGTGAGACGCCACGCACGCCAGCGCGGCGGCGAAGAGCGCATGGATGAACCCCTTATTCATGGTGCGTTCCTGTCGGATGGGATGATGAAGGTGAAGGGAATCGCGTTCTCAGTGCTCGACGGCGGGAAAGCGCGCCATCGCTTCGAGATCGTCCAGATCGATGTGATTGCGCATATAGCGCTGGCTCGCATCGACGTGAGGCTGCCAGTCCCACGATTGGATCGTGCCGCGTGTCGTCGCCGCGAAATGAAAGTGGCGCCGCCGCTGGCTTTTCAGCACGTCCTGATGCAACGCGTCGAGGTTCCAGCGGCGCGCGATTTCAGCGCGGAATTCGGCCACTTGCGCGGCGTGACGTTCATCGCCCGCGAGATTTTCGCGCTCGAACGGGTCCGCCTTCACATCGAAGAGCTGATCGGGATCGACGCTCGAGTGAATGAATTTGAAGCGCCCGCGCCGGATCATCACGATGGGCGCGACCGCGCCTTCCGCGAGATATTCGCCGATCGCTTCGTCATGGCCGCCGCTAGCGCGCAGATGCGGCACGAGGCTTCGGCCGTCGATGCTGTCGGGCCACGATTGTGGCGCTTCTCCACGCGCGAACTCGACGAGCGTCGGCAGCACGTCGAGATGCGAGACCGATTCCGCCACGCGACGCGCACGGAACTGCTTCGGCGCATGCACGATGAGCGGCACGCGGCAGCCGCCTTCGAAGAACGTCATCTTGTACCAGAGGCCGCGCTCGCCCAGCATCTCGCCGTGATCGGACGTGACGACGACGATCGTATCGTCGGCCAGGCCGGCCTGTTCCAGCGCTTCGAGGATCGATGCGAACTGATCGTCGACGTAGGACACCGCGCCGTAATACGCGCGGCGCGCGTGACGAATCTGATGCTCGGTCGGAGGCGTGCGGTCCGCCTCATACACGTGACGCAGGCGCTTCGAATGCGGATCGCATGCGTCGAGCGAATCGCGATACGAAGGCATGTCGATATCTTCATCGCGGTACATGTCCCAGTACTTGCGCGGAATCGCATACGGATCATGCGGATGCGTGAGCGATGCGACCATCATGAAAGGCCGAGCGTCGCGGCCCGCATTGCGCTCTCGTGCGATATCGAAGAGCTTCTGACGCGCGGTGAACGTCACTTCGTCGTCGAAGTCGAGTTGATTGGTGCGCACGCACGGACCCGCGTCGATGACCGAGCTCATGTTGTGATACCACGTCGGGCGCGCATCGGAGTTCTGCCAGTCGGGCGTCCAGCCGAAATCGGCGGGATAGATGTCGGTCGTGAGGCGCTCCTCGAAGCCGTGCAACTGATCCGCGCCGCAGAAATGCATCTTGCCCGAGAGGATCGTGCGATAGCCTTCGGCGCGCAGATAGTGCGCGAAGGTCAGCGTTTCGGAGGGAAATTCGGCGGCGTTGTCGTACGCGCCGATGTTCGATGGCAGCTTGCCCGCGAGTAGCGAGAAGCGCGACGGCGCGCACAGCGGACTTGCGCAATACGCGGATTCGAACACGACGCCTTCTTTCGCGAGCGCATCGATGCGCGGCGTCTTCGTCACGCGATTGCCGTATGCGGAGAGCGCGAAGGGCGTGAGTTGATCGGCCATCAACACGAGGATATTTTGTTTCGTCTCAAGCATGAATGCGTGCCTCGAATAGAATCTTTGATTGAAGCGTTCAGCGTCACTATTGCCGTTTAAATCGCGGCTGTGAAGACAGCAAAACGTTATGCGTTCATAAGGGGGAGTTATGCCGCGGCCGGACCGCCTGCCACCGATGCAGGCGTTATCGATGTTCGAATCCGCCGCGCGTCTCGCGAGCTTCACGGCAGCAGCGCGCGAGCTGGGCTCGACGCAACCCGCCGTGAGCCAGCGCGTCGTGCAGCTGGAGGAATCGCTGGGCGCGCCGCTTTTCGAGCGCGGGCATCGCGGCGTCACGCTCACGGAAGACGGCGCCCGCCTTTTCGATGCGGTGCGTCAGGGGCTCGACCTCATTCGCGCGGCGACATCGGAGATCCGCGCGCGTCACGCGCAACGCACGCTTACGCTCTCGACGGACTTCGGCTTCGCCACCTATTGGCTGATGCCGCGCCTGCCGCAGTTCAAGGCGCTGATGCCCGATGTCGATGTGAAGATCATCACGTCGCAGAGCCTGCCGAGCGCATCGGGCGATCATGCGGATGTCGTCATCGTATTCGGCGATACGCAAGCCGAATGGGGCACGAAGAGCGCCGTCAAGCTCTTTGCCGAGCGCGTGATGCCGGTATGCAGCCCCGCGCTGATCGCGGGCAGGAGCGAACCCGTGTCGCCCGCCGATCTGCTCGGACTGCCGCTTCTGCATCTCGAACCGACCTTTCCCGAGCGCTGGCTCTCGTGGAGCGCGTGGTTTGAAGCGCAAGGCCTCACGGCGCCGCCGACGCACGGCGGCTTCACGTTCAACAGCTATGCGCTCGTCGCGCATGCGGCGGTGATGGGCCAGGGCATTGCGCTCGGCTGGGCGCCGCTCATCGACGAACTCGTCGCGACGGGGCAGCTCGTCGCACTCTGCGATGCGCCGCTCGTCACCGATCGCGGCTACGTGCTCGTCACGCCGCGCGAGCCGCCGGCGGCCGTGCGCGCGTTCAGCGAGTGGCTGCTCGACGAATGCGACGTCGCCGGCTGACGCTTTCGTACTATTCGCTCGGCGGTTCGCTTCTATCCGGGACGAGCGCGCGTTTGCTCTACTAGCGCGTACGCTCGCCGCATTTCGCGGCGCTGCAACCATTCGAATGTGGAGCACGCATGGCAGCCGATTCCCGCTTTGATCAACTGGTGCTTACCGTTTCGTGCCCGAGCGCGGCGGGCCAGGTCGCCGCCATCGTCGGTTTTCTGGAGCGGCATCACGGTTATATCGACGAGCTCACCGTCTTCGATGACGATTTATCGGAACGCTTTTTCGTGCGCTGTGTATTTCATGGCGCGCGTCCTGAAGAGCCGCTCGATCTGGCGATGCTGAAGCGCGAATTCGAGCCGATTGCCGGGCGCTTCTCGATGACCTGGGCGATGCACGATCTCGCAGTGCGGCCGAAGGTGCTCATCATGGTGTCGAAGCTGGAGCACTGTCTCGCCGATTTGCTGTTCCGCTGGCGCATGGGCGAGCTGAAGATGGATATCGTCGGTATCGGGTCGAATCATACTGATCTCGCGCATCTGGCCGAGCAGCATGGCTTGCCGTTTCACCATCTGCCGATCACCGCCGATACGAAGTCGCAGCAGGAAGCGCGTTTGCTCGATCTGTTCGAGACTTCAGGCGCGGAGTTGATGGTGCTTGCGCGGTATATGCAGATTCTTTCTGGCGAGACGAGTCGCAAGCTTGCCGGGCGTGCGATCAATATTCATCATTCGTTCTTGCCGGGGTTCAAGGGTGCGAAGCCTTATCATCAGGCGCATACGCGAGGGGTCAAGTTGATCGGCGCGACGGCGCATTTCGTCACCGATGATCTCGATGAAGGGCCGATCATCGAGCAGGAAGTCGAGCGGGTCGATCATTCTTATGGCCCGGAGCGGTTGTTGGCTACCGGGCGGGATGTGGAGTGCATTACGCTGGCGCGGGCTGTCAAGGCGTTTATCGAGCGGCGGGTGTTTATCAATGGGGAGCGGACGGTGGTTTTGCGGTAGCGCCGGATTCCGGGTTCTTTTTGGTTTATTAGCGCTGCCCCGAAGAACGGCTTTCGCCGGATCCCGTTTTGTTTGTGGTCTATTAGCACTGCCCCTATGCGGGGCGGCAGTCACTTTCTTTGCTGCTGCAAAGAAAGTAACCAAAGAAAGCAGCTCCACACGCCCGCGGTCACACGCAGTTTGGCCACGCGTGCCATGTGATCGTGGGCTGCCTAAGTGTCGCCCTCATAGGCCCAACCGCGCTTGGATCGCGCACGGTCTGTATCATCGCACCACTCC
>NZ_JALQDT010000044.1:0-10542 GCF_023631085.1 Caballeronia sp. INML1 | reverse complement strand
GGCCGGAGCCATTTGGTGCTGAACCAGTTTGTTGTGTGGCGCGAGGCGACAGACCGTGCGCGAGCCAAGCCCGGTCAGACCTTTGAGGGCGACACTTAGGCAGCCCACGATCGCCTGGCAAGCATGGCCAAACTGCGTGTGACCGCGGGCATATCGAGCTGCTTTCTTTGGTTACTTTCTTTGCAGCAGCAAAGAAAGTGACTGCCGCCCCGCACAGGGGCAACGCTAATAAACCAATAACAAAACGGGATCCGGCGAAAAAAAAAGCGCCGCAGGAAATAAAACCCACGACGCTCCAGCGTTGCCCAACGCAAAAAAACCTCACTTAGTCCAGCTATCCACCCGATCCCCATGCGCGCTGATCCAGGCATCAGC
This sequence comes from Caballeronia sp. INML1, assembly GCF_023631085.1. Classification (NCBI taxonomy): domain Bacteria; kingdom Pseudomonadati; phylum Pseudomonadota; class Betaproteobacteria; order Burkholderiales; family Burkholderiaceae; genus Caballeronia; species Caballeronia sp. INML1. The sequence goes on along the minus strand of NZ_JALQDT010000044.1, from coordinate 10,167 downwards.
CGCCGCCTGCGGTTTCTCACCATTCTGCGTAGCAAGCATCACACTATCGATCTCGCCTGGCTTCCACTGAAACTTCTTCAAAAAGGCCACCACCTGCGGCGCCTTCTTCTCGAGATCAGGATTGACCACGCTATCCACGTGCTCGGCATCGCCGAAAACCTTCTTCGGATCTTCAAGGAATTTCAGCTTGTACTTGGCGAACATCCAGTGCGGCTTCCAGCCAGTCACGATGATCGGCTTGTTGGCCGCTTCCGAACGCGCCAGTTCCGCCGTCATCGCCGAACCCGAGCTCGGCAGCAGCTTGTAGTCGAGGTTGTAGGCCTTGATGGCCTCGCTCGTCTTCTGCATCACGCCCGCGCCCGCGTCGATGCCGACGATGCGCGAATCGAATTCCGCCTTCTTCGCTTCGAGATCCGACAGGCTGTTGACGTCGACATTCTCCGGCACGATCAGACCGATCTTCGCATCCTGAAAGTTCGGCCCCAGATTCACGACCTTCGACTTGAAGTTGTTCCAGTACGCGCCATGCGTGACCGGTAGCCACGCCGAAAGCGTCGCATCCAGATCGCCGCGCGCGACGCCCTGCCACATCACGCCCGCCGCCACCGGCACGAGCTGCACCGGATAACCCAGCTTCTTCTCGATGACTCGTGCCGCGACATTCGACGTCGCAACGCTATCGTCCCAGCCCTCGACGTAACCGATCTTGATCGTCGGCTTATCCGCGGCGCTTGCCATAAAGCTCGAAGCCAGGGCAGCGGTCATCGCCCCAAGTACGAGCATTCTTCTCATCGGTTTCATTTGGTTTCCCCTTTGCGGCCCCACGCCGTGTAGCGAACAGAATCACCAGCCAGAATTGGCCCGTAACGCACTTTTCCGACACTCAGTTGTCAAGAAACGACGCACCCCGATCAGGGTCCGAGGACTTCACTTATCGACGACGAGATCGCTCAAAGGCTTGCTGCAGCACAGCAGCACCATGCCCTGATCGATCTCGCGCTGACGAATGCCGCCCGCGTGCTTCATGCTCACTTCGCCGGACACGAGCTTCACCTTGCAGGTGCCGCACATGCCCTGCGTGCACGAAGAAGGCAGACGCACGCCCGCTTTCTTCGCGGCATCGAGCACGTGTTCGCCGCTGCCGCATTCGATGTCGCGCCGGCTCTTCGCGAAGCTCACCTTGAACCTCGTTTCGACTGGCGCGACTTCGATCGTCTCGATCGTCGAGATCGGTTCAATCGGCGCCGGTTCGAAACCGGCCGCTTCTTCACGCGCTTCGACGAAATCCGTCTGCGTCGCGAGCGCATCGGCGACATGCGCAGTCGTCAGCTCCGCCGCGACGTCTTCGACGACACCGAACGAGAAGCTCTCCTCGTGATAATGCTTGCGATCGAAACCACCTTCGTCGAGCAGGTCGCGCACCGCCTTCATGTATGGCGCAGGGCCGCACGTGAAGATTTCGCGCTCGAGAAAGTCCGGTGCGATCAGCTTGAGCAACGGCAGGCTCAGAAAGCCCGTCACGCCCGGCCAGCTCGTGCGCGCGCCGATACGCTCGCATACGAAGGACGTGCGGAAGTTCTTGTGATTCGACGCGATCAGATCGAGCTCGCGCGCAAAGATGATGTCGTCGGGCGTGCGCGCGCTGTGCACGAACACGATGTCGGCATCGTCGCCGAGCTCGTGATGCGCGCGGCTCATCGACATGAGCGGCGTGATGCCCGAGCCCGCCGACAGAAACAGGTACTTGCGCGACGGATGACGCGCGCACGTGAATTCGCCCGACGGCCCGAGCACGCGCACGGTCGAGCCCGCGACGACGTTATCGTGCAGCCAATTCGACACCTTGCCGCCCGGCACCCGCTTCACCGTGATGGAGATCGTGTGCGGGCGAGTCGGCGCGGACGAGATCGTGTAGCAGCGGTTGATCTGCTCGCCGTCGATATCGAGTTCGAGCGTGATGAATTGCCCCGGCTCGAATACGAACGTGCGCTCGCCGGGCGCATTGAAGAAAAAGCTCTTGACGTCGTGCGTTTCCTGCCGGACGTGACAGCAGACGAGCGTCTCGTCGGTGTCGCAGTCCCAGCGCACGGGCAGCGTTCCCCAGAATTTCGGCTGGGTCACGCGGCTTTCGGTCGGCTCGAACGTAGCCTGATCGCGCATCATGTTCTGCTCCTGCTACGACTGCTTTAGCGCATGAAGGAAACGACTTTCTCGCCGTGCGACGCATCGACGCCGTGTTGCGGCGTATCGGCGTAATCGGCAAGACGTCCGATGTACCACTCGCAAAACTTCTCGACGAGGCCTTCCGTGAACGGCGAATACGGACCCGGCTCGTACGCGTTGCTGGCGACGCCAAGCTGCGAATACTCGACGAGGGTGCGGTCCTGATCGTTCGTCGCGCGCCACACTGCCGTGAGGTTGTCGACGTCGTAATCGATGCCTTCGCGCGCATCCTTGTGCACGAGCCATTTCGTGCGCACGAGCGTTTCACCCGATGCAAGCGGAATCACGCAGAACGTCACGATGTGATCGCTCATGAAGTGATGCCATGAATTCGGCTGCGTCCAGAACGACAGCCCGCCCAGGTCCGCGCGCTCGAAACCGCCGAGCAGCTTCTTCGATGCGACCTTCGCGTCGAGCGTCTGCGATTCGCCTTCACGGTCGAGCGGCAGCCGTTGCGTGCGAAAGCCGGTGACGAGATCGGCGAGGCGTTCGATTTCGGCGGACGGCAGGCACATCGCTTCCCATTGCTTCGTGCGCTCTTCGACGGTCTTCTCGAACGCCGCCATGCCTTCCTCGTTGGCAGGCGAGCGCTGATAGCCGAAGCCATATTCATAGAGCGAAATGGTCAGTTCCGGATGGTTCGCGACGCAGTGATAGCACTCGCGATTGTTTTCCATCGTGAGCTTCCAGTTGCCTTTCTCGACGATGTCGATGCTCGCCGCGATCTTGCAGTCCTTCAGGCCATGCGGCGCAAGATACGGCTCCATCGCTTCGCGCATCACGGCAAAGTCGGCGGGCGGATCGTCGGCGAGGCAGATGAAAATGAGGCCGGCCAGATTCTGCACGTGCACTTTCTTCAGGCTGTGCTTGCAGCGGTCGAACTGGTCGCCCATATGCTCGGCAAACATCAGGTCGCCGGAGAGGTTGTAAGTCCAGCTGTGATACGGGCACACGATATTGCCGAGCGAGCCCTTCTCCTGATTGCACAGGCGCGCGCCGCGATGGCGGCACACGTTGTAGAAGGCGCGGATCTCCATGTCGTCGTCGCGCACGATCAGGATCGAATCGTGCCCGATCTCGATCGTGGTGTAGTCGCCCGGCTCGGGAATGTCCGGTTCTACGGCGACCTGAATCCAGGTCTTGCGGAAAATGGCATCGAGGTCGAGCGCGTGGATTTCTTCGCTCGTGTAGAACGGGGCCTCGAGCGTGTGGCCCTTTTTGCGGCGTTCGATCAAAGCGCGAACGTCTGCCGAAACTTTCATCGTGTGCTCCGTTTTGCGTCACGTCTGGTGCCCCGCCAAACACCTTTGAACGCGGGCTGCTGCTTTCTTGTGTGGGTCGCCCGGCTGGGCTGAAAATCAGTAATCGACGAGTTGATGCTCGCGCAAATACGCCAGAATCACTTGTGCTTTTTCGACGGAACTCCCTTCAATTACGACGCTGCCGCCGCGGCTTTCGGTCGTCGTCGCGCCGAGCATGCGCGCGTGGCCCGAGCGCTTCTCGGGCGCGGCCAGCTTCTTCGGCTTCGCCGTGATGGGGCCGACGTTCCATGCCGCAGCTTCCTTGTCGGCGGGGGCGCTCGCGGCGACCGGCGCGACGTGGCCTTCACGCATGCGCGCATACGCATAGCGCGGCGCGGCGTTGGCGAGCGGATGCACCGCGACGAGCGCGGGCAGCGTCGTGCGCACGCGGCGGCGCAAACCCTTCGGCATGAACTGGCGCACTTCCACGCCTTCCTGCGTCACGCTGACATCGACGGCCGCCCCGACGAGCGGAACGTTCAGCGCATCCGCGAGCTTGTAAGGCAGCGTGCCGCTGTCGAATGCGCCTTCGGCGCGCGTGCCGGTGAACACGAGGTCATAACCCGCGAGCCGCGCGCCGAGCGCGGCGCACGCGTCGCCTTGCGTGTTGAGCACTTCGACTTTCGGCGCGCCGAGCGCGAGATATTCGGCGAGCGCCGGATTCGCGGGATCGCCTGCGTGCAGCACGTCGAGTTGCGCGCGCTGCGCTTTGGCAATGTCGATGGCGATCGTCAACGCGGCCGCATCGTTGCGGCTGTAGCGCGCCGTGCCGCTGACGGGATGGCGGCCGGTGGAAACCAGAACGGCGATTTTCATGCTGCAACTCCTTCGGCCACGCGCGCGGTCTGCAGGATCGATGTGCCGTTGGCACGCGCGGCGCGCGCGGCGGCGGCGGCATCGGTCAGCGCCTTGATCGTTTCCTGTGTGTCCGCGACGATCGTAAGGTTCGCGCGCTTCGCAATCGGCGCGCTCGCATCGAGATTCACGGCGATCACGTGACGGCAATCCTTGATGCCCTGCAAGTGCTGCACGGCGCCCGAAATGCCGAACGCAATATACACGCTCGCTTCCACGGTCTTGCCCGTTGCGCCGATCTGCTTGTCGCGCGTGAACTTGCCATCGTCGACGGCGACGCGGCTCGCACCGATCGCCGCGCCCAGCGTGCCCGCAAGTGCCTCGAAAGCGGCGATGTCGGACACGCCGTTGCCCGCCGACACGATGAAGTCCGCTTCTTCCAGCGCGACCTGCGCGGCGTCCATTTCCTCGATGCCGAGATCGACGTACGCGCTCGCTTTCGATGCCGGCACGATACCCTCCGGATTCACCGCCTCGCCCGCGCCGACGAAAGGCAGCTTCGCATCGACGGCATTGGCTGCAAGCAGAACCACATCGGGCAATGCACGCGATGCGACCGCGCGCCCCGCATGCGCATACGACGCGGCATGCGCCGCATCGAGCTCGACGACGTGCGTTGCAATCGACGCGTCGGCGCGCGCGGCGTAACGGCGGCCGAGATCGCCGTCGCCGGTCGCGTTGTCGGGCATGAAGATCTGCGCCGGTGCGAAAGCCGAGACGCATGCCGTCAACGCCCGCACTTCTTCATCGGGCGCGTAGTTGCGCCGGTCGAACGCGGGCAGTTCGATGAAACGATCCGCGCCCAGCGCCGCGGCATCGTCCTTGAATTCGCCGAACGCGATCAGCACGACGTCGGTCTGATCGTCCGCGAGCAAGGCCGCGGCGGCGAGCGCCTGGCGCGCGTGATCGTCGAGCGCGCCGCGATCCGTATGCGCCGCGACGAGCAGCGAGCGTGTCGCGCGCTTCGTCGTGCGGCGCGGTTTCACCGCCTCCCTGTGACCGCCGTGCGTGAAATCCAGCACGACGCCGTTGCCGACTTCACCGAGCGTGATGCGCTTCAGCCCGGCGGCCGTAACGATGAAAGGCCGGCGCGGATCGATTCGTTTGATGTCGTTCATGGCTTCACTCCAGCGCTGCGGCGACGAGTTCCGCCACGTCGAGCACTTCGGGACGAGGACCGACCACGCCTTCCAGCATCGCGGTGCATTGCGGGCAACCGACCGCGACCACATCGGCGCTGACCGATCTCGCATCGGCGATGCGGATATCGGGAATGCGCTGCTTGCCGGGGATATCGGTCAGCGGCGCGCCGCCGCCACCGCCGCAGCAGCGCGCGCGCATGCCGTGACGTTCCATCTCGACGACCTTGATGCCGATGGTCTTCAAGAGCTTGCGCGGCGCTTCCGTTTCGCCGTTGTAGCGGCCGAGATAGCACGGATCGTGATACGTGATCTTCTTGTCCGCGAGCACGGCGGCGGCCTTCGGCGAGAGCTTGCCGCTCGCGACGAGCTCGGCCATGAACGCGGTGTGATGCTGCACTTCGTAATAGCCGCCGAGCGCGCGATATTCGTTGCGCAGGCTGTGCAGCACGTGCGGATCGGCCGTGACGATGCGGCGGAACTGGTACTGCGAAAGCGTGTTCATCAGTTTCGACGCGCATTGCTGGAACGTGGCTTCGTCGCCCAGACGGCGCGCCGTGTCGCCGGTATCCGTTTCGGCGCCGCCGAGCACCGCATAGTCGACGCCCGCCTTGTTCATCACCTTCGCCAGTGCGCGCAGCGTGCGTTGATAGCGCATGTCGAACGCGCCTTCGCCCGCGATCAGCAGCACATCCACCGGACGGCCCGGTTGCGCGACCTGCACTTGCAGATCCACCGACCAGTCATAGCGTGCGCCGATGTCGTAGCCGTTCTGACTGCCCGTCTCGCGCAGATTCGCGAGCGTGATCGGCCCCTTGCCCGGCACGCTGCCTTCGACGAGCGTCTGGTTGCGCCGCATGTCGACGATCGCATCGACGTGTTCGATCAGCATCGGGCACTCCTGCACGCACGCGCGGCACGTCGTGCAGGACCAGATCGTGTCCGCTTCGATCATCTGCGAGATGAGCGGCCTGGCCGGACCGCCCGTGTGCCTGCCGACGGGAATGCCGGGCGTCGGGCTGCCCGCGTATTGCGAGTCCGAGCCGCCGACCATGCCCACGACCAGATCCTGAATCAGCTTCTTCGGATTGAGCGGCTGACCCGACGCGAACGCGGGACACGCAGCTTCGCACTTGCCGCATTGCACGCAGGCATCGAAGCTCAACAGCTGATTCCAGCGAAACTCGACCGGCTTGCCGACGCCGTATTCCTTCGCATCCAGCACGGGCTTTTTCAGCGCGGTCGGCGGCACGACTTCCTGGTGCGTGTTCGCCCTGAAGCGCTCCTGACGCGGATGGAACGCGAGATGCAGCAGACCCGCCATCGCGTGCTTCATCGGGCCGCCCTGCGCCGCGCCGAAGGTCATCGTGTATGCGCCCGCGGCGATCAGCAGCGCGACGATGATCGCGAGCGCGCCGGACATCCACGATGCGGGCAGCAGCATGAACAACGCAAGGCCGAGCGCGAACGAGCCGAGCAGAAGCGGCAGGCTGTCCCACGGTCCATGCGACAGGCGCGCGGGCACGTTCTTCGCATGACGGCGCCGGTACACGAACACCGCGCCGGCGAGCATGATGATCGCCGCGAGGAAGATCGCGCGGTCGAGCCACGGCGAGTAGATCGCGAGGCCGTAGTTGATGAAGACGAGCGCCATTGCGGCAATCGCGCCGCCCGCGGTCGCCACGTGCGTCTTCGCGATATACGGGTCGCGCGCCACGACATGATGCAGATCGACGAAATAGCGCTTAGGGATGTTGAGCAGATTCGCCCATCCGTACGCGCCGGCCGCCGTCGCGCGCCCTTCGCGCCAATACGCTGCGCGCTTGAGCAGGGCGAACGCGAGGCCCGCCACCGAAAGCCACAGCAGCGCGGTGATGACAAACACGGGGTTCATCGTCGAATACCTCGTTAGAAGTCTTTGCAGAGGCGCAGCGAATCGTAGATCGCGCTGTGGATGTTGTGCATCGAGATGCAGTCGCCGACGCGAAACAGCAGGAAGCGCCCGTTGCCGAGTTCTTCGCTCAGGCACGGCTGCGGTTGCGATGCGAACAACGTATGCACATCGATTTGCCCGCGATTGAGCGACTCGGGCTTGAGCTTCCAGTAAAGCGCGTCGTTCGGCGTGATGCCGTTCTCGATCACGACCTGATCCACCGCGCGTTCTTCCTGCTCTTCCGTGTACTCGTTGCGGATGACGGCGATCTTCTTGCCGTCTTCGTCGTACACCTTGTCGAGCCAGTAGTTCGGCGTGTGGATCACGCCCTGCGCATAGAGGCGTCGATAGAAAATCGGGAACGTGGTGCCGCCGGTGTCGTCGGCGACCTTCACGTCCGGTGTGACGATCTCGACGTTATTGCCCTTCGACGCGATGAAGTCCGCGACGCCCGCGCCGGCATGCGTCGAGACGCCGTCATAGACGAGCACGTTCTTGCCCGGCTCGACCTTGCCCGAGAGGATGTCCCACGAGCCGACCGCGAGGCCTTGCTCGACGCCCCACGCGGGCACCTGGCCCGTGAACGACGAGCCGCCCGTCGCGAGCACGACGATGTCCGGCTTCTCGGCCATGATCATCTTGTCGTCGGCTGCGACACCGAGACGGCGATCGACGCCCAGACGCTTCGTCTCCATGTCGAACCAGCGCACGATACCGGCCATCTGCTCACGCTGCGGCGCCTTTGCGGCGAGCATGATCTGACCGCCGACGTAATCGTTCTTTTCGAACAGCACGACGTCATGGCCGCGCGAACGCGCGACGCGCGCCGCTTCCAGGCCCGCGGGGCCCGCGCCGACCACGACGACCTTGCGCTTCGGCCCGCGCGTCTTTTCGATGACATGCGGCATCGTCGCCTCACGCGAGGTCGCCGCGTTCTGCACGCACAGCACGTCGAGGCCGTTGTACTGACGGTCGATGCAATAGTTCGCGCCGACGCACTGCTTGATTTCGTCCTCGCGGCCATCGCGAATCTTGATGACCATGTGCGGATCGGCGATCTGCGCCCGCGTCATGCCGACGAGATCGACCATGCCGTTCGCGAGGAGGCGCTCGGCCTGACCCGCGTCACGAATGCTCTGCGCATGCATGATCGGCAGCTTCACGACCGACTTGATGCCCGCCGCGAGATGGACGAACGGCTCGGGCGGCAGCGCCATCGGCGGCATGCAGTTGGCGAGCGTGTTGTGCGTATCCGCGCCTGAGCCGATTACGCCAACGTAATCGATGAGGCCGCTTTCGGACATCGCCTGCGCGATCTCTTTCAGGTTCTCGTGAGAAAGCCCGTCTTCATGGAACTCGTCGCCGCACATGCGCAGGCCGACGCAGAAGTCCGCGCCCACTGCTTCACGTACGGCTTTCAATACTTCGGTGCCGAAGCGCAAGCGGTTCTCCAGAGAGCCGCCCCATTCGTCGGTACGAAAGTTGGTGCGCGGGCTCCAGAACTGATCGATCAGATGCTGGTGCGCCGCGGAGATCTCGATGCCGTCCATCCCCGCATCCTTCACGCGCTTGGCGGCCGCGGCGAAGTCGGCGATGATGCGCTTGATCTCTTCCACTTCGATGATCTTCGCGTTGCCGCGATGCACCGGCTCGCGCACGCCAGATGGCGACATCAGATGCGGCCAGTGCTCGCCGTGCCAGGCGGAACGGCGGCCCATGTGCGTCGCCTGGATCATGATGAACGCGCCATGACGATGCATCGCTTCGGCAAGACGCGCGAGCGGATCGATGACCTTGTCGGTCGCGAGGTTCACCGACTTCCACCAGCCTTGCGGGCTGTCGATCGAAACCGGACTCGAACCGCCGCACACGGCGAGGCCGACGCCGCCCTTCGCTTTCTCCTCGTAGTAGCGGATATAGCGGTCGCCGGGCAGGCCGCCCGGTTCGGCATAGACCTCCGCATGCGCGGTGCTGACGATGCGGTTGCGCAACGTGAGCTTGTTGAGCTGGAGAGGCTTGAAAAGGTTCGGGTAACGCATTGCGATCGACCTCGGAATGGATTTGCTTCGGTGCGTGGCGCTTACAGCGGCGACACTTCGAACACGCAATGATCGTGTCCCTCGGCGGCGCATTGCGTCTCGATCGACTTCGAGCGCGGGCCTTTCTTCGCGCTGTCGGGCGCAGTGTCGTTCACCCAGTCCATCGCGCCGGCGAACCAGCCCGCGAACATGTAGCAGAGCTTGCCCTGCTTGCCCGGCTGCTGGAGCACGAACGACGAGTGACGCAGATGGATGCGCGCATGCGAAGTCGCCGGATCGGCTTCGACGATGTCGAACAAGCCCCAGCCGCGCTGCGACAAACGCTTAAGGTAGTGCTCGAACACGGCCATGCCGCTGATGCCGTGCTTCTCGGCTTCTTTATCGCACCAGTGATACGCGGACTTGTAGCCGGCCTTGTACAGAATCTCCGCATACGCATCGCGGCCGAGCGCTTCCTCGACGGCGACGTGATTGTTCGTGAAGAAATGGCGCGGCACGTAGAGCATCGGCAGCGCATCGGTGGTCCAGACGCCGGTTTGCGGATCGACGTCGATAGGCAGTTGAGGTTGCATCGCAGGGTTCCTTGTATTTGTCGTTGGTGATCAGACGTTCCAGACTTCGCCGAAGAAGCGCATCCAGTTTTCGCCCATCACTTTCTTGATGCGCGACTCGCTCCA
>NZ_JALQDT010000043.1:0-171337 GCF_023631085.1 Caballeronia sp. INML1 | reverse complement strand
CCGAGAGCAACAAATCAGCACTTGCGAAAGGAGGTAAAAACAAGGATTCTTGATCCCCGTTCGAGCCCCGAAACAGGGCCTTTCTCTGGCGCCATTACGCCGAAAACACCCGGCTCCTTTACGGCGAAAGGCAACATTAATGGAGTGTGAGGGGAATCGCCGGGATGAGTGGGTATCGCTGGGATGACTGGGTTCGCCGCGAATGTCGTTGCCGGTGACAAACAGAAAACGAGCTGTGGGCGTCACTCAACTCTCACATTGTGCGAGCACCGTAGTCTTCTGCAGAGAACGAGGAGGCCGTTGCGTGGTCTCAAAGACTACGAGAGAAACTCAGGGAACATGAGAGCGAAGCCCGTCTGCTTCGTTGGAAGGGGCGTCCCCCACCTCGCTTTATATCATCAAAATATCGTTTAAAATCAATGTCTTATATCTGATTTTACATTTCGAATCGTTTAGGCTTGGGCTCCCACCTCAGCACAGTAGCGCTTGATCGTCGCCACAGACAGACCGAAGTGAGCAGCCGTGGCCGCAATGCTGGCTCCATTCTCGACTCGCCAAGCCTGCACCTCTACAGCCTCAGCCTTCCGCGGTGCTCCGAGCTGCTGACCCCGTTCCCTAGCGGCCTCAATGCCTCGCTTCTGCATTTCCTTCCGGTTCAGGTAATCAGCCTCACCCTGAGCACACATGAAAGCCAGTACAGCGTCTCTGGTCGCCTTGCTGATGGCATCGGTAGCTGTTCCATCGAACTCCATGCTGTTCATCGTGCAGATCACCTTCACACCCATGTCCATAAGTTGCCGCATTGTGGCCGCAAGCTCATCGTATCGGCGGCTGATACGGTCTAACCAACGCACGTACAGCACACCCCCATCGGAGAGCTTGTCCATCACACGCTTCCACTCGGGACGATCAGAAGGCGCTACGTGGTAGCCAGACACGCCCTCGTCAACATGCACATGGCGCTTATCCACGTGATGGGCCTTCGCATCATCGTATTGGCTGGCGCTCGTTTGACCTTCCGTTGTCGAAATACGACCGTAGTAGACCGTCTTCACTGTTAGCTCCCCGTGGCTCATTAAGTAGATGGCTCAATTCTACGGGTAGCTCACAATACAGTCAACATTATGAGCTAGGTTTTTAGCTGCACCGTTGCTTGGCTCTAACGGTATACCTTGTGAGCTAGCAGAAAGGGCGATCACGGATGCGTCGGGCTAATACCTTAGTCATCCCCCCAAAGCAGAACCATCGTTGAACAGCCAAGCGGCGATAGCTCCGACGCTCTCGACGTGCAACCGTTTAGACGCTCTTGAACTTTTCTCGACTTTGAGGTGCGAAGACCGGTACCTGAGAACCCACTGGGCCGCCTTCAAAAGAAGCGTTAAAGTCTTGATCCTGTTGTTGTAGTTTCAAGCTTGCAGCAGGGCTGGCGCTCCGGAAACTTCTCTCATCAATCAGGGCAGAGTTTGGGTATGACGGCTCAGGACCAACGGACCGAGACCTCCGCTCTCGTAAGGCACGGGGATAGAGGAAGTCCAAGGCTTGACCGGTCATTGCGATATCATTCCGGCCGAGAAAGGCAATGCAATAGGTCGGTAGCGCCGAACAAGCTGCACAACACAAAGAGAAACCATAAAAAGGCCGTATATGGATTTAGAAACCGCATTCTCACACGCTGTCGATGGAAACGCCGTCTTGTTCATCGGCGCCGGCTTTTCATTCGGTTCGCGAAATCTTCTAGATGAAACCCCTGCTGACAGCCGTGGTCTAGCGCGTGAGCTTTATGCAAAGGCGGGTATCGAGACAACCGACAGCAACCTTGCCAATGCGTCTGAGCTTTATTTGCAAGAATGGCCGGCTGGAGATTTGATTGAGCACCTAAAGAACAGCTACACCATAAAAGAACCGTCGTCCAGCCATCTCCAATTTGGAACTATCAACTGGAGACGCATCTACACGACCAATTACGACGATCTGATGAAGCGTAGCGCGGCGCAAGCGAATATAAGCCTAGTGCCGGCCGTACTTTCGGATCGCGCACTCGACTACCTTTCGACGCCGCGTACTATTCTGCACATAAACGGATGGATAGAGCGCCTAACTTCCGCCAGCTTGCGCAGCGACTTCAAGTTGACGGACGGCAGCTATTTGACCGAGGACTTCCTCCGGTCCGAATGGTGCACGGTGTTTCGCGATGACCTGCGGTTGGCGTCTGCGGTGATTTTTGTCGGCTATTCGATGTATGATCTGGATATTAAAAGGATTGTATTCTCTGAAAAGATAAAAGAGAAAACGGTTTTCGTCACCTCGCCCACAACCGATATCGTTACGGCGAAATTGCTCGGCACTTTCGGGCAGGTTTACAGCATAGGCGTTGATGCTGCTGCGGAAGTCTTATCCGCAGTCAAACAACATCATCAACCTAATCAAGATGACCTTCAGTATCTAGCTTTGCGGGAATATAAAATAGCCACCGCGAAGAACGATATTACTAATCGCGATTTCGAGCAACTTTTTCTTTACGGATTTGTTTCTCCAGAGCTGCTTGCCTCCAGCACGCGAGAAGGAAGAAGCGTTGAGTATCTACTCCATCGCGATCCTCAGGCGCAGCGTGTGGTTGATGCGATCAATCAGGGTGAGAAAAATGTCGTTGTTACCTCCGATTTAGGGAACGGTAAAAGCCTTTTCATCCAACGAGTATCAAATCTTTTGATTGATCTGGGATGGCGAGTGTTTCAAGTGGTCGACGCGTCCGCAGATACCGAGAAAGAAATTGAACGCCTGTTAGAGTCTGGGGCCAAAGTTGTCTTCGTTTTTGATTCGTATTTTTCATTCATCGATATAATTCGGTTTATTTCGATGAGGCGTTCGGACAAGCCTTGTTCTATATTAATGGCCGGCCGCACACACATCCATGAGGGCTTTGTGACTCGACTTACTAAAGCACTCGGCGGAGATGACTGGGGCGAAGAAGATCTCAACATGCTGTCGAGAGAAGACGAGGCCTTGATGATTTCACTGATGAACGCCAACGGCCTCTGGGGCGAGATGGCGGGTCAGTCGGATGTCAAAAAGTCCCGCTTTATCCGCGAGAATTGTGGATCGCAAATAAGCCAGATACTCATCGAGATCTTCAAGTCGCCCTCAATCGCGACACGGTTGAAGGCTCTGATCGACGAGGCGGATCCTGACGTAAAGAAGTTGATGATAGCGGTATCGATCATCGCGGGCATAGGAGAGTCTGCGACGCCAGATTTTCTCAATGAGGTTTTGAGTGAATCACCCCTGCTGAGAGGGCGAGCCAGTGCTCGGCCGCACCTGGACGCATTCTTTTTCTTCGGACGGGAAGGAATTGGCCTTAAGTCCCCTGTGCTTGCATTATATTACCTGACCCATATAGCGGATCCAAAGGTTATTCTAGAAACCATTCTAGAAATGTTTTTTAACGCAGATCGGGTACGGCACTTATCCGCAAGTTGCGAAAGCTTCCTTCGGGGCATAGTTCCATACTCAAATATTCAGCGACTGTTTCCCGAAAGGCAACGTCGCGAGGTTCTCCTGAGTTTCTACAGCCGAATCTCAAGATCGACTTTTGTGCACAGAAATCCTCACTACTGGCTTCAATATGCGATTGCCCGCCTCGCCTTTGAGAATGATGCAGTGAAGGAAATGGACGAAATCAGCCGTTATTTCGAAACGGCGTACGGGCACGCCAAAGCTCGGGTTCAGTTCGACACCTCGCGCATTGACAACCATTACGCACGTTTCATGCTTTTCAAGGCAACACACGCTCGTTCCTCCGAAGAGGCGATTTCGTCTTTCCGGCGGGCAGCGCAGATTATCAAAGGACAAATCGCCCGTGAGGATCGTCACTACCCTTACCGTGTCGCAGCTGGCGTCCTCCCGCTTTTTGAGCGCTTTCAACACGAGTGGACACAGGTTGAGCTGAGGGAGTTTCTAATATTCGCGCAGGAGATCACAGCGCAGATTGCCAAAATGCCGGAGCATCTCCGTAGGCACGTGCATGTAAAAACGTGCGAAGCTGCGTTGAGGACGGTCTTGGACAACAGCAGTGATCGATGAGCAAAGCGCTGCAATCTGCTATCAAATTAGGCACTCGAAAATCGGATTTTTTTAACAGGCGAGTTCTTTCTCCCAAACTCACTAACAAGAGCACACGCAGTCACAACAATTAATTAAGAAAAATGGCCAGATCAGAGAAACCAGCTGTCATTGAGCGGATCTTCAACGAATTGTGGGATGAACACGCTCAAAAGTTGACGCGGAGCGTTGTCACAAGCGAAGACGTGATTCGCGCGATTGCTCATTTTAAAGAAAAAAATGAATCGAAGCTCTCGGTGAAAAATCCGGCAAACTTCATAAAAGATGTGATAAGAAGCAAGGGCGCTTCCCGGATGTGGCCTGAGAGTCTAAAGGAAAGGCGAATAACAGCGAAACAAGTGACCGGTGACGGCAATGTCTTCGAGTTTGTCCAATATCAAGAGAATCAAACCGAGCCTTTTCCAGAGCGATTTGGTTATCATGAGGGTGTCTGGAAACATCAGATACAAAGCATCTCTATGCCGCAAGCGAGCAAGGCATTGGGGCGAGATGACGAGACGTATCTGATCCAAGTTGCAGTGAAGCTAGCCGTTGTCGAGACTCACTTTGCCCTGCAGTCGCCAATTGACGTTGTTGAACTAACTCATCTACAGGTCGGCATCAAACTTCGGCGGTGCGAAGTCGATTCGCTGTTCTCTGCTATTTACAAGGATATCCACGGAACACATCATGAAATGATCATCACTGCGGAGGCTAAGAACAAGAGCCAACGCATCTTAGAGGAACAGATCATGGAGCAGGTAAGAGCCGCGTTTAAGGCAACAAAGGTAAACCTTGTGGTGCCGATTGCGATGACGGCGGCAGCCAAAGGAATCTATCTAGCGGAATTCAAAGGAGTGAAGCGCAGCGAGCTCGACCAGTTCACTGCGCTCGACCTTGAACGGGAAGCACTATACGAGCTCTGCCCGGCTGTCAAAGGCATCTAGCTGAGCAGTTTCGGCCTCCTGTTCGAGCGTTGCTCGATCGTCCCACTGTTTTCGCTTGGGTGCGCCCTTCTTATCCCGTTTGCCTATCGGCGTCTCGATACCAAAGTGCGCCGATGCTTGGCCCATGTCCATCTGCAAGAGCGCGAGGTCGCCAAGCTCAAGGATCTTTGCAGGGACAGCCGGTTGCGCACCCAACGAGCTCATTACCTGCGCCGCGACTGCTCGCGCCAGCGGCGGCGGTACTGCGTTCCCGATTTGTCGAGCACCGTGCCATTTGGTTGGATGAAGTCGAAACCAATCGGGAAAACCGTGCAGACGAGCCATCTCTCTGACAGTTACACAGCGGGCGTGTTCGTAATGGATCGGCCGGGGAGAGGTGAACGCTCCTCTCGCGCTATCCGTTCCGGCTCGGAGGGTGTTGCTGACACCGCAGCTCGGCAACTTGAAGAACCGCGAGATTGGTTCGACGGCACCCTCTTGGGTCTCAGCGAACCTCCGTCGCGAAATTTCGGAATGGTCGGTACGTAAACTGCCCGTCAATACTCGCGGATCGAATTTGCGCCCGTACGCGAAGTCCCATGCCGGCCTCACACTGCCTCGGAGCGTTTTGGCGTACCAGCTTGCCTTACCCCACTTAACTTTCGCGGCATCTGAAACCAGAAGCCCTTCGTAAAGCTCTGCATTCGGAATGTCGCTGAGCGCGTCGAAGCAGGATGGCCCCTCGGGCAACTCCGAAAGGTCCGGTTTACTTCCGGCAGGACGGAACATCGGGGCGGGATATTGCGGGACCTCGCGTCCCTTCTTGCAGCCCATAAGTATCAACCGCTCGCGAAACTGGGGCGCACCGAAATGCGCGGCGTTCAGAACCTTCCACGGGAGTCGAATCTCATACCCAATCGATGAGAATGCGTCGATCAACTCTTGCAGAAATTGGGCGTGCTTGCCGACCGTAATCCCCTTGACGTTTTCGAAGACGAAAGCTTCGGCGTCAAGTTCGTGGACCAGTCTAACGAAATGTCGAACAAGCGCGTTCCGGGGATCGTCAAGAGCCCGACGTCCAATCATGGAAAAGCCTTGGCATGGCGCACCGCCGAACACAACGTCGACCTTCTGCTTGCCGATTCCCGCTGTTTTCCGAATCTGAGCTCCGGTCAGATGCTCAACGCTTCGCGGAATAACCGCGCAGGTGGGAAAGTTGAACGCGTGAACCGCGGCATGGATCGGGTCGATTTCGACCGCTGCGACGACGTCAAAGCCCGCCTGTTCGAACCCAAGAGACAGCCCGCCCGCACCGGCGAACAAATCAATTCCAATCGGTCGACTCATTGTGAAAATGTCCCTTTCTCGCTTAAGTGTTACTAGCTCGGAATCGTACCGGAATGCGTCGGAGAAGTCGATCGATTTTTCGATGTTGGACCAAGGAAGCTAACTAGAACGGACACAATCGCCGATGGGTCGCGAAGCTCGCATTGCCAAAGCGTAAGAGCGCCCCAACCTGCGGCTTCGAGCGCCTCAACGTTTCTATTGTCGCGGGCTTGATTCGCTTGAATCTTGGGCCCCCAGTAGTTTAGAGACGACTTCGGGAGAGCTCCTTTCCTGCAGGAGTGCCCATGCCAGTAGCAGCCATGCACAAAAATCACCTTCCTGCGGCCACTGAAAACAATGTCCGGCGTGCCCGGAAGTTCCCGGACGTGGACGCGATAGCGGTAGCCCAACTTATGAAGCAGTCGACGGACAAGCATTTCCGGCCCGGTATTGCGGGTGCCCACGGCTCGCATGATCTGGCTTCGCTGCTCGGGAGTTCGCGTGTCGACCATTTTCTGCACATTGGACTGTTGCTAGTGGACGGTCATGCCGACAACTCTCGACGCGGACGCGCCCGCCGAAAACCGGATCCGTAAGCATGTCGCCTAATCAATAAGCGAGCGACGTAATTGGTTTCCCGTGTTTGTCAACGAGATGCAGTAAGGGTTCACTCTACTTTTGCCTTCACCACCAAAAAGAGCTTACCGCCAGACCGGACAACGTTCGTCTACTTGCGATAGTAAGGAGCAGCATTCGGCCGCGCGTCGCACCGCGTGGTTGACACGCCTCGGAGTCCCTGTAATTCTTCGTTGCGACGGGCAACCGCTTGTCACCCTGATGTCACCCTGCGGGGAGTCAAACCAAACGCGGACCGGAGCAGCGCCAAAGAAAAAACCGGCCTAAGTGACCGGTTTTAAAAGGAATTCGTGGTGGAGAGGAGGAGGATCGAACTCCCGACCTTCGCATTGCGAACGCGACGCTCTCCCAGCTGAGCTACCCCCCCAACGAACGCAGATTGTATCACAGCCAAATCGCCCACAGGCAAGCCTTCGGACGATTCCACTCGCGCCTACTTCTCCGGCGCTCCCGCCAGGATCCATCCGACGACTGCCTTGATATCCGTATCGTTCATCCGGGGATGCGATGGCATCGGAATGGACCCCCACACGCCTGCGCCGCCATTCTTCACCTTCTTCTCGAGCTTCGCGCTCGCCTGCGGATCGCCCTTGTACTTCTCGGCGACCTGCTGAAACGACGGACCCACAAGCTTGCGATCGATCGCATGACACCCCATGCACGCATTGCTTCGCGCGATCACGATGGCACTCGCGGATGACACGGACTGCTCTGCGGCAGACACACCAAAAGACGCGGCGACGATCACCGCGCCGAAAATCACACGCACCATACTCATTTCGCCGCGGGAGCCCGGTTAGGATTGCCCGGATGCACGTCTGAGTTCTTCACCGGCGCGGGCGACTGCATATCGAGCGGACGCGACGTCACGCCCGAATCGGGCACCGTGCCGACCGTCGCGTCAGCGGCAGCGGGCGAGCTTGCCGCCGACACCGCGCTCGCATCGGATGCGGCCGCGGCCTCCAGCGCTCGCGCCTCTTCAGGCTTGATGTACTGGAACACCTTCACGACCTGCTCCACGCCCGGCACGCGCGCGGTGACATCGGCGCCATGCGCGCCCTCGTCCGGCGTGACGAGACCCATCAGATAGACGACGCTGCGCTCACACACCACCTTGTAGTAATTCGCGCGCAAGTCCTTTTCGCCGACCATCGCGGTCTTCACACGGGTTTCGAGATAGGAGTCGTTCGCACGCGACGAGATCGAACTCGCGCCCTGAATCGACAGTTCGTTGACGATGCTGCCCACGTTATTGATATCGCGCACGACGGCCTCGGCCTTCTGCTTCGACGCTTCGTCGGGCACCTCACCGGTCAGCAGCACGCGCCGGTTGAACACGGTCACGTTGACATGCGCCGTATCGGGCAGGTTCTCGTTGATCCGCGAAAGCGCCTTCACCTGAATCTCGCGGTCTTCGGTCTGCGCACCGAGCGTGCGGCGATCCGTGGCGATCAACGTGCCGCCAGCCGCCGCGCCGACGACCGCGAGCGCGCAGCCCTGCAACGTCAATGCGACTCCCGACAACATGCTCACCACGAGCGTGGCTTGGGCCAGCGTCGCCTTGACGCGTGTCTTGTTCATCAACTCCGTTCCCCCTTTCAGTTTCAGTCGTCGCCGAGCAACATCGCATCGATGCCGTCGCACAGACAGTGAATGGTCAGCAGATGGACTTCCTGGATGCGCGCCGTTCGATCGGACGGCACGCAGATGTGAATATCGGTTTCGGCAAGTACGTCGGACATCGCACCCCCGCCCTTGCCGGACAAGGCAATCACGATCATCTCGCGGTCATGCGCTTCCTGAATCGCCGCGAGCACGTTGACCGAGTTGCCCGACGTGCTGATCGCGAGCAGCACATCGCCCGATTGACCGAGCGCGCGGACCTGGTTCGAGAAGATCTGCTCGAACGCATAGTCGTTGCCGATGGCCGTGATGATCGATGTATCCGTCGTCAACGCGATGGCCGGCAAGCCAGGGCGCTCGCGCTCGAAGCGGCCGATCAACTGCGCGGCGAAGCGTTGCGCATCGGCAGCCGAGCCGCCGTTGCCGCAGACGAGAATCTTGTTACCGTTGGCAAGTGCGCCGAAAAGCGTGTCGACAGCCGCCGCGATCGGAACCGCCAGCGCATCGAGTGCTTCGAGTTTGAGTGCCGCGCTGTCGCGGAATTGCTGTTGAATACGTTCGACTGACATCGACTCTCGATCATCGGCCGCGGCGCGCGGCGGTATGTGGCTTGAACGCTCAAAGCGTCGGTTGTTGCGCAGTTTACCGCATGCATCATGCAACGAACCTCGCTCATGCCTCGTCGGCGCGAAACGCATCGGGCAGCCAATGCACGCGACCCGCATCGAACGCGACGACATCGAAGCGGCACGCCGGCAACGCGCCGCGCCAGGTCGCGAGGAAATGCTGGGCGGCGTGCACGAGGCGCACACGCTTTCTCGCATCGACACTCGCGGCTGCATTCGCGTAGCGCCTGCTCTTCCTCGCCCGAACTTCGACGAACACGAGCGCGCCACAAGCATCGAGCATCACAAGATCGATCTCGCCGCCCCGGCACGTCACATTGCGCGCGACGAGGCGCATGCGCTGCCGCTGCAGAAATTCCAGCGCACGCGACTCGAAAACATCGCCGAGCGTTTTGGACAAGGCTCCTCCCTAAAAGTTGTCGGCGGGCCATGCTAATCGCGCGTGGCAAAATGACGTCCTTTCCTTCAACGCCCGCGCTCATGCTCCAGATCTCCGAACTCGCCGCCGGGCAGCACTATCCGACAAGCGCGCTCTACGTCGTCGCAACGCCGATCGGCAACGCGGCGGACATCACCGTGCGGGCGCTGCATGTGTTGCAACTCGCGGATCGCATCGCGGCCGAAGACACGCGCAACACCGCGCAACTGCTCGCGCGCTACGGCATCTCGAAGCCCTCGATCGCCGTGCACGAGCACAACGAGCGCGCGGCCGCCGAACGCGTGATCGAGCATCTCAGGAACGGCGAGCGCATCGCGTGCGTATCCGACGCCGGCACGCCCGGCATTTCCGATCCCGGCGCGCGTCTCGTCGACGCCGTGCGCGAAGCCGGGCTGCCGGTCATTCCACTGCCTGGCGCGAGCGCGCTGACGACGGCGCTCTCCGCGGCGGGCGCGTGGGTAAGCGGCTTCTCGTTCATCGGCTTCCTGCCGACGAAGCCGAAGCAGCGCGCCACGCAATTGCGCACGCTCGCGAATCATCCGATGGCGCTGGTGTTCTACGAAGCGCCGCATCGCATCGTGGAGACGACGCGCGCGCTCGGCGAGACGCTCGGCGGCGAGAGGCAACTGCTGATCGCCCGTGAACTGACGAAATTACACGAGAGCCTGCATCGCTGCACCTTGGCCGAAGGGCCAGCGTGGCTGGAAGCCGATGCGAATCGTCAGCGCGGGGAATTCGTTCTGGTGGTGGAAGGCGCGCCCGAAGCGCAAGACGCCGACGACGCGCACGACGCACTGCTCGCGACGCTGCTGGAAGAGTTGTCGGTGAAGAGTGCGGCGCGCATCGCCGCGACGTTGACGGGCGCATCGCGCAACGCGCTGTACGAGCGCGCGCTCAAGCTGGCAAAGCGGCACGAAAGCGCAGACGAATGAAAACGGGCCGTCGCGAGACGGCCCGTCCGGTTCTGCAAGGCGCGGCGTGAGATCAGTTCACGTTGTCGTCGGCAAGCGATTGCGCCTGCTCTTCGCGCGCCGCACGGGCTTCCTGCTGCGTGAGACCTTCGATCTTCACCTTCTGCGTGCCGGCGCCGCGCATGCCGAGCACCGCCGCGGCAGCGTACGACAAGTCGATCACGCGCCCGCGCACATACGGACCGCGGTCGTTGATCTTCACGACCACCGTCTTGTGGTTGGACTCGTTCGTCACGCGCACCCACGACGCCAGCGGCAACGTGCGGTGCGCCGCGGTCATCGCGTTCATGTTGAACTTCTCGCCGCTCGCCGTCTTGCGGCCATGGAACATGCGGCCGTACCACGATGCCTTGCCCTTCTGTTCGAAGCTGCCGGCGTCCGGGCCGGTCGTGATCGGCTCGGCGCTCGAAAGCGACTGAGCCTGGGCCGGCTTGTCGGCCGGCAGGGTGGAAAGATGGGAATCGAACGCGAGCGGCGCCGTCGAGCGGGCATTGCTCGTGCTCAGAGAGTCTGTCTTCTGAGGATTGGCTGCAACATCGCCCGAACCCGGCGCGGCGCAACCGGCCAGCACACCAACTGCTAGCAGGCTTCCGACATGTCGAATAAATCGAGCATTCATAGACGTGTTTACGATAAAAGGAGCAACCGCGCTGCGCTGGTCGGCGCGCGCATGGCTGCTCGAGGCTTTGCCGTGCAAAGCAGAACGCCGCTCGGTCAAGCGAACGGCGAAACTGTGCTCGGATGCGGCGCACTCGTGCCGCAAACGCCCGGTTATTGTTCACGTCTGGCGCAACCTGTCCCCGGCAGCCTGACCAGACCCCACAAGCCGCCATCGAACTTGGCATCAATTCGTGCGCTGAAAACCCTTATGAGCGCAGGAACGGCGGCGTAGGCCCCATCCGGCATGATGGCTGCAAAAACCATCAGACAGACGCGCGGCGTCTGGCCGGACAAGACGTGTG
The DNA here is from genome assembly GCF_023631085.1 of Caballeronia sp. INML1. Taxonomy (NCBI): domain Bacteria; kingdom Pseudomonadati; phylum Pseudomonadota; class Betaproteobacteria; order Burkholderiales; family Burkholderiaceae; genus Caballeronia; species Caballeronia sp. INML1. The sequence goes on along the minus strand of NZ_JALQDT010000043.1, from coordinate 159,730 downwards.
CACCTACTCGAGGTGCTTGAGTTGCAATTGCGAGGCTTTTGGCCCCGGAACAGCGTACTGACAGCGATTGTAAAAACGCACTAGCGTTTCAACCTTCGCCTATTGACGGCATGGTTAAGTCCATGCACAAGTACTGCCATTATACAAAAAAACAGCGGTTCGTCCCGCCGGACCCAACATTTGGTCATTGATTTTCGCTATGACCGTAAGAATTGCCAGTTTGCGGCGGATTCCCAAGTGCTTTCAGCATCACCATTGCATGCGTTCTGGCACCGGTACAATGGACGTTTTTACAGTCCTGCGCGTACCGACGACAGTCATATGAAAGTCATTCTCGTTCCCGTGACGCCCTTTCAGCAGAACTGCTCGATCGTGATCTGCGACGCGACGCGGCGCGCCGCTGTCGTGGACCCGGGCGGTGACATCGAACGCATCATCGAGGAAGTAGAACGGCAGGGCCTGACCGTCGACAAGATTCTCCTGACGCACGGCCACCTCGATCACTGCGGCGGAGCAAAGGCGCTCGCCGACCATTACGGCGTACAAATTGAAGGACCGCACCGTGAAGACGCGTTCTGGATCGACCAGTTGCCCGCGCAGACTCAGCGCTTCGGCTTCTCGAGCGCGGAAGCGTTCACACCGGAACGCTGGCTGGTCGACGGCGACACCGTGCAATTCGGCAACGAGTCGATGGAAGTTTATTTCTGCCCGGGTCACACGCCGGGCCACGTCGTGTTCTTCAGCCGTGAGCACAAGCTCGCGTTCGTCGGCGATGTGCTGTTCGCCGGTTCCGTCGGACGCACGGATTTTCCGCGTGGCAATCACGCTGAACTTATCCGCTCGATCCGCGAGAAGCTGTGGCCGCTCGGCGACGAGGTCACGTTCGTGCCCGGTCACGGCCCGGCATCGACTTTCGGCGAAGAACGGCGCACCAACCCGTTCGTGCGCGACGGAGTGACAGCGTGAACGCGATTCCCGAAATCTACGTCAGCACCGACGTCGAAGCCGATGGCCCGATTCCCGGACCGCATTCCATGCTGAGCTTCGCCTCGGCAGCGTTCACGGCCGACAAGCAACTCATCGGCACTTTTTCGGCCAATCTCGAAACGCTGGAAGGCGCGGCGCCCCATCCGGTCCAGGCCGCATGGTGGAAAACGCAGCCGGACGCGTGGGCCGCGTGCCGCAAGGATTTACAGAAGCCGGAGATCGCGCTGCCGGCTTATGTCGAATGGGTGGAGGCGCTGCCGGGCAAGCCGGTGTTCGTCGCGTATCCGGCGGGCTTCGACTTCACGTATATGTTCTGGTACATGATGCGCTTTGCCGAGCGCTGCCCGTTCTCGTGGTCCGCGCTCGATATCAAGACGCTCGCCTTCGCGATGACCGGCCTGCCGTATCGCAAGGCAATCAAGCCGCGTCTGCCGAAGCATTGGTTCGATGAGCTGCCGCACACGCACGTCGCACTCGACGACGCGATCGAGCAAGGCGCCCTCTTTTGCAACATGCTTGCGGAGCTGCGGGCATCGCAGGCCGCGATGGCTCGGACATCGGCCGAACCGAGCGGCGATGCCGAAGGTAAAACCGCGCAGTCAGGCCAGTGAGTTAGGGAAACTCCCTCAGTGCGGGCGCCTTGCATTGCGTTTCTTTTCTGGCGCCTCTACCATGAGAGTCAAATCGCGACCGAACGGAGGCGCAGTTGACTCTCGATACATTCTCACAAAAAATCCTGCGTCTTCTGCAACTGGACGCACGACGCTCCGTTCAGGAAATTTCCGACCAGGTCGGCTTGTCGAGCACGCCGTGCTGGCGCCGCATCAAGGATATGGAGCAATCGGGCGTCATTCAGCGCTATACGGCGCTGCTCGACCGCGAGAAACTCGGCCTTCACGTCTGCGCGCTCGCGCATATCCATCTCACGCGTCACACCGAAGGCGGCGTCGAGCAGTTCGAGCGGGAAATCGCCACTTGTCCGGAAGTCACCGAGTGCTATAGCACGACCGGCGAATCCGATTACATCCTCAAGATCGTTGCGCCGGATATCAAGGCGTATGACGCGTTCCTGCACGATCGCATCTTCAAGATTCCCGCCGTCGCGCAAGTGCGAACGAGCGTGGTGCTTCGCGAAATCAAGTTCGACACGCAATTGCCGCTCTGAGCGGCGTTTTAGCGTGGCGTATCGATCGCGCGCTTCGTCGCCGAGGCGGGCGCGTAATCCAGCGCTTGTGCGATGTGAATCTCACGCGCTCCGATCTTGCGCCTGAGCGCGTCGAAATCGATCGACTCCAGTTTCGCTGCGGTGTCCGGCGCGCCTGGCGCGGGCAGCATGACATCGACATTGAAGCCGCTGCTCAGGTAATGCAGGTTCAAGCTCTCGACGGGCATTCCGTGTTGTGCGAACGCCGCCCGCACAGCGTCGCTGACGGTTGAACGCAACGGAAAGTTGCCCGGCAGCGGATTGAGTTCATCGAGTTCGGGGTCGACATGAATGAGTGCGTCGATGACCCGCGTGTCGGCCAGCATGTTCGCGCGCGCCGATTCGGCGATGTAGTGGCCTTCCGAAACCGAGATGAGCGGATCGACCAGAATGTGCGCATCGACGATGGCGAGATCGCCCATTTTGCGTGTGCGGAACTCATGGACCTCACGCACGCCGGGCGTGGCCAGCAGAATAGTTCGCAAATCCTCGGTAGTCGTTTGATCGAGCGCGCGATCGGAAAGGTCTTGTAATGCGTCCCACGCAAACGTCCATCCCATCTTGCCGATCATGAAACCGACGAGCGCAGCGGCGATCGGGTCCAAAATGCGGAATCCGGCCAGACTGCCGATTATCCCAAGCGCGACAACCAGCGAAGAAGCGGCATCGGATCGCGCGTGCCACGCATTTGCGACGAGCATCGAGGAGCGCACCCGTTCAGCCGCCCGCAGCATATAGCGAAAGAGCGCTTCCTTGGAAAGGAGCACGATTATCGCAACAGCCAGCGCGCCGACCTTTACCGGCGGAATATCCTGAAGGTTGACGATTCGCGCGCCTGCGCGCCATAGCATTCCGACGCCCACCGCGACGAGTAATCCGCCGAGGAATAATGACGCCACGGTTTCATACCGGCTATGCCCGTAGTTATGATCGACGTCCGGGGCCGCGCCTGCGTGCTTGTTCGCAATCAACACGAGAAAATCCGACACGATGTCGGCAAGCGAATGAACGCCATCCGCAATCAGTGCCTGTGAGTGCGCAACAAAGCCCACGACGAGTTGCGCTGCGGTAAGCCCGCTATTTACCGCGATGCTCGTCCAGGTGGTTCTTCGGGCAACCTCCTGCTTTTCCGCAGCGTGCGTTGTTGAAAGCGGCATGTAATTATGCTCGGTGTACTCGGGCCTTTTCAGATTCCTATTTTATCAGCGGTGCGTCGCGACGCTTTTATGCGTCAACGACAATAGTCCGGAATCGGCCTTGAACACGCCGGCTGCGTGCAGAATAAGTGACCGAAGAGGCCGTTTATGCAACTGCGAAATAAAAAAGCCGCGTGTCGAGACGCGGCTTTTCAGGCACGATCCTGCTCAGCGCTTATTTGCCGATGAGGAAGCTGTCCCGATCCTGTCCGGCGATCCACTTCGGCGGCTTGCCGCGACCGGACCACGTGCTGCCGCTTTCGGGATCACGATATTTCGGCGCCACACCAGAACGGCTGCGCGCCGCCTTCGTACCTTTAGCACCCCGACCGCCAGCCAGTTCCTGAAGCGTGATCCCGTAATCCGCCATTTTCTGCTTGATCTCATTAAGCACTTCGGCGTATTCGCGCGACTTGGCTTCTTCAATCTGGCGTTCGAGAGACTCGCGTTGTGCGAGGAGTTCCTTGTATGACGGCATGGCAATTCCCTAAGTGGTTTGCTGGCTTGCGAATCAACGCGCTCGCTTTCAGTTATCAGTATAGCCTCGGCTGGCACGCAGATTAACACAGTTCTCTTTAACGCGGCATGTGCGAATCGCCACTTAATAAAAAGTTTCGCAACTTTCTTCGTAACATTTGCCGAAAATTCCGAAGTTTGGCGCGGCTGATGATCTGGTGTAAAAAACCCGCTCCTTTGACCTGCCGCCGGCAGCGTGGCATCCGATGAAAACAACGACGATAAAGTCAGCCGCAAAGTTTCATGAGATGACAATTTACCCGGTTCATTGAGCCAGTCTGTGCGATCGCCGCGAAATCGGGCCGCAACAAGCCGGATTTATCGCTGTGAAATGTCGCGTTGCCGCTCGAAACAATCCTTTAGCGCCGCTTTCAATTCCTCGTTCGTCTGTTTCGGGTAATCGAATGTAAAACGATTGCGCGTACCGGTAAGCAGCAAATCGCAGCCGTACCGGTCCACCCCCAATAAGCGGAGATTCTCCGGGCGGCCCGCGAAAGCATCAAAATATTCCCATAACGACGATTCGTCTGCCGCGCTAACCGGTGGCAGCGCATCGAGTTCTTCGCCGGCGAGCCATCCCATCGCGCCGAATCCGCCGATATACCGCATGCGTTCCACCGACATCACCCAGAAAGAGAAATCGCCGAGTTCCAGATAACGCGCCGCATCCGGGTGATACCGCAGATAACGGCGCGCGAGTTCGGCGCCCTCCTCCGGGCTCGCGGGCGCGAAGCTGCCGAGCATCGTCAGGCGTTGACCGTCCAGCACGCCGCCGTCCGCCGGATGTGCGACCAGAAACCCGGCGCGCGCATCGGCGTGAAGATTGCGCGTGTGCTCGGCAAGATGGCTGATCAGCAGCATCGGCACGTGACGAGCGGTCGGCGCGAACGGCAGCGCTGTCGGATAGGGAAAGCCGCGCGGCTCGCGCGAATGCGTGGCGAGCGTGCCTTCGGACATGCGATGCAGCAAATGAAGCGGCGCTTGCGGTGGAATGTTCATGCAGGTCTCGTTCGTTCGTCGATTCGTCGAACGATGGTAATGCAGCGCATCCCAGCGTGTCGCCTGGCCGTTCGATAGAATCGAAAGCCTTCGCGTCCGATGGCATCATGCCCGGTCACGCTCTCGTTTCGCGCAACCTTCAAAACGGTTCCTCTCGTGTCCGACTCGACTACCGCCTCCGCCGCCTGCGAAATCAATCCGACGCTCGCGCTGCATCGCAGCCTTCCGCATGCCACGCGCGTCCGTGCACGCTACGCGACGATGGCCGTCTTCTTCATCGCGGGCATGATGTACGCGTCGTGGGGCGTGCACGTGCCGACCGTGCGCGACAAGTTCGCGCTCAGCCCGGGCATGCTGTCGTTTGCACTGCTCGCCGTCGCGGGCGGTTCGATCTTTGCGATGCTCACGGCCGGATCGTGGATCGCGCGTGCCGGCACGCGCACCGCCTGCCTGGCGGGCGGCATCACGATGATGCTCTGCGGCTCGCTGATCCTGGTGACGCCTTCGTATTGGCTGCTCCTGATCGTGCTTGCGATCTTCGGCTTCGGCATGGCGACGCTCGATGTCGCGATGAACGCCGAAGCGAGCGCGGTCGAACAGGCATTGGGGCGCCCGATCATGTCGTCGCTGCACGGCATGTTCAGCATCGGCGGGATGGCGGGCGCGGCAGTCGGCGGCGCGCTGCTCGCGCACGGGCTCTCACCCGCCGCACATCTCGCGCTCGCATCGGGCGTGAGCCTCATCGTCCTGCTCGTTTCGATGCCCGCCGTGTTACCGCATGTTCCTCATCACGACGAGCACGCAAAGGCGTCGTCGTCGAACCGCTGGCGCTCGGGCGCGCTGTGGGCGCTCGGCGGCCTGGCGCTGATTGCGCTGATCGCGGAAGGCGCGATGTACGACTGGGCCACCGTCTATATGCGCGATGTCGTCGAGGCCACGCCGTCGGTGTCGAGCGCGGCCTACGCGGCGTTCTCCGGCGGCATGGCGGCCGGGCGCTTCGGCGGCGACGCGGTGCGCGCGCGTTTCGGTGCGCCGCAACTGATCTTCGGAAGCGCGGGTCTCGCGTTCATCGGCATGGTGATGGCGCTCGTGTTGCCGAACACCATCGCCACGATGACCGGATTCACGCTGATGGGCCTCGGTCTCGCGAACATGATGCCTGTGCTGTTCGCGGCGGCGGCGCGCGTCGAAGGCGTCACCGCGGCCGAAGGACTCGCGCAGGTCGCGGGCCTCGCGTACTTCGGCTTGCTGCTCGGGCCGGTGCTGATCGGCGGGGTCGCGCAGATCAGCACGCTGCCGACCGGCCTGTGCGTCGTGGCGGCGTGCTGCCTGATCATCACGGTCATCGGGCCGCGCATTCTGAAGCGCTGGAAAATATAAAGCGCGCGGGCCTTTCGGCTCCGCGCGCTTTCCGAGACCGAAGTCCCGCGTCGATTACATCTTCACGACGTCGAGCAGCGTCTTCTTGCCGCCCTTGTAGTTGTACAGCGAGATCACGCCGTGCTTCAGATCGCCCTTCGAATCGAAGGTCGTCTGGCCGATCACGCCCTTGTAGTCCGTATTCGGCATCGCGGCGACGATCTTGGCCGGATCGGTCGAGTTGGCGCGCTTCATCGCGTCGACGATGATGTACACCGCGTCATACGTGAACGGCGCGTAGATCTGGATCGGCTGGCCGAAGCGCTTCTGGAACTTGTCCGCGAACTGCTTGCCGCCGTCCATCTTCTCGAGCGCCATGCCCGCTTCCGAGCACACGACGTTGTCGGTCGCGTCGCCGGCCAGATCCGACAGCTTTTCGGTACAGACGCCGTCGCCCGCGAGAACCTTCGCGCGCAGGCCGAGCTGCTTGGCTTGCTTGGCGAACGGGCCGCCGGTCGCGTCCATGCCGCCGTACATCACGGCGTCGGGGTTTTCGCCCTTGATCTTGGTCAGAATGGCGCGGAAGTCGACAGCCTTGTCGTTGGTCGCGTCATGCGAGATCACCTTGAGGCCGAGCGACTTGGCGGTCTTCTCGAATTCGTTCGCGAGACCCTGGCCGTAAGCGGTCGAATCGTCGACCACGGCAACCGTCTTCACCTTCAGGCTCTTCGCCGCGTAGTTGGCGAGCGCCGGGCCTTGCTGCGCATCGGTCGCGACGACGCGATACGTCGTCTTGAAGCCTTGCTGCGTGTAGGTCGGGTTCGTCGCCGACGGGGAGATCTGGACGATGCCCGCGTCGCTGTAAATCTTCGAAGCCGGAATAGACGTACCGGAGTTCAAGTGACCGACGACGCCGACGACCTTGTCATCGACCAGCTTCTGCGCCACCTGCGTGGCGGTGCGCGGGTCGGCTGCGTCGTCCTGCGCGTCGAGTTCCAGCGTGATCTTCTGGCCGCCGATCGTGAGACCCTTGGCGTTGATCTCTTCGACTGCGAGCCGCGCGCCGTTTTCGTTATCCTTGCCCAGGTGAGCAATGCCGCCGGTCAGCGGAGCGACGTGACCGATCTTGACGACCTGGTCGGCTGCTGCGGACGTTGCCAACGTAGCGAACAGCACGGCTGCAGCGCTGATCGGCAACAGTTTGTGAAGCTTGGTGTTCATGTAAGTCTCCAGTTTCGGTCCCAAAAACAACGTAATCGCCCTGTGCCCCGTCTTTCATCACGATCGCTCAGTCCCGTGGACGACCACGCCGGATGCATCGTCATGCACTTGGCAAGTCCTTCCGGCAGGCCGTTCGTGGCAGCCGCCATCCGCACTGCGCGCAAGTGTAGGGTTGTCAAATTAATTTAGGGAAGTTTTTTAAGATAGTGGTGTCACTACCAATTAACGGCCAGTTGTGATGCGCCGCCGTTTGTGGTGGTGTTCGCGCGAAGACGCCCTGTGCATGCGGGTTTGCGCGACATCGGCGCGCAAAGGTTTGACTGTCATTCAAGTTCGACTGGCACGCACCGATAATCCCTGCCGGCCGTCATCATTAGCCTGTTCTTTTAAAGCTTCTTTTTAGCTTGCGTTTAGATCGGAGGCTCTAAAAACCGGCTGCGCGTCAAACGGCGTGCCAAGCGCAGGGCGGACGGTCAGGGCGACTGAAAGGGAAAGCTGGCAAACTCACCCGGCCAACCTTTTCACATACGCAAGGAGTATCGACGTGACCGTACCCGTGACTTCCCGCTGGATCGACATCCCGGCCGATGGCGACAGCTTCCAGGGCTATCTCGCGCTACCCAGGACAGGCACCGGGCCTGCCGTGATCATCCTGCAGGAGATCTTCGGCGTGAACGGCCACATACGCAGCGTCGCCGATCAATACGCCGCCGATGGCTATGTCGCGCTCGCGCCCGACGTCTTCTGGCGCACGCAGCCGCGCGTCGAGCTGGGCTACGAAGGCGCGGATCGCGAAAAGGCGATGGAACTGCTGCAAAAGACCAAGCTCGACGCCGCTGTCGCCGATGTCGGCGCGGCCGCGGATGCGCTGGGCGCGCTGCCCGAGGTGACGGGCAAGATCGCCGCGATCGGCTATTGCTTCGGCGGCCGGCTCGCGTATCTCGCGGCGGCGCAGGGTTCCGTCGATCTGGCGGTGGCCTACTACGGCGGCGGCATTCAGAATGCGCTCGATAAAGCCGATCAGGTCAAAGTGCCGATGCAGTTCCACTACGGCGAACTCGACGCGCACATTCCGCCCGATGCGGTGGATGCCGTGCGCCAGAAGTTCGCCGGCCGCAAGGATTCGGCGCTGTACGTCTACCCGCAAGCCGACCACGGTTTCAACTGCGGCGATCGCGCGTCGTACAACGCCCGGGCGTCAGCGCTCGCGCACGGGCGCACGCTGACCTTCCTCGGCGAGCATCTGTAAAAGCAAACTGCATGAGCGAGCGCGCCCGCACGGGGCGCTCGTTATATCAGCGCGGGCAAGCCTTCGACGAGAAGAAAGGCGGCGAGCACACCGAGCAGCGCACCGAATACACGCAGGACGTTGTTCTTGAAATGCGTCGCGCAGGGAATGGCCCCAAGGAACAGCGCGCCAGCGAGCGCCATCGGGATGATCAGGATGAAGTCGCCGATCGTGAAGTACGTCATAGTGCGTCTCCCTTCGTCTTGCTTCTGGCTTTGATCGTCGCGCGGTGAGAAGCTGCATCGACGATTCGAGTATAGGCCGCTCAAGTCAAAGGCGTCGGTGATCTTCGTGCGATGGGAAACCCGAGCGATGCACGAAAGCCTTGCCTGACAAGGCTTGACGCGCGCCCGTTTTTAAGCAAACACGGAAAACCCTTAGCTTCGCTTCTTTTCAACCGGCTTTCGACTCACGCGACCGACGCGCGCTCGCGCCGGTTCAGGTACGTCGCGCCCGCCAGTCCGACGAGCAGCAATCCGCCGATCAGCCCGGCCACGCCCGTCCATCCGAACTCGGTCCAGAAGTGGCCGCCGTACGATCCGATCAGGCTCGATCCGATGTAATACGCGAGCAGATAGAGCGCCGCCGCCTGTCCTTTGGCCTGCGCTGCGAGCCGCCCGACCCAGCCGCTCGCGACCGCGTGGCCGGCGAAGAAGCCGAACGTCAGGCACGCGATACCGGCGATGATTACCGGCAGCGCGTTCGACAGCGTCAGCGCAATGCCGAGCATCATCAGGAAGAGACTCGCGATCAGCACGCGGCCGCGTCCGAAGACATCGGCCATCTTGCCGGACCACGGCGACGCGACGACGCCCGTGAGATACACGGTGAAGATCGCGCCGATCTGCGTCTGATTCAGTTGAAACGGCGCGCCGAGCAGCCGGTAACCGACGTAGTTGTAGAGCGTGACGAAACTGCCCATCAGCACGAAGCCGATGAGGAACAGAAACGGCAAGCCGCCGTGCCTCAAATGGCCGGCAAGCGAGCGCCGATGATGCGCGAACCCGACGCCGCGCCGAGGCTTGAACCGCCGCGACGGCGGCAGGAGCGAACGGAATGCGAGCGTGGCGAGCACACCCAGCAGCCCGATGCCGCCGATCGCGACGCGCCAGCCGAACAGGTCCGCGAGGATGCCGCTGATCACACGCCCCGCCATCCCGCCGATTGCAGTCCCGCCGACATACAAACCCATCGCGAGACCGAGGCCTTCCGGATGCACTTCCTCCGCGAGATACGCCATCGCGACGGCGGGCACGCCGCCGAGCGCGATGCCTTCGAGTGCGCGCACCACGAGTAGCGCGTGCCAATCGGGCAGCACCGCGGCGATGACCGTCAACACCGACGATGCAAGCAGCGAAAGCGTCATCAAACGGTGGCGGCTCCAGCTTTCCGAGACGAATCCCGCGATGAAGATGGCAATCGCGAGCGCCGCCGTGCTCACCGACACCGCAAGCGCGCTGACAGCCGGACTGACGCCGAATGCCTTCGTGAACTCGGGAAGCAACGGCTGCACGCAATACAGCAGCGAGAAAGTCGCGTAGCCGGCGAACAGCAGCGCAAGCGATGCACGCCAGTAGGCGCGCGAGCCGCGTTCGAGATACGGCGCGGCGTCGGCGGCGCGGTTGGCATTATCGTCGGCGTTCGGGCGCTCGGGCGCCGGTGCAGCATTCACGAATGAAGTCTCCGCTGAAAAACTCTCGACGATACGCCGATCCCTAGGGTTTTGCCTAATACGACACACGCTCTTCGGCGACGATCACCGAGTAATTACTGCGAGTCGTCTGCGATCGGCAACATAACGAGCCAAATGGCGTCGCGCCGACGCATCGCGATGCGCTAAAGTAAGAGCACAATCGTTCATGAAAGCCGCGCATGTCGCGCTTCCCGCAACAAAGACGCGGCGATTGTCTGGTGCACGAGCCGTGAAAAGCCTGTGCTTGGTGAAATATATGACCGGCGTTTCATCCTCAGCCGGCGTTGAAACGGGGATTCATCATGCAAATCGGTTCGATTGTCCGCTCCGTGCATATTGCCGTGCCTCAGGGTGCGCGCGGCATCGTCATGCGCATTCTCGGTGACATGGCGATGGTCGCCTGGTACGCGGGCGAGCCCGGCGTGACCAAGCTGCTCAATACGGAGCCGTTCTTCCTCGAAGACCTGATCGATACGGGCGATGTCGTGCGCCCGTCGAACACGGTCGTTCATTGAACGGCGCCGCATCGTTGATGTAATGATGCCGCCCGCGCGAAGGCGCGGCACAATGCCGGGATGAACCCAATCGATCCCGATTCCCAAGGCGCGCCTGCCGATGACGCGCCGCCCTTCGCCGGCCTCACGCCCGAGCGCGTGCTCGATGCGCTGGACAGCGTGCTGATCCCCGTGGGCACACGCACCGACGGCCGCCTGCTGCCGCTCAACAGCTACGAGAACCGCGTCTATCAGGTGGGCGTCGAAGACGGCGCGCCGGTCGTCGCGAAGTTTTATCGTCCGGAACGCTGGTCGAATACGGCGATCCTCGAAGAACATGCATTCGTCGCCAGTCTCGTCGAACGCGAGATTCCGGCGGTGCCGGCGCGCGTGCTCGAAGGCGCGACGCTGCACGAATTCGACGGTTTCCGCTTCTCGGTTTTCGAGCGCCGCGGCGGACGCGCGCCCGATCTCGACCACACCGATACGCTCGAATGGCTCGGGCGCTTCATCGGGCGCATTCACGCGGTGGGCGGACTCGAGTCTTATCGCGAGCGGCCCACGCTCGATATCGAGACGTTCGGCTACGAACCGCGCGATTTTCTGCTGACGCATGGCTTCATCCCCGCCGATGTGCGCGAAGCCTGGGAAACCGTCGTATCGATGGCGCTGGAAGGCGTCGCGCAATGCTTCGACCGCGCGGGCGACGTGCGGCATCTGCGTCTGCACGGCGACTGTCATCCGAGCAACGTGCTCTGGACCGACGCGGGCCCCCATTTCGTCGATTTCGACGATAGCCGAATGGGTCCGGCGATTCAGGATTTATGGCTGCTGTTGCCCGCCGGACGCGCGGACGCATCGCGCGCGCTCACGGATCTGCTCGCCGGCTACGAAGATTTCTGCGAGTTCGATCAGCGTGAGCTGCATCTGGTGGAAGCCTTGCGCACGCTCCGGCTGATCCACTACTCCGCGTGGCTCGCGCGCCGCTGGAACGATCCCGCGTTTCCGGCCGCCTTTCCCTGGTTCAACACGCAACGCTATTGGGAAGACCGCATCCTCGAATTGCGCGAGCAAGTCGGCGCGATGCAGGAAGGGCCGCTCTGGCCCGTCTGAAATTTTTCGTGACATTCGCGCACTGTCAGGCAATCGCAAAGCATTGAAAAGCGCTTTGCTGCGTGTAATGATAACAATTCTCATTTGCCCGCCTTTCGTCGATCGCCGCGCGTTCGTTCGCGTATAGCCGATCGGGGCGCGGCTTTGCCTGCTAACGCCCGATCTGGAGAGACGCGTGAACGCGCCTGACACCCTCAATCCGCAGCCGCCCGCGACGAGCGGCCCGACGCACTATCGCCCGCATGGACGCCTCATCGACGATGCCGAGCAATTCGCGCGCAAGAACCGCTCGCGCCGCTCGACGTTTCTGAAGTGGCTGCGCAAGGTGCACGGCTGGATCGGCTTGTGGGGCGCGCTGCTCGGCCTGCTGTTCGGCATGACGGGCTTTCTGCTGAATCACCGCGCGCCGCCGCTGCGCATTTCCACGGGCGAGCCGCAGGTTTCGCAGATGCAGATGCCGCTGCCCGCCGAAGGCTTCAAGACGCCGCGCGACATGGGCGCGTGGCTGAAGAAGGAATTGAAGCTCGATGGCAACCTCGGGCGCACGCGCCGCGAGCCGGCGCATCCGGTCGGCTGGGGCGACAGGAGCACCATGCAGCCGGAGCAATGGTCGGTGATGGTGGCATCTCCCGGCGGCAGCGTGATGGCCGAGTACTGGGTGGGCAACAACTTCGTGTCGGTGAAACGCACGGAAAACACCGTCCTCGCGATGATGACCAACCTGCACAAGGGCGTGGGCCTGAGCGTGGGCTGGGTGCTGCTCATCGACACGTTTGCGGGCAGCATCGTTCTTCTTTCGCTGACCGGCGTGTTGCTGTGGACCGAGTTGAACAAGAAGCGAACGGCGGGCGTGGTGATCGTCGCGGCATCGTTGATCGCGGCGATTGTTTGCGGGTTGATGTGACTTCCGGCTACGCGGCGCGCTTTCCCTTCCCCGGGTTATGCCGCGTGAGCCACAGATAAAGGCCGCTCCCCAGCACCGCGATCGTCAGCACATCGGACGCCGCTCAGAAAATCTTGAGCGGCATTCCGCCCGGCAGCACATCGCCGATCAAAACCTCCCCGGGCATTCGATGCAGACTTCGAGCCAAGGAGGGAAAGGCTTCGCGTCAGCCTATCCGGCCACGCAAACGAGAGATGCGGACCAAGGACGCATCGTCAGGATTTCGTAGTCATTGCGGCGCGCTCAGACGCCGCACACTTCGCCTCTCCCCGCTACCTCGCGCGCCGCCTTCGCGCCTTCGACCTGCAACAGCTCCGGCAACGACACGCCGTTCTTCGCCGCCGTGACCTCCGCGAGAATCGACACGGCAATCTCCGGCGGCGTCCTGCTGCCAATGTAGATGCCCACCGGTCCATGCAGCCGCGCGAGTTCGGCCTCGCTGAGATCGAACTCCTTGAGGCGCTCGCGACGTGCCGCGTTATTGCGCCGCGAACCGAGCGCGCCGACATAGAACGCGGGTGTCTTCAAGGCTTCCATCAACGCGAGATCGTCGAGCTTGGGATCGTGCGTGAGCGCGATCACCGCGCAGCGCTCGTCGAGCTTCATGTCCATGACGGTGTCGTCGGGCATGGTGCGCACGATCGTCGTACCCGGCACGTTCCACTCTTCCGTATATTCCTCGCGCGGATCGCAGACGGTGACCTGATAGTCCAGCCCGACCGCGATGCTGCACAGATACTGCGACAACTGCCCCGCGCCGATCACCAGCATCCGGTAGCGCGGGCCGTGAATCGTCAGAAGCCGCGCGTCGTCGAAAAGCACGCCGTCGGTGGCTTGCGCGGGTTCGAGGTGCACATCGCCCGTCGCCATGTCGAGCGTGCGCGCGACGAGCCTGCCGCTTCCCACCGCCGCGCACAGTTCGGCAATGCCGCTCGACATCGTCAAAGGTTCCAGCACGAGCTGGATCGTGCCGCCGCACGGCAAGCCGAACCGGTGCGCCTCTTCCGCGCTGATGCCGTACTTCACCGCCTCCGGCTTCGTCTGCTCGATGCCCCGTTGCCGCACGCGGTCGATGAGATCGTCCTCGATGCATCCGCCCGACACCGAGCCGACGACGTGACCATCGCCGCGCACGGCGAGCATCGCGCCCTCGGGCCTCGGCGACGAACCCCACGTCTTCACCACCGTCACGAGCAACACGCGATGCCCCTCTTCGAGCCATCGCGCGCTGCTCTTCAGGACTTCGAGATCCACGCTGTCCATGATTTCTTTCCTTTCTCCTGCCCTTCCTGCACTTCTCCGCCGTTTTCGTCGGCGGCGCCTGCACCCTGCGATTCCTGCCCGCCCTGCAACTGCGCGCTGAACCGCTTGAAGAATTCACCCGCAATCTTACGCGCCGCGCCGTCGACAAGCCGCGAGCCGATTTGCGCGAGCTTGCCGCCGACCTGCGCGTGCGCACTGTAGCTGAGCTTCGTCGTGTCGGCTTCGTCGCCGGGTTCGAGGTTCACGGTCGCGCTGCCCTTGCTGAAGCCGGCCGCGCCGCCCTGCCCTTCGAACACGATCGTGTAAGTATGCGGGGCGTCGATATTCGTGAGCTCCATTCTGCCCTTGAAGCGCGCCTTAACCGGCCCGACCGACGCGGTCATCGCGACGTTGTAGGCGTTCTCGCCGTCGGCGTCGATGCTGTCGCAGCCGGGAATGCAGACCTTCAGCATCGACGTGTCGTTGAGCGCTTCCCACGCGCGCGCCTGAGGCACGGGTAACGTGTGTGTTTCGGTCAGTTCCATCGCGGGCCTCCCAAGGGCTTGTGTTGCGACAGGACGGCGAGTTCGCGGCCCACAGCGCCGAGGCTGTCGAGGTTATGGGCCGCGAGCATCGCATCGACGTGCGGCAGGATCGCGCGCACGCCTCGCGCGCGCGGCGTGAAATCGGCGAAGCGCAACAGCGGATTGAGCCACACGAGCCGATGCGCGAAGCGTCTGAGCCGTTGCATCTCGGCATCGAGCACGTCGATGGCTTCGTGATCGAGGCCATCGGTGACGAGCAGCACCGTCGCCCGACCGGCCAGCACACGGCGGGCCCAGCGTCGATTGAACTCCGCGAGCGCCGCGCCGATGCGCGTGCCGCCCGACCAGTCCGCCACCTGTGCCCCGAGCGTCGCGATGGCGACATCGGGATCGCGTTCGCGCAATGCGCGCGTCGCATTGGTCAGGCGCGTGCCGAACAAGAATACCTGGAGACGTTCGCGCGACTGCAATAGCGCGTGACAGAAATAGAGCACGGCACGCGAGTACGCGCTCATCGATCCGGAAATGTCGAGCAGCAAGACGAGCGGCGGCCTGCGCTCGACCGCCGCGCGATACTTCCACACGGTCCAGTCGCCGCCCGAGCGGACGGCATGGCGCGCGCTCGCCTTGAGGTCGGCGTGCGTGCCGCGCGACGCCGCCTTCAGCCTGCGCGTCGGCTCGGTCGCGAGCGGCATCCGGTGCG
The DNA here is from genome assembly GCF_023631085.1 of Caballeronia sp. INML1. NCBI lineage: Bacteria > Pseudomonadati > Pseudomonadota > Betaproteobacteria > Burkholderiales > Burkholderiaceae > Caballeronia > Caballeronia sp. INML1. The sequence goes on along the minus strand of NZ_JALQDT010000043.1, from coordinate 144,227 downwards.
CGCGGATCTGATGCCGCAGCGTGCGCCATTCGTCGGCGCTGAGCGTATCGAAGTCGCGATGACTCAGGCGTTCCTGCGAGCTGAACGTGATGCGCGCGTGCGCCTCTTCGGGTTTCGATTCCGACACCTGCGCTTTCGATGCCGCGGCGCGCGTCGCCAATGCATCGGCTAGACGGTTGTTGCGCTTCGGCGGCGGCAGGCCGCCCTTCACCTTCGGCAGCAATAGTGCGCGCAGCTTGCCTTCCCAGTCGGGATCGCGCCAAAAGAGATCGAATGCGGCGTCGAAGATGTCGCGCTCGTCACTCGCGTGAACGAGAAGGCACGCGAGCGTCGCGCGCACGTCGTCGCGGCGATTCAGATCGACGAGACGCAGCGCGTCGAGCGCATCCACCGCGTGCGCGGGCGACATGCCGAGACCCGCGCCCCGCAGGAGCCTCACGAAATGCACGACATTGCGGGCGAAGGGTTCCATCGTCATGGCGTGGCGGAGAGGCATTGCGCGAGCGTGTCGGCGTCCATGCGCGCGAGATCGTCCTGATACTTGAGCAGCACGCCGAGCGTGTCCTGAACCGATTGCGGATCGAGTTCCGACACCGACAACGCCGCGAGCGCGCGGCACCAGTCGATCGTTTCCGCGACGCCCGGCGCCTTGAACAGATCCAGCGTGCGCAGCGCGTGCACGAACGCGACGGCGCGCTTCTGCAAATCCTGCCCTGCTTCCGGCGCGCGCGCCGCGACGATCGCGAGTTCGACGTCGCGCTCCGGATAACCGATCCATTGATAGAGACAGCGGCGCTTCAGCGCATCGTGGACTTCGCGCGTGCGGTTCGATGTCATTACGACGAGCGGCGGCCGCGCCGCCCGCACGGTGCCGTATTCCGGAATCGATACCTGAAAATCCGACAGCAATTCGAGCAGAAACGCTTCGAACGGCTCGTCGGCGCGGTCGATCTCGTCGATCAGCAAAACGCGGCGCGCATCGGGGTTCGCGGGATCGGGCAGCAGCGCCTGAAGCAACGGACGCTTTAGCAAGAACTCGCCGCGATACAGCGAATCGTTCGAAGGCGTCTCACCCGCGGCCTCCGCGAGCCGCAGCGCCATGATCTGCCGCGGATAGTCCCATTCGTAGAGCGCGCTGGCAGTATCGAGTCCTTCGTAGCATTGCAGACGCAACAGCGTGGTGCCGCACACGCCCGCCGCCGCTTTCGCGAGCTCGGTCTTGCCGACGCCCGGCTCGCCTTCGAGAAACAGCGGCCGCTGCATCCTGAGCGCGAGAAAGAGCGCCGTCGCGAGCTCGCGGTTCGCGAAGTACCGATGCTCGCGCAACCGCGCGAGCGTGTCGTCGATGGAGCCGGGCTCGCCCTGCATCGCGATCAGAAGGACATCGCGCGCTCGATCGCGCGGCCCGCGAGCACCGGAATCAGATGCGCGCGATATTCGGCGCTCGCGTGCATGTCCGAGTTCAGCTCGTCGGGCAGGATCCTGACGCCCCGCGCCGATGCGACCGAAAAGTCCTTCGACAACGCCGCTTCGAGCTCGGCCGGGCGAAATACGGAAGACGCCGCGCCCGTCACGCCGACGCGCACGCCGTCTCCGAACTTCGCGACGAACACGCCGACGAGCGCGAAGTGCGACGCCGGATTGCGAAACTTCTCGTAGCCCGCACGCTCGGCGAGCGGGAACTCGACGGCGGTGATCAACTCGTCGGGTTCGAGCGCGGTCGTGTACATGTCGATGAAGAAATCGTCCGCGCCGATGCGCCTTCTGTCCGTCACGACGGTCGCGTTCAGCGCGAGCACGGCGGACGGATAGCACGCCGCCGGATCGTCGTTCGCGAGCGAGCCGCCGATCGTGCCGCGCTCGCGCACCTGCCGGTCGCCGATGCGCCCCGCAAGGTCCGCCAGGCCAGGCAGCGCCTTCTTCACGTCGGCGTTCGATGCGACCTCCGCATGGCAGACCGCGCCGCCGATGGTGAGCGTGCCGCCATCGAGCGTGACGCCTTTCATCGACGCGATGCGCGTCACGTCGATCAGCGCCGACGGCTGCGCGAGGCGCAGGCGCATCGTCGGCAGCAGGCTCTGGCCGCCCGCGAGAAACTTCGCGTCGCCGTTCGCGCCGAGCGCGCCGACCGCCGCCTTCGCTTCGTTCGGCCGTTGATAGTCGAATGAGTACATTTTTCGGGCTCCTCAGGCGTGTTGGGCGTTGTGCATCGCGGTCCAGACGCGGTGCGGCGTCGCGGGCATCTGCAAGTCCTTCACGCCGAGCGGCGTGAGCGCATCGAGAATCGCGTTGATCACGGCCGGCGGCGAGCCGATCGCGCCCGCCTCGCCGCAGCCCTTCACGCCGAGCGGATTGTGCGTGCACGGCGTGCCCTTCGCGGTCTCCACGGTGAAGTTCGGCAGATCGATCGCGTGCGGCATCGCGTAATCCATGAAGGAGCCGGAGAGCAGCTGGCCGGTGCTGTCGTCGTAGACGCAGCGTTCGAGCATCGCCTGGCCGATGCCCTGCCCCAGCCCGCCATGCACCTGCCCTTCGACGATCATCGGGTTGATGACGTTGCCGAAGTCGTCGACCGCCGTGAATTTCTGGATGCGCGTCTCGCCCGTGTCCTGATCGACTTCGACTTCGCACACATACGCGCCCGACGGATAGGTGAAGTTGGTCGGATCGTAGAACGCGTTTTCGTTGAGGCCCGGCTCCATCGTTTCGAGCGGGAAGTTGTGCGGCACGTACGCGGCGAGCGATACATCGACGAACGACTTCGTGCGGTCCGTGCCCGCGACGCTGAATACGCCGTTCTTGAACTCGATGTCCTCCACCGCCGCTTCGAACAGATGCGCGGCGATCTTCTTCGCCTTCGCTTCGACCTTGTCGAGCGCCTTCATGATCGCCGAGCCGCCGACGGAGATCGAGCGCGAGCCGTATGTGCCCATGCCGAACGGAATGCGGCCGGTGTCGCCGTGAATGATCTCGACGTTCTCGATGGAAATGCCGAGCCGGTCCGCGACGACCTGCGCGAACGTCGTTTCGTGCCCTTGTCCGTGGCTGTGCGAGCCGGTGAAGACGGTGACCGAGCCTGTCGGATGGACGCGCACTTCGCCCGCTTCGAAGAGGCCCGCGCGCGCGCCCAGCGCACCCGCCACGTTCGACGGCGCGAGCCCGCAGGCCTCGATGTAGCACGAATAACCGATACCGCGCAGCTTGCCGTTCTTCTTCGATTCTTCCTTGCGCGCCGCGAAGCCTTTCACGTCGGCGAGTTCGAGTGCGCGGTCGAGACACGCGTCGTAATCGCCCGTGTCGTAGGTGAGACCGACCGGCGTCGCGTACGGAAACTCGCGGATGAAGTTGCGGCGGCGCAATTCGACCGGGTCGATATTCAGCTCGCGCGCCGCCGTCTCCACGAGGCGCTCGACGACATACGTCGCTTCCGGCCGGCCCGCGCCGCGATAGGCATCCACAGGCACCGTGTTCGTGAACACGGCTTTGACTTCGGCGTAGATCGCGGGCGTCGTGTATTGACCGGCGAGCAGCGTCGCGTAAAGCACGGTCGGGATCGACGATGCGAACGTCGACAGATACGCGCCCATGTTCGCCGTCGTATGCACGCGCATGCCGATGAACTTGCCGTCCTTGTCCAGCGCGAGCTCGGCCTTGGTCACGTGATCGCGGCCATGCGCGTCGGAGAGGAAGGCTTCGGAACGCTCGGCGGTCCACTTGATAGGCCGCCCGACTTTCTTCGACGCCCACGTCAGCGCGACATCTTCCGGATAGAGAAAGATCTTCGAGCCGAAGCCGCCGCCTACGTCCGGCGCGATCACGCGCAGTTTCGATTCCGGCAGTTGCAGCACGAACGCCGCCATCAGCAAACGCTCGACGTGCGGATTCTGATTCGCGACGTAGACCGTGTAGCTGTCGTCGTGCTTCGAATAGCTCGCATTGACGGCGCGCGGCTCGATCGCGTTCGGCACGAGGCGCTGGTTCACGATATCGAGCGTCGTCACGTGCGCGGCCTGGGCGAACGCGGCGTCGGTCTTCGCCTTGTCGCCGTGGCCCCAGTTGTAGCAGACGTTGTTCGGCACGCTGTCGTGCACGAGCGGCTGCCCGGCATCCGATGCGCTCGCCGTATCGACGGTCGCGGGCAGTTCGTCGTAATCGACCTCGATCAATTCGAGCGCGTCCTTCGCCTCCTTCACCGATTCCGCGACGACGAGCGCCACCTGATCGCCCACGTGCAACACCTTGTCGTGCGCGATGACGGGATGCGGCGGCTCGTGCATCGGCGAGCCGTCGGTGCTGTGGATGAGCCAGCCGCACGGCAGGCCGCCAACGTTCTCGCCCGCCATATCCTTGCCGGTGAAGATGCCGACCACGCCCGGCGACTTCATCGCCGCTTCGATATCGATGCGCCTGATCTTCGCGTGCGCGTGCGGCGAGCGCAGGAATACGCCGTAGCTTTGCTGCGGCATGACGACGTCGTCGGTGTACTGGCCCGCGCCCGTCAGGAAGCGATAGTCTTCCTTGCGCTTGACGCCGGCGCCGATCAGTTTCTGTTGCTCAGGGGCATTCATCACGGTCTCCTTGCGCCCGGAGTTGGCGCTTTAACGCCTTGCTCGAGCCCGCACAGGGCGAGAAAGGCGCGATTCATCGTTTCGTAAGGGAGATGGGCGTCGCGTCAGGCGCCGGATTTCATGGCCTGCGCGCCGTGGAGAACGGCTTTCACGATGTTGTGATACCCCGTGCAGCGACACAGATTGCCGTCGAGCTGTTCGCGCACGTCTTCTTCGGAAAGGTCCGGTGATTGCGCGGCCAGCGCGCTCGCGGTCATCACCATGCCCGGCGTACAGAAGCCGCACTGCAAACCGTGACATTCCTTGAAGGCCGCCTGCATCGGATGAAGCTGGCCGTCCTTAGCCATGCCTTCGATGGTCGTCACTGTCATGCCATCCGCCTGCACGGCGAGGATGTTGCACGACTTGATCGCGCGGCCGTCGAGATGAACGGTGCACGCGCCGCACTGCGCGGTGTCGCAGCCGATATGCGTGCCGGTGAGCCTGAGTTGATCGCGGAGGAACTGGACGAGCAGAAGATGCGGTTCGACGGTGGCGGTCACGGGTTTCCCGTTGACCGTCAGGCTGATGCTGAGCGCCATTTTCACTGTCTCCTTTGCGATCAGAGCCGGCGCTTTTGCGCCTCACTCTGATCCCATGCAGTTTCACTGCTGTGGGATGGACCAGCCTTGCGCCACGCACCTGCCTACTGCCGCCGCGAGCGTTCAGCCGGATTGGGTGTTATGTGATTGTGACATCGAGTAAAACACAAATCGGCGGGCGTCGCTATCCGCGCGAACGTCCGTCCCATATTCACGGAATCGCGGCCGCAAAAGCAAAGCGCCGCCTCTCGGGCGGCGCTTTTGCGAAGGACGATGGCGCTCAATGCGTCACGGTTTCGCGCTTCTTCTGCGCGTTGGCGGCCGACGCGGCGGCACGCGGCGCTTCGAGAGGCGCGCGTCCGAGTACCGAGTGGCGGCGCGAGTACAGGAAGTAGATCGCAAGGCCGATCACGAGCCACACCGCGAACGCGATCCACGTCATCGCCTGGAGATTCATCATCAGGAACAGGCACGAGGCCACGGCGAGAACGGGCACCACGGGCACGCCCGGGCAGCGGAACGCGCGCGGCAGATCCGGATGCGTGCGGCGCAGGATCAGCACGGCGATGGAGACCATCGAGAACGCGGCGAGCGTGCCGATGTTGATCAGTTCGGCGAGCACGTTGAGCGGGACGAGCGCACCGATCAGGCCGAAGAAGATTCCGACCAGCCACGTCGTGAAGAACGGCGTCGCGAAGCGCGGGTGCACGCTCGACAGCCGCGCGGGCAAGAGGCCGTCGCGCGACATCGCGTAGATGATGCGCGTCTGACCGTAGCTCATCACGAGAATCACGGTGAGCATGCCGAGCACGGCGCCGAGATCGATGAAGCCCGCGACCCAGTTCTGGCCGGCCATTTGAAGCGCGAACGAGACCGGATGCGGATTGTTCGCGAACTGCGCCGCCGGCACGATGCCCGTCACGACAGCCGCGACCGCCACGTACAGCACCGCGCACACCGCGAGCGACGAGATGATGCCGATGGGCAGATCGCGCTTCGGATTTTTCACTTCCTCGGCCGCCGACGACACCGAATCGAAGCCGATGAACGCGAAGAACATCACCGCCGCCGCGCCGAACACGCCGGACCAGCCGTTCGGCATGAACGGATGCCAGTTCGCCGGCTTGACGTGGAACACGCCCACGGCGATCACGAGCAGCACGACCGTCACCTTGACCGCGACCATGATGTTGTTCACGCGCGTGGATTCCTTAACGCCGACCGAGAGCAGCGACGTGATCGCCATCATCACGAGAAACGCGGGCAGGTTGAAGAAAGTGACGTGGCCGGGCAGGGCGCCCGGCGCGGCGGAAAGCGCCGTAGGCAGCGAAATGCCGAAGCCCGACAGCAGCGATTGCAGATAGCCCGACCAGCCGACCGACACCGCCGACGTCGCAAGCCCGTATTCGAGCATCAGGTCCCAACCGATGATCCACGCGGCAAGCTCGCCGAGCGTCGCGTACGAATAGGTGTAGATGGAGCCGGCGACGGGAATCGTCGACGAGAATTCGGCGTAGGCGAGGGCGGCGAAGCAGCAGGCGATCGCCGCGACGATGAACGAAATCATGAGCGCCGGACCGGCCTGCACGGCGCCGGTGCCGGTCAGCACGAAAATCCCCGTGCCGATGATGGCCCCGATCCCGAGGAATGTCAGATCGAGGGCGCCGAGCGTCTTCTTGAGCGACGTGCTTTGCGCGCCGGCCAGCATGTGCTCGATGTTTTTCTTGCGGAACAACGACATTGCGATGAGTCTCCTTCTGGCGCGCGGGCGCCCTGCTGCGGGAAAACCCGACATTTTATCGGAGACTCGGAGATTGCCCGGTAAATGGGCACCGGGCGCGCTTTTGCGGCGATTTTCTACAGATTCATCCTCGATTTATCTTGTACAAGATAAATTCTTATCCGGCGATGGCCGGATTCATATCGACGAGACGGTTGCTCATCACATAGAAAGTAAGCTCCGCGTTGTTCGCGAGCTTCATCTTTTCCAACAACCGTGCGCGATAAACGCTCACCGTTTTAACCGAAAGCGATAAGGCATGAGCGATGTCGGTCAGCCGCTTTCCCGAGGCGAGCATGCAGAGCGTCTGATATTCGCGGTCAGACAGCTTTTCGTGCGGCAGGCGCTCGGTGTCGAGCGCAACGTAAGTCGCGAGCGCTTCGGCCATTTCGGGGCTCACGTACTTGCGGCCCGCCGCGACCTGCTGGATCGCGCCGATCATCAGCGCCGGGTCGGCCGTCTTCGATACGTAACCCGACGCGCCCGCCTTCAGCGCGCGCACCGCGTATTGATCCTCCCGATACATCGAAAACATGAGCACCGGCAGACGCGGACTTTCGCGCTTGAGACGCTTCAGTACGTCGATACCGTTCACGTCCGGCAGCGAGATATCGAGCATCGCGACGTCGAGCGGACGGCGCGCGGCCAGCGCGAGCGCCTGCATGCCGGTCTCCGCCTCCGACACTTCGGAAGCAACGCCACGTTCCAGAAGCAATTGCGCGACGCCGCGGCGCACGATGGCGTGGTCGTCGGCGAGCAGGATTCTGAGCATCGCGGGCGGCCTCAGGCGCTGAACATGTGTGGCGTGACGAGCGCGAAGAGACCGGGACGCGCCGCGGTCCACGGCAGACGCGCGCGCACGCATGCGCCGACGGGCTTCGCTGCCGCGACGCGCAGATTGCCGCCGAGTGCCTCGCAGCGCGCGCGCATCCCCGAGAGGCCGAAGCGCCCGCCCTTGCGTCGCGCGGTCGCGCTGATGCCGACGCCGTCGTCGGTGACAGTCAGCATCACGCCTTGGCCATCGAGCGAAATGGTCACGCTCGCGCGCGCCGCCTGCGCGTGGCGTGCGACGTTGCAGAGCGCTTCCTGCATCACGCGAAAGAGTGCGAGCGACATGTCGCGCGACATGCGATCCAGCCGCGCATCGTCCGGGCAGGAGAAGTCGATGGAAATTGCCGTGCGGGCGCCGAAGCACGCGATCCATTCGGCGAGCGTGGCGGCGAAGTTCGCGTCGAAGGTCGGCGTCTGCAACCCTTCGACGATGCGATGGCTCGTCTCGCAGACTTCCGCAAGCGCGGCGCGCGCCTGACGCAGCGCGTCGGCGAGCGCGGCGGGCGCATCGACGGGCAGCCGGTGCTCGGCGCGCGCGAGGGCGAGATTCGCGACAGTGAGCGCCGCGCCGGTTTCGTCGTGGAGATCCTGTGCAAGCGCCTGGCGCGCGCGCTCTTCCGTGGCGGCGAGCAGCGCGGCGAGTTCCTGGACACGGGCGGTGAGGCGCTGAATCTGACGATCGCCCTTGAGCTTGGCGTCGATCAGCGCGGAATAAGGAGAGGCGAACGGCGCGCCGGAGCATTCGGGCGCCGGTGACGGAACGCCCCGCAGCGGGGCGCGGCGAATCGGGCTCTCTTCGAGCGTGATCGTAGCCGACGGATTCATTCACTATCCTCGCGTTGAGCGCAACTTGAGCTACGTCCTCGGCAAGCTCACGAGAGGCGTAACTGAATTTACACTCTGTAACATCGATGACGGACTGCGCGGTCTTGCGCGCCGTTTCAGCGTTACCGGATCATATCTCAAAAATATGATAAATCCATGTCCGGCAAGGCTTCGCCGAACGAAGTTCATGTCATTTGCCAAGTCGCTGCGCATAATGCGTAGGAAAAACACCTACTGACGGCCGCCAATTTGTAACAAGACGACCTGCGGCGCGACGCGGCGAGACGAAAAAAAACCGGAGCGCGCGGCTCCGGTCTTTGCATAGGCGGTGTCTTGCCGGCTCAGCCGACGAACGCTTTCTCCACCACATAGTGGCCAGGATGATTGTTGCTGCCTTCCTGGAAGCCCATTGTGTCGAGCAACTCTCGCGTATCGCGGAGCATGTGCGGGCTGCCGCAGAGCATCACGCGATCGTTTTCGATCGAGAACGGCTCGAGCGCGAGATCCGCGAACAGTTTCTTCGTCTCGATCAGATCGGTGATGCGGCCGCGGTTCGCGAATTCCTCGCGCGTGACCGTCGGGTAATACACGAGCTTCTCGGAGACGATTTCGCCGATATGCTCATGCGCCGGCAGGTGCTCGGTGATGAAATCCTTGTACGCGAGTTCGTCGACGAAACGGCACGTGTGCGTCAGCACGATCTTCTCGTAGCGGTCGTAGACGTCCGGGTCCTTGATGATCGACATGAACGGCGCAAGGCCGGTGCCGGTCGACAGGAGCCACAGCGTCTTGCCGGGCAGCAGGTTGTCGGCGACGAGCGTGCCCGTCGGCTTCTTGCCGATGAGCACCGAATCGCCGACCTTCAGATGCTGCAGGCGCGAGGTGAGGGGGCCGTCGGGAACCTTGATGCTCAGAAATTCGAGATGCTCTTCGTAGTTCGCGCTCGCGAGGCTGTAGGCGCGCAGAAGCGGCTTGCCGTCGACTTCGAGACCCACCATCGTGAACTGGCCGTTCTCAAAGCGGAACGAGCTATCGCGGGTGCAGGTGAAACTGAAAAGCGTATCGGTCCAGTGGTGGACGCTCAGAACGGTTTGAGAATTAAGGTTGCTCATGGCTTCTTGAACTGTGCGAAAACGGTGACGCTCTGACGCTCGCGGCTGATTTGCGGCCGATGCCACGCCGGGCCGGCGTCGAACATAAAGCGCGCTACGGGGGCGCTGCGCTGCCCGAACAGGACGATCGAATGGGCGAAGGTCGCCGATTGACCCGAAACCCAGATTCGAAGACAGCGTTTCACGCCGCGCCATGCGTGAACGTCGCGCAAAAAACCAGACAGCCCGGCGCAATCGGCTATTTTAACCCGATAGCCGTTTCGCGGTCCGAATGTCATGACGGCGGCAAAGGCGCGCACGCGTGCCTCGTGGGCGAACGTGCGTGCTGAAGAAGTGCGCTTTTCTGCTGGCTGCATGGCCGGCGGCCAGGACCGGCGGCGATCGCTGCCGAGAAGCCGCCGAGCCCGCATCATAGCAACGGACGCCGTCCTTATCCCGAAATACCCTCCTGGCGAAAGGCTCGGCGCGTCAGATACGTTGATCCGTCGACGGCTTTTCCCACAGATTGATGCCGCCTTCCTGCGCGTGCTGATCGATCTCCGCGAGCTCTTCCTTCGTGAACTCGAGGTTCTTCAGCGCGCCGACGTTCTCCGCGACCTGTTCCGCGCGGCTCGCGCCGATCAGCACCGACGTCACGCGCCCGCCACGCAGCGCCCACGCGAGCGCCATCTGGGCGAGGCTCTGGCCGCGCTTCTGGGCGAGTTCGTTGAGCTTGCGCACGTGCGCGAGGTTCGCGTCGCTCAGATGCTCCTGCTTGAGCGACCCGCCGCCCGGCTTGTTCACGCGCGCGTCCTGCGGGACGCCGTTCAGGTACTTGCTCGTCAGCAGACCTTGCGCGAGCGGCGTGAACGCGATGCTGCCGGCGCCGACATCGTCGAGCGTGTCGAGCAGTTCCTCTTCGATCCACCGGTTCAACATGTTGTACGACGGCTGATGGATCAGCAGCGGCACCTTGTGCTCCGCGAGCAGCTTCGCCATTTCACGCGTCTTCGTCGCGGAATACGATGAGATGCCGACATAGAGCGCCTTGCCCGAATGCACGGCCGTCGCAAGCGCGCCTGCTGTTTCTTCGAGCGGCGTGTCGGCGTCGAAGCGGTGCGAATAAAAGATATCGACGTAATCGAGGCCCATGCGCTTCAGGCTCTGATCGAGGCTCGCGAGCACGTACTTGCGCGAGCCGCCGCCCTGGCCGTACGGGCCAGGCCACATGTCCCAGCCGGCTTTCGACGAAATCAGCAGTTCGTCGCGATACGGCCGGAAGTCGTCCTTGAAGATGCGCCCGAAGTTCGCCTCGGCGCTGCCGTACGGCGGCCCATAGTTGTTCGCGAGATCGAAATGGGTGATGCCGAGATCGAATGCGGTGCGAAGAATGTCGCGTTGTGTCGAGATGGGCGTCGTATCGCCGAAGTTGTGCCACAAACCAAGCGATAGCGCGGGCAGCTTCAGCCCGCTCTTGCCGCAGGTGCGGTATTGCATCTGCGTATAACGCTCGGACGCTGCTTCGTAGGCCATGACGGATTTCCTCTGCGGATTGCGAATTGATCGGACGGCGACCGGCAGGAGAGCACACTGGATATGCGTGTGCACGCGCCCTGCCAAGGGCGTCAATGGTAAGCCAATCGGGGCAAAGCGCGCACGACGCGCTTCGCGTTCCCGCTATTCGGCATCGGCCGAATGGTCAGTAATGGGAACGATCGAACACGAATCGGGACAAATGCAGATTCTTTTGCAAGGAACCTGACTCATGGATTCGATCGACAGACTGCGCCCCGCCTACGACTCCTTCACCGCAATCGCCGTGACCTACGGCATCGACATCTTGCTGGCGATCCTGATTCTCGCGGTGGGATGGTGGATTTCGAACGCCGTCGCGAACGCGATGCGCCGCACGCTCGGCCGCACCAATGTCGACGCCACGCTCACGCCGGTGCTGGCCAGTCTGGCGATGTGGGCGATCCGCGTCGTCGCCATCGTCGCGGCGCTCGGCAAGTTCGGCATTGCCGCAGCCAGCATCCTGACCGTGCTCGGCGCTGCCGGTCTTGCCATCGGCCTCGCGTTGCAGGGCACATTGCAGAATATCGCGGCCGGTCTGATGCTTCTGCTGTTGCGGCCGTTTCGTGTGGGGGACTACATCGAAGGTGTCGGCACGACGGCGGGGACCGTCAATGAAATCGGACTGTTCACGACGCGCCTCACGAAAGCCGACGGCATCGTCATGTTCGTGCCGAACAGCCTCATCTGGGCGAATGCCATTACCAACTACAGCGCGAACGATCGCCGGCGCGTCGTCATCAACTTTCAGGCGCAGCATGGGCTGAAGGTCGAAACCGTGCTCGCGGAATTGCGCAACCTGATGAGCCAGGATGCGCGCATCGTGCAGGACGGGCCGTCGGCGCCGTGGGTCGCGGTCGCCGATTACACGGATACCGGCGTCAAGTACAACCTCGGCGCGTGGACGAGCCGGAGCGATCATCAGTACGTCATGGCCGATCTGCTGCGCAAGATCCAGCCCTACACGCGCGAAGAGGCGCAAGCCGCCTGAAGCGGAGTGGACGCGCCCGCGCAGACCCGCTAACCTGACGCGCCCTCAAGTTACGAGAACATGTTATGACCCGAGCGATTTCCGTTGCGCTGCTTGTCGGCGGCGTCGTGCTGCTGTATTTCGGCGGCCAGTCGTTTCATTCGCTCTCCAACGACGTCTCGCGCTTCTTCACCGGCTCGCCCACGAGCAAGACCATCTGGCTGATCGCGGGCGGGATCGTCGCGTCGCTCGCGGGGCTGATCGGCCTCGCTTTGCCGTCGAAGCGCTGAACTGAACGCTCAGACCAGCGGCACTTCCGGTTTCGACGCCGAGCGCGTGCCGGGCAGCGCCACGTTGCTCGCGCCGCGATACGTGAACACGAGCGAGAACTTCACCTGATCGGTGAGGTTTTTGCCCGCCGAGTGCAACGTGTTGCAGTGGAAGAAGACGACATCGCCCGCTTCCAGTTCGGGCGACACCGCCGTGCGAATCAGCGCCGCATTCTCGGGCAGATCGGAGCGGAAGAACTTGGCTTCGTCGAAGCGATCGGACGTAAACGGCAGCTTGTGCGACGTCGGCACGAACCACAGTGCGCCGTTATCCACCTTTTCGTCACCGAGTGCGACCCATGCGGATACCAGATCGTCGCGCTCGAACGCCCAGTAGCGCACATCGCGATGCCAGCCCGTCAGGCTGCCGTACGCGGGGTGCTTCGTCATCATGCAGTTGTGATGTGCGCGCGACAGATACGGCGTCTCGCCGAAATACAGCTCCATCCAGCCGCGCACGTCGGGTGACGTCGCGAACTCCGCGAAGAGCGGATGCCGCACGTAAGCGTCGAGAAGACGGCGCACCGTATGTCCGCCGGGCGCGTCCTTCGAATCGGGCGCGCCGGGATATTTCAGATCGGCCTCGAACTCCACGGGCGCAGCAGCCTCGGCGAGTTGCTGGCGGGCGACCTCGCGCATCGCATCGCAACGTTCCTTCGTGACCAGTCCCTTAACGATCACATAGCCTTTTTCGCGCAGTTCGCGCACCTGTTCTTTCTTCGATTTCAACGCGTTTTGATCAGACATTTCAGTTCTTGCCTCCAACGGCTTTCGATTTTATTCATGCCGTCGACGCTATATCCGGAATTAGGGCGAATACGGCGATTGTAAATCCGGCAGCGCGGGAAGGCCCGTGTGACAATGCATCGGCCGATTTTCATCAGCAACCGCTTCATAAATCGACAGGGAAAACGCGGACTTACCGGGGTAACAAAGGTCTTGTACATTGGGCACTTCATTCGGTGCAACTTGGCAAACGCTGTTGAATCGAAGCCTTGAACGCTATTTTTGAGACGACTATCGTCGAGTCTGCTTCCACGCAACGACCTCCGCTGACATGAACCACCGAATCGCTATCGGCTTGACTCGCGTTGCCTCGCGGGCCGCGCGCCCTGCCCGCCGCGGCATGATCCGCGCGTTGCGTCATCACTCCGCCCGCACTCAGGTGCTCGCCGAGCAATTGAAGAACGTGCATCCGGTCGATGGCATCCGGTCGTGGTTCCGCGGTTTCTTCTTCAATTTGCGCGTGCGCACGGCTTCGCGCCGGGTGTCGTTGCGAGCGCTTTTGCGCCGTCCGGTGCAACTGCGCGCACCGTCGCCCAAGCCGAAGGCGGCCGCGCTGACGAGCCGCCGTCCGCGTCGCGTGTCGGCGAGCAGCGCCGGCTGGTACGCGTTCGCCGCGCGCTGAGCGACTCAGTCGGGCCTGGCGTCGTCGAGTGCCGGGTAGTCGGTGTAGCCTTTTTCTCCACCGCCGTAGAACGTCGCCTCGTCGGGCGTGTTGAGCGGCGCGCCTGCGCTGAAGCGCTCGACCAGATCCGGATTGGCGATATACGCGCGACCGAAGGCCACGGCATCGGCTTCACCTCGCTCGATGCGCGCGTCCGCCTCCTCCGCCGTATACTCGCCGCAGACGATGATCGCGCCGTCGTAAGCCTCACGCAGCGCGCGACGATAGCCTTCCGAAAGCGGCGCGCCGCCCGCCCAGTCTCCTTCCGCGAGATGCAGATACGCGACGCCGATGCGCTTCAACTCCTGCGCCAGATACAGCGATGACGCCTCGCCTTCATCGTCTTGCAGGTCGAATTCCGTGAAGTTCGGCGAAATGCGTATGCCCACGCGATGCGCGCCCATCACGCCCGCCACCGCCTCCAGCACATCGACGACCAGTCGCACGCGATTTTCGATTCCGCCGCCATAGTCGTCCGTGCGCCGGTTGGTGCCCGTCGCCATGAACTGATGCAGCAGGTAGCCATTGGCCGCGTGCACTTCGATCATGTCGAAGCCGGCACGCTTCGCGCGCTGCGCGGCGTCGACGAACTGCAGAACGATGCCCGGCAGCTCATCGGCTTCGAGCGCGCGCGGTTCGTCGGCATCGGTCATGGCGTATGAGCCGTCCTCGCATTTCACGAACACCTGCGTGTTGCGCGCGCGCACCGCGGACGGCGCGACGGGCGATGCGCCGTCTTCCTGAAGCGATCGATGCGACACGCGCCCCACATGCCATAACTGCGACGCAATGCGTCCGTGCCGTGCATGAACCGCGCCCACGACGGATTTCCATCCGGATTCCTGTGCATCCGAATAGATGCCCGGCGTCGCGAAATAGCCCTGACCTTGCCGCGATACCTGAGTCGCCTCGCTGACGATGAGACCCGCACTCGCGCGCTGCGCGTAATAGTGCGCGTTCATTTCGGACGGCACATCGCCTGGCTGTGACGCGCGGTTGCGCGTGAGCGGCGCCATGACGACGCGATTGGGCAACTGCAGATTGCCGATGGTGACAGGTGAGAGAAGCGAGTCGAACGGCATGGCGGTTCCATTGGCGGCGGGGGTGTCGTCCGTGGAAGTCGCAATAATCGCGCCGCGAAGGCATAAAAAAACCGGCGAGCGCAATGCTCGCCGGTTCGTGTCCCGCTCGTTCAGCGAACGGCGTTACGCCACGCTCGCGACCGGTTCCGTGCCCGCCGCTTCGGCCAGGACGAGCGCCTTGTCCGCGGATTCCCACGAGAATTCCGGCTCTTCGCGGCCGAAGTGGCCGTACGCCGCCGTCTTTTCGTAGATCGGGCGCAGCAGGTCGAGCATCTGGATGATGCCCTTCGGACGCAGGTCGAAGTGCTCGAGAACGAGCTTCGTGATCTCCGCATCCGACACGCGGCCCGTGCCGAACGTATTCACCATCACCGAAGTCGGACGCGCGACACCGATCGCGTACGAGACCTGAATCAGCGCGCGCGATGCGAGACCCGCCGCAACGATGTTCTTCGCGACATAACGGCCCGCATAGGCCGCCGAGCGGTCGACCTTCGACGGGTCCTTGCCCGAGAACGCGCCGCCGCCGTGCGGAGCCGCGCCGCCGTACGTATCGACGATGATCTTGCGGCCCGTCAGACCGCAGTCGCCTTGCGGACCGCCGATGACGAAACGGCCCGTCGGGTTCACCAGGAACTTGATGTCGCCCTTGATGAGTTCCTTCGGCAGAGTCGGCTTGATGACTTCCTCGATGACCGCTTCGCGCAACTGCGACAGGTCGATGTCCGGCGAGTGCTGCGTGGAGAGCACGACGGTGTCGATGGAGTGCGCCTTGCCGTCGACGTAACGCACGGTGACCTGCGACTTCGCGTCCGGACGCAGCCAGGGCAAACGGCCGTCGCGGCGCAGGTTAGCCTGGCGCTCGACGAGGCGGTGCGAGAGGTGGATCGGCAGCGGCATCAGCTCGGGCGTTTCGTCGCACGCGTAGCCGAACATCAGACCCTGGTCGCCAGCGCCTTGATCGAGGTTGTCGTCGTGCGCCTTGTTCACGCCTTGCGCGATATCCGGCGATTGCTTGTCGTACGCGACGAGCACCGCGCAGCCGCGATAGTCGATGCCGAAGTCGGTGTTGTCGTAACCGATGCGCTTGATCGTGTCGCGCGCGACCTGAATGTAATCGACGTTGGCGGTGGTCGTGATTTCGCCCGCGAGGACAACGAGACCGGTGTTGCAGAGCGTTTCCGCCGCGACGCGCGAATATTTGTCCTGCGACAAGATGGCGTCGAGGATGGCGTCGGAGATTTGATCGGCGACCTTGTCCGGGTGGCCTTCGGAAACGGATTCGGAAGTAAAGAGATAGTCGTTCGACACGCTTCAGACTCCATTTGAGTACGGTTGATATTCACGTAGCCGTCTTCGTCTGGAGTCTGAAGCGGCGACGCTTTAGCGGATGTCTTTCCGGGCCGGCGACTTCCACAAGTTCAGAAGTCTCCGACCCGCTTCGCCCCGCAAGTTGTCCATTAACTCGGCGAAGGTTTTATTATACCGGTTTCCCTTGTTTTCACAGAGCCGAACGCTTGCCGCTATCCACCACGCATCAACCATCCGCACTTCGCGGCCGTCCGTCCGTTCGCTGGAGCCGCTCATGCTAGGGCGCATCGGCGTCGCGCTCGCCATCGGCTTTCTCAAGTTTCTGGCGCTCATTCCGTACGGCATCACCGCGCGTTTCGGCGACGCCCTCGGCTGGCTGCTCTATCAGATTCCAAGCCGCCGAAAGCGCATCGTTCACACGAATCTCAAACTGTGCTTCCCGGAGTGGTCCGACGAAAAGCGCGAGGACATCGCGCAGAAGCATTTCCGGCACGCGATCCGCAGTTATGTCGAGCGCAGCGTGCAATGGTTCGGCTCGGCGAAAAAGCTCGAGAAGCTGATTCAGGTGGAAAGCGCCGTCGATCTAACCGATCCCGATCTGCCGCCCACGCTCTTTCTCGGCCTGCATTTCGTCGGCATCGAAGCGGGGTCGATTTTTCTGAACTATTCGCTGCATCGTCGCTGCGGATCGCTGTATCAGCCTTTTTCGAATCCGCAGATCGAGGAGCTCGCCAAGACGCAGCGCGCGCGCTTCGGCGCCGACATGGCGAGCCGCGCCGACAGCGCGCGCATCGTGCTGCGCTGGCTGCGCGACCGCAAGCCGGTGATGCTCGGCGCGGACATGGACTACGGCATGCGCAACTCCACGTTCGTGCCGTTCTTCGGGATTCCGACCTGCACGCTGACGGCCGTCGGCCGGCTTGCCAAGACGGGCAAGGCGCAGGTCGTGCCGTTCATCGGCGAGGTTCTGCCGGATTACAAGGGTTATCGGCTGAAGATCTTCGAGCCGTGGGACAACTACCCGACCGGCGACGACGAAGCCGACGCGCGCCGCATGAACGCGTTCCTGGAAGAGCAGATTCCGCACATGCCCGAGCAGTACTACTGGGTCCACAAGCGCTTCAAGACGCGGCCCCCGGGCGAGCCGAGCTTTTACTAAAAGCGTGTGCGCGGCGCGAAACGCCGCGCTGGCGGGTCACATACAATAGCGCGATGAAACTCAAATTCACCAAGATGCAAGGCGCGGGTAACGACTTTGTCGTGCTCGACGGCTACACGCAGGCGCTCGATCTGACCGCGGAGCAAGTGCGCGCGCTCGCGAACCGCCATTTCGGCGTGGGCGCGGATCAGTTGCTGCTCGTCGAAAAGCCGACCATCGAAGGCGTCGACTTCAAGTACCGCATCTTCAATTGCGATGGCGGCGAAGTCGAGCATTGCGGCAACGGCGCGCGCTGCTTCGTGAAGTTCGTGCGCGATCGCCGGCTGACCGACGCATCCACCGTGCGCGTGCAGGTGCAGAACGGCATCATCACGCTGACGATGCAGGAAAACGGCGAAGTCGTCGTCGACATGAGCACGCCGGTGTTCGATCCGCCTCGCGTCCCGTTCGACGCGCAAGGGCTCGAAGGCCGGAAGGAAGGCAACGACACCCTCTGGCCGCTCGACGTGAATGGTGAAACGCGCCCGATCTCCGTCGTATCGATGGGTAATCCGCACGCGGTGCAGATCGTCGACGATGTCGAGGCTTATCCGGTCCTGACCGAAGGTCCGCTCATCGAGCGCCACGCGCGGTTTCCGAAGCGCGTCAACGCGGGCTTCATGCAGATCGTCGATCGCCATTCGGTGAAGCTGCGCGTCTACGAGCGCGGCGCGGGCGAAACGCTTGCGTGCGGCACGGGCGCATGCGCGGCGGTGGCCGCCGGCATCCGCCGCGGCTTGCTCGAAACGCCCGTGCGCGTCGAAACACATGGAGGCACGCTCACCATCAGCTGGAGCGGCGCGCGCGACGAATCCGCCGCGCTCTTCATGGCGGGCCCCGCCGCGACCGTTTTCGAGGGTGAAATCGAGCTCGATCGCATCGTCTAACGCATACACGTCACCATGAATCCACGCGAAGTCGCCGACTACCTGCTCGACAACCCCGATTTCTTTGCCGAGCACGCGGAACTGCTCGGCACCATCCGGCTTTCGAATCCGCACGGCAAAGCCGCCGTGTCGCTGCAGGAACGCCAGATGGAAATGCTGCGCGACAAGAACAAGCAACTCGAACGGCGTCTCGCCGAGCTGCTGCGTTACGGCCACGAGAACGACAGCATCTCGAGCAAGTTCAACCGCTGGACCGTGCGCGTGATTTCCCAGCGCGATCCGTACGCGTTGCCCGCGACGATCAGCAAGGGCTTGTGCGAAGTTTTCGACGTGCCACACGCCGCGCTGCGCGTGTGGGATATCGACGAAGCGTACCGGCAGGCCGATTTCGCGCGTCAGGTCGGCGAGGAAGTGCGCATATTCACAAGCAGTCTCGCCGCGCCGTACTGCGGCGCGAACACGGGCTTCGCGGCAGCGCAGTGGCTCGGCGCGGTGAATTCGGCATCGGCGACGGTCCCGCCCAGCGACGGCCCGCCCGACACCGACCGTACGATCGAATCCGTCTCGCTGATCGCGCTGCGCGATCCGCAAGCCGGCCCGGATGCGCCGAGCTTCGGCCTGCTCGTGATGGGCTCGCCCGATCCGCGCCGCTTCCACGACGGCATGGCGACCGACTTCCTCACGCAGATCGGCGCGCTGGCGAGCGCCGCGCTGTCCCGCTTGCTGCCGCACTGAACATGGACGCCGCCGACGCCCCGAAGGATGCCCCCCAAGGCGGTGTGATCGCCGACTATCTTGCGATGCTGGAGCATCAGCGGCATCTGTCCGAGCACACCCTGCGCGGCTATACATACGAGTTGAGCGAACTGCGCGCCCTCGCCAAGGACCGTCCGCTCGAGTCGCTGACCGCCGCCGATATCCGCGGCGCGGTCGTGCGGGCACATGCGGGCGGGCTGTCGTCGCGCTCGATCGCGCATCGGCTGTCGGCGTGGCGCGCGTTCTATCGATGGCTCGCCGAGCGTGTCGAGATGCCCGCGAATCCCGTCGCGACGGTGCGCGCGCCGAAACGCGAAAAGACGCTCCCGAAAGCGCTTTCCGTCGATGACGCCAGCCGGCTCATGGACGCGCCGCAAGCCGGCACGACCGAAGCACTGCGCGATCACGCGATCCTCGAACTCTTCTACTCGTCGGGCCTGCGGCTCGCCGAACTCGTCGGGCTGGACGTGCGCCACGTCGATACCAAAGAACATACGTCGCAGGGCTGGATCGATCTGGCGAACGCGGAAGTCACGGTTCTGGGCAAAGGAAAGCGCATGCGCAAAGTGCCCGTCGGCAGCAAGGCGCTCGAAGCATTGCGCGCATGGATCGACGTGCGCGGCGAATTCGTCAAGCTCGATCCGCACGCGCTCTTTCTCTCCGTGCGCGGCAATCGCATGTCGCCCGGCGTGGTGCGCGAGCGCGTGAAGCGGCTCGCGCTGCAGGCCGGCATTCCGTCGAACGTGCATCCGCACGTGCTGCGGCATTCCTTCGCCACGCATGTCCTGCAATCGAGCGGCGATCTGCGCGCGGTGCAGGAGCTGCTCGGCCACGCGAGCATCACGGCCACGCAGGTTTATACGTCGCTCGATTTTCAGCATCTCGCCCGCGTCTACGATGCGGCGCACCCGCGCGCAAAGAAGCGCGATTGATCCCGACAGTGCCTCGCGCGCTGCATTAATCAATGCAATGAACACCATCACGCTCAAACCGGCGAAGGACAAATCGCTCGTCCGCCGCCATCCGTGGATCTACGCGAACGCCATCGCGCGCATCGACGGCAATCCCGCGCCCGGCGCGACCGTCACCGTGCGCGCCGCCGATGGGCGCCTTCTCGCGCGCGCGTCGTACAGCCCGCACTCGCAAATCCGCGCGCGCGTCTGGACCTTCGACGAGAGCGAGCCGGTCGATCACGCGTTCTTCAAGCGCCGCGTGCAGCGCGCCGTCGCGCACCGCCAGACGATGGTGAAGGACACCGGCGCCACGCGTCTCGTCTTCGGCGAAGCGGACGGCTTGCCGGGACTGATCGTCGATTACTACGTCGGGGACGAAGGCACGCACGCGCAGCTCGTCTGCCAGTTCATGGCAACGGGCGTCGAAGCGTGGAAGGAAGCGATCGTGCAGGCGCTGATCGCCGCGACCGGCTGCCCGAACGTCTACGAGCGCTCGGACGTGTCGATCCGCCAGAAGGAAGGCCTCGAACAGACGACCGGCGTGCTCGCGGGCGACGCGCCGCCCGAGACGCTCATCACGAACGAATGCGGCGTGCGCTATCACGTCGACGTGCGTAACGGCCACAAGACAGGCTTCTATGTCGATCAGCGCGACAACCGCGTGCTCGTCGCGCAGAACGCGCAAGGCCGCGAAGTGCTGAACTGCTTTTGCTATACAGGCGGTTTCTCTCTCGCCGCCTTGAAAGGCGGGGCGACGCGCGTGGTTTCCGTCGATTCGTCCGGTGAAGCGCTCGCGCTGGCTCGCGAAAACGTCAAGGCGAACGGGTTCGACGCCGAAAAGGCCGAGTGGCTCGACGCCGACGCGTTCAAGACGCTGCGCCGTCTCTACGACGAAGGCCAGCGCTTCGATCTGATCGTGCTCGATCCGCCGAAATTCGCGCCGTCGAAGGAAACCGTCGATCGCGCCGCGCGCGCCTACAAGGACATCAATCTGAGCGGCTTCAAGTTGCTCCGTCCGGGCGGGCTGCTCTTCACCTATTCGTGCTCCGGCGCGATCGATTCGGACCTGTTTCAGAAGATCGTCGCGGGCGCGGCCGCGGACGCGCGCGTCGATGCGCGGATCCTGAAACGGCTGGGCGCGGGCGTCGATCATCCGCTGCTGACGGCGTTTCCGGAAGGCGAATACCTGAAAGGGCTGCTGTTGCAAATCGCCTGATCGGCCTAATGTAGCCGCGATGCACTGCCGCGCGGAGCACGGAAGCGTCGGCTTGACAAATATGTTTCAATACCCGATTCAGTGCGATCTACGTATTACAGACAAGGACACAGGCGACACCATGATCCCCGTAACCATCCTGACCGGCTTTCTGGGCAGCGGCAAAACCACGCTGCTCAAGCGCATCCTGAACGAGCAGCACGGCATGAAGATCGCCGTGATCGAGAACGAATTCGGCGAAGAGAACATCGACAACGAAATCCTCGTGCAGGAAACGAACGAGCAGATCATCCAGATGAGCAACGGCTGCATCTGCTGCACGATCCGCGGCGATCTGGCACGCGCGCTCGAAGATCTCGCGAATCGCAACAAGGCGGGCACGCTCGATTTCGACCGCGTCGTGATCGAAACGACCGGCCTCGCGAATCCGGGTCCGGTCGCGCAGACGTTCTTCATGGATAACACCGTCGCCGACGAATTCCTGCTCGACGCGATCATCACGCTCGTCGACGCGAAGCACGCGAATTCGCAACTCGATCAACACGAAGTGGTGCAGCGGCAGGTCGGCTTCGCGGATCGTCTGTTCGTCACGAAGTCCGATCTCGTCTCGGCCGACGAACTCGAAGCGCTGAAGCATCGCCTGCTGCACATGAACCCGCGCGCGGCGATCAAGGTCGTGAATTTCGGCGATGCCGACATCAAGGAAATTTTCGACCTGCGGGGCTTCAATCTGAACTCGAAGCTCGAAATCGATCCGGACTTCCTCGCCGAAGACGATCACGATCATGACCACGCGCATGACGATCACGATCATTCCACCTGCGGCCACGATCACAGCCACGATCACGAGCACGAGCACGGACATCACCACCATCACGCGCACCACGACGACAAGATCAAGTCGTTCGTGTACCGCAGCGAGAAGCCGTTCGATCCGAACCGCCTCGAAGATTTCCTCGGCGGCATTCTGCAGATCTATGGCGAGCGGCTGCTGCGCTACAAGGGCGTGCTGTATATGAAGGGCGTCGATCGCAAGGTCGTCTTCCAGGGCGTGCATCAGATGATGGGCAGCGACCTCGCCGGCAAGTGGATGCCGATCGAAAAGAAGAACAGCAAGATGGTGTTCATCGGCATCGAGCTTCCGAAGGATCTGATCACCGACGGCCTCGACGCCTGCCTCGTGAAGTAATCCGGCATGCATCTCGCTTGGATCGTGCACGGCACGCGCGGGCGAAAAACGGGCACCGAAATAAAACGCCGCACGCGATTGCCTCGCGTGCGGCGTTTTTCATGATCGACTTTTAGTGCGCGTGTGTAACCGCGGGCACCAACCGACATCGCTTTTTGCACGTTCAAGCGTTATATTTTTGAAATTCCGGCGCGAATTGACAGGGTTTTCCTCGGTTATCGTCGGAATTTGCGGTTCAGTTACAATACAGCCCCACTGGAGAAGGGCAGTTTCGCTGAATGCGCGTCTTTCAGGCGCTCGCTCGGCGGACGTTAGGAAAAGGGATGTCCCGTCGGGACGATGCCTCGATTTGCCGGGGGAAGGCAAATCAAGACAAAGCACCGGGGCCGGAAATCCGGGGCCATGCGAATGCGCCCGGTCATCCGGAGCATCATCCAAGATCGGTTTCCAGAGGAGTTCGGCCCCGCATCGGCGCGTCGCGCAGCCCAAGCGTCCTGATGCGCTGCATGCGGGTAACGCAAGTGCGGGCGTTGCGCAGACATCGCCTTACATTGAAGAAGCAAGCAGATGACAACGAAACTCTTGACCGAAGCCGAAATCCTGAAGATGAGCGAGAAGGACTACATGAACGAGGATCAACTCGCCTTCTTCAAGAACCGGCTCGAGCAGTTGCAAGCGGACATTCTGAAGAATGCCGGCCAGACGACCGAAAATCTGCGGGAAACGGTGATCGTGCCGGATCCGGCGGATCGCGCAACCATCGAGGAAGAACATGCACTGGAGCTGCGCACGCGTGATCGCGAGCGCAAGCTTCTGAAGAAGGTGCAGCAATCGCTCGCGCGCATCGATTCGGGCGATTACGGCTGGTGCGAAGAGACCGGCGAACCGATCGGCATTCCGCGCCTGCTCGCGCGCCCGACGGCCACGCTCTCGCTCGAAGCTCAGGAACGCCGCGAACTGCGCCAGAAGCTTTTCGGCGACTGAAATCGTCGTCGGCAGGCGAGCGTCGCGGGACCGGCCCGCCACGGGGAAGACGCCGCCGCGAAAAGCTGCTCGCACGTAATTGCATCAAGAGAAAGGCACCCATAGAAGGGGTGCCTTTTTGCTTTCCGGCAGGTAAAAACGGCGGGCGACGACACCACATGCCTTGATAAATCTGCCGCCGCCCTAAAATTCACTCGACGCGCCCCGCAACAGCCTGATCGCGGCTGGCGCGCGCGCGGCGCCGTCCGCCCGAGGCCTCGAGCTCTGACGGAACCCCGCGCCGTGCACTCCATCGAATTCTCGACTGCGCGGCGGCCGGTCGCTCGACGACGAAGCCGCCCGCGTCCTTCTGGTTTTCACAAGGAACGCACATGGAACAATTTCACGGCACGACCATCGTCTCCGTGCGCCGCGACGGCAAGGTCGCGCTGGGCGGCGATGGTCAGGTGACGCTCGGCAACATCGTCATGAAAGGGGGCGCGAAGAAAGTGCGCCGCATCTATGGCGGCAAGGTGCTGGTCGGCTTCGCCGGCGGCACCGCCGACGCGTTCTCGCTGCTCGATCGATTCGAAGCGAAGCTCGAGAAACATCAGGGCAATCTGACGCGCGCCGCCGTCGAACTGGCGAAAGACTGGCGCACCGACCGCATGCTGCGCCGGCTCGAAGCAATGTTGATCACGGCCGACAAGGACACGACGCTCGTCATCACCGGCAACGGCGACGTGCTCGACCCGGAACACGGCATCGCCGCGATCGGCTCGGGCGGCGCATACGCGCAAGCGGCGGCGCAGGCGCTCGTCGAGAATACGGATCTCGCGCCGCGCGATGTCGTCGAAAAGGCGCTCACCATCGCCGGCGACATGTGCATCTACACCAACCACAATCGCGTCATCGAGACGATCGAATAAAGGACCCAAGCGATGACCACCATGACTCCCTCCGAAATCGTCTCCGAACTCGACAAGCACATCATCGGCCAAGGACGCGCGAAGAAGGCGGTTGCCGTCGCGTTGCGTAACCGCTGGCGCCGTCAGCAGGTCGCCGAGCCGTTGCGTCAGGAAATCACGCCGAAGAACATTCTGATGATCGGGCCGACGGGCGTCGGCAAGACCGAGATCGCGCGCCGTCTCGCGAAACTCGCGGATGCGCCGTTTATCAAGATCGAAGCGACCAAGTTCACCGAAGTGGGCTACGTCGGGCGCGATGTGGACAGCATCGTGCGCGATCTGATCGAGATTTCCGTCAAGCAGACACGCGAATCCGAGATGAAGAAGGTGCGTACCAAGGCGGAAGATCGCGCCGAAGACCGCATTCTCGACATCCTGCTGCCGAGCGCGCGCCCCGTCGGCTTCGGCGCGGCCGAATCGAGCAGCGAAGGCGATAACGCCACGCGCCAGACCTTCCGCAAGCGCCTGCGTGAAGGCGCGCTCGATGACAAGGAAATCGAGCTCGATGTGGAAATGCCGCAAGTCGGCATGGACATCATGGGGCCGCCGGGCATGGAAGACATGACCGAGCAGATCCGCTCGATGTTCGCGAACATCGGCGGCGGCAAGAAGACGCGGCGCAAGGTAAAGGTCAAGGAAGCGCTCAAGCTCCTGACGGATGAGGAAGCCGGCAAGATGCTCAACGACGAAGAGGTCAAGAGCAAGGCGGTGCAGAACGTCGAGCAGAACGGCATCGTGTTCCTCGATGAAATCGACAAGATCGCGTCGCGCAGCGAGGCGGGCGGCGCCGAAGTGTCGCGCGCGGGTGTGCAGCGCGACCTGCTGCCGCTCGTCGAAGGCACGACCATCAACACGAAGTACGGGATGATCAAGACCGATCACATCCTGTTCATCGCGAGCGGGGCGTTCCATCTGGCCAAGCCGAGCGATCTGATCCCCGAGCTGCAAGGGCGTTTTCCGATTCGCGTGGAGCTGGATTCGCTGTCGGTCGGTGACTTCGAATCGATCCTGAATTCGACCGACGCGAGCCTCGTGAAGCAGTACAAGGCGCTGCTCGCAACCGAAGACGTCGAGCTCGATTTCACCGACGAAGGCATCCGGCGTCTTGCTGAAATCGCATTTTCGGTGAACGAGAAGACCGAGAACATCGGCGCGCGACGGCTGTATACCGTCATCGAAAAGTTGCTGGAGGAAGTGTCCTTCGCGGCGGGCAATCACACGGGGCAGCCGGTGCGGATCGATGCCGCATACGTAGACCGCGCGCTCGGCGAGGTGGCGGAGGACGAAGACCTGTCGCGCTACGTGCTGTAACGACCGCGGCGGTGCATGCAACGAACCGGGCTGCGAGCCCGGTTTTTTGTGCCTTCCGCGTTTGAAACGTGGCAAAAAAGGCGGGCAAAAAAAAGCCCGCCTGGTCGGCGGGCTGAATCCATATCAGGAGGAGACATGGAGGAGACAGTTCCAATAATACACAGACGGTTGATGCGACGCAATAGAAATTTCGGTACAAACCCCTATGGCGTCCGTTTGTGGTATCTGCGCGTCACTTTTCAAATCCCGCGTGCCGATGACACAGCAAGAAACGGCGCGTAACCTCATCTGCGTGGCTCTACAGTGGTCCCGTACCCAAGAGCCTCGAGGTCCATCATGAAAACCGTAGCAGCGCCTGTTTTTTCATCTGACGAATGCCGCTGGCAGGCGGTCGTCGATCGCGACGAGCGCGCTGACGGCGCCTTCTTCTTCGCCGTGCGCACGACGGGCGTGTTCTGCCGGCCGTCGTGCGCGTCACGTGCGCCGCGTCGTGAGAACGTCGAGTTCTTTCCGACGACCGATGCAGCCGTCGCAGCCGGATATCGCGCGTGCAAGCGTTGCCAGCCGACGAGCCTGCCGCGCGAGCTGGCGATCGTCGAGCGCGCGTGCAAGGTGCTCGACGCCGATCCGCAGCAGCGCATGACGCTCGCGCAACTGAGCGATGCCGTCCACGTCAGTCCGTTCCATCTGCAGCGCCTGTTTTCGCGGATCGTCGGGGTTTCGCCGCGGCAGTATCAGGCGGCACAGCGGGCGGGCGTGTTGCGCGATGCGTTGCAGCGCGGCCGCGACGTCACGCGCGCGACGCACGACGCCGGCTTCGGTTCGCCATCGCGCATGTACGAAGCCGTGCCTGCGGAACTGGGCATGACGCCGTCCGCGTACAAACGAAAGGGCGCGGGACTGACCGTGCGTTACGCGACCGCCACGACGCCGCTCGGCACGGTGCTCGTCGCCGCGACCGACAAGGGCGTTTGCAAGATCGCTTTCGGCGACGATGCCAACACGCTCATCGATCAGCTCGCAGCCGACTTTGCGCAGGCCGGACGCGTCGAGGATGCAGCGAGGATGGAGCCGTTCATCGCGCAGATTCGCGCGTATCTTCAAGGCACGCGCGAGCGTTTCGACTTGCCGCTCGACATCGGCGCGACCGCGTTCCAGCGGCGCGTGTGGGACGCGTTGCGCCGCATCCCATACGGGCAGACGCGCAGTTATACGGATATCGCCGAATCGCTCGGCACACCGGGCGCGGTGCGGGCGGTGGCGAATGCGTGTGCGTCGAATCCGGTCGCGCTCGCGATTCCGTGCCATCGCGTGATCGGCAAGGACGGCGCGATCGCGGGCTATCGTTGGGGCAGGCCGCGCAAGGAAGCGTTGCTCGAAACCGAGCGCGCGCACAACGAAACCAACAAGGTCGCATAAAGCACGGGCGCTCGCCGTCGACAGACGCGCGAGCGCTTCGATCTCCCCCGCGAGCCGCGCGAACCGGCTCCACCGCGCGGCCACGCGTCCCGCGAACGTCCCGAAAACCCCGCATCCCTTGCCAGTTCTGGGCGCAAGCACGCCTTACACCGAGATGTTAAAGTGCCCGCTACCCTAAAAATACGACCGGGCGCACGCCGCTCGCGCTCCTCGCAGAACGCTTCAATGGCAAACAAGAATTCCGCTCACACCAAGGCCGGCGCTTTCGAGCGCAGGCTTGCCGCGCTCGCGTCCGGCCCGCACGCCGACGCGTTGCGTCAAGGCTTGCGCGGCATCGAGAAAGAAAGTCTGCGCGTGACGCCGCAAGGCAAGCTCGCCGTGACGCCGCATCCGCGCGCGTTCGGCTCGGCGCTGACGCATCCGCTCATCACGACCGATTATTCCGAGGCGCTCGTCGAGCTCATCACGCCCGCCGAATCCGATGTGTCGATCACGCTCGATCGCCTCGACGCGCTGCATCGCTTCGCCTACGCGCACATGGGCGACGAGCTGCTGTGGAACAACTCCATGCCGAACTCGCTACCGCCCGAGGACGAGATTCCGTTCGGCTATTACGGCACCTCGAATATCGGCAGGTTGAAGAATGTGTACCGGCGCGGGCTCGCGCTGCGTTATGGCCGCACGATGCAATGCATCGCGGGCATCCACTACAACTATTCGCTCAGCGAAGACGTGTGGCGCGCATGGCAGGCGCTCGACAAGACCAGCACGCTATCCGCGAAAGACTTCCAGTCCGAACGCTACTTCGCGCTGATCCGCAACTTCCGTCGCACGAACTGGCTGTTGATGTATTTGTTCGGCGCATCGCCGGCGCTGAACAAGCGCTTCGTCGAAGGCAAGGCGCATCATCTCGAAAGATTCGATGGCGACACGTTCTACTTGCCGCACGCGACCAGCCTGCGCATGAGCGATCTGGGCTACGCGAACAATCCCGCGCAGGCGGACCTGCTGCCGAGCTACGACAACCTCGACGCCTATCTCGATGTGCTCGCCAAAGCCGTGAGCCAGCCGTATGCGCCGTATGAAGCCATCGGCACGCGGCGCAACGGCGAATGGGTGCAGATCAACGCAAACGTCCTGCAGATCGAAAACGAGTTCTACTCGACGATCCGCCCGAAACGCGTCGCGCACTCGGGCGAGCGTCCGCTGCACGCGTTGGCTGAGCGCGGCGTGCAGTACATCGAAGTGCGTTGCCTCGATATCGATCCCTTCGAGCCGACCGGCATCTCGCTGGAGACGGCGCGCTTCCTCGACGCCTATCTGCTCTACTGCGCACTGGAGGACAGCCCGCTGCTGTCGTACGACGCCAACATCGAGGCGAACGGCAATTTCAGCACGGTGGCGAAGGAAGGGCGCAAGCCTGGGCTCGCGCTGCAACGTGATGGCGCAAGCGTGCCGATGCAGCAGTGGGCCGAAGCGCTTTTCGATGCGATCGAACCCGTCGCGAAGACACTCGACGCGCTCAACGGCAACGACGAACACACGCGCGCACTCGGGGCGCTGCGGCCGCGTATCGCCGATGCATCGCTCACGCCGTCCGCTCGCGTCTTGCACACGATGCGCGACAAGCAGCAAACCTTCGACGAGTTTGCGCTCGAACTCAGCGCGCGGCACGCGGAAGGCTTCCGCGCACGGCCGCTTTCCGTCGACGAAGAGCGCGCGATGGAAGAGCTTGCTGCAAAATCGCTGGTGGAACAGGCGGTGGTCGAAAGCCGCGACACCGAATCGTTCGATGCCTTCATCGCGGCGTATCAGGTCTACACGCTAAATCCCGCGAGCGCGTGATCGCGCCTGTTGCTTCGAGCAGGATTTTCCGCCTCAGCGCCTCGGCGCGCCGGCAATTCCTACCGGCTTATGCAACAGAGGGAAACGCGTCACAACGTCATCCGATTTGACGAGTCAAAATATGGCCGACTTTTCGACGATCCGGGGGTGCAATGAACAAGAAGTTCTTCGGCGCAGTCGCGCTGGGGGCGGCGGCGCTCGCGCTTTTGAGCGGGTGCGCGGTGCAGGATCAGGTCAGCAGCACCACGATGGAGCAGGCCACGCAACCGCTTACATGCATGAGCAAGGCCGAATGCGACGCGTGGTGGGCGCGCGCGCAAGTGTGGGTGACCAACCATTCGGAGTACAAGCTGCAGACCGTCACGGATTCGATTATCCAGACCGCCGGGCCGTCGAGCGGCAAACGCGCGCTCGCGTACCAGATCACCAAGACGCCGACCAACGAGGGCACCGCGACCATCGGTTTCGCGGCGCATTGCGACAATCCGCTCGGCTGCCAGCCGAATCCGTGGGAGGCGGGCGCCGACTTCAAGCAGTTCATTCGAAACGGTCCCGGGCTGCGGAAAACGGCGACGCCGCAGGCCGGTACGATGCCGCCCGCCGCACCTGCACCCGCGCCTGCGCCGAGCGGCGTGCAGGTCAGTCCGCTGGATCAGCCGGTTCCGCTCAACCTCGAAAGCCAGCCGGGCCAGTCGGCGGCGCCGCTCACGCCTCAATAATCTAGTGTCCCATCGAGGCTGACGCGCCCTTCTTCGGCCGCGTCAGCCAGACCATCACGGCCAGCACCAGAAACGCATAGAACGAGATGCGGAAGAAGTCATTGGTTGACATCATGTACGCCTGCGCCGACACCACGCGATCCAGTTGCGCCGTCAGCGCCTGTCCCGACAGGCCGAGTCCCGAAAGCAGATCCGAGTATGCCGTCGTGCCGGCCGAATACGGCGTGACCGATTCGGTGAGCCGCGCGTGATGGCGGATCATGTCGTTCTCCCAGAAGGTCGTGCTGACCGCGGTGCCGATCGCGCCTGACAAGGTCCGCAAAAAGTTCGACAAACCCGCCGCTCCTGCAAGCCGCTCGTCGGAGACGCTGGACAGCGTGATCGTCGTCATCGGCACGAAGAAGCACGCGACACCGATACCCTGAATCAGCCGCGGATAGATGATCTGGTGAAACGGCGTGTCGAGCGTGAAAGTCGAGTTCCAGTGCGACACGAAGGCAAACGTGAGGAACGCAAAACTCGCGACCACACGCAGATTCAGCCGATGCATGTTCTGCCCGATGATCGGCGACAGCACCAGCGCGAGAATGCCGACCGGCGCGGTGGCAAGGCCCGCGAGCCACGGCGTGTAGCCGAGCACGGTCTGCAGCCACAGCGGCAGCACCACGACCGAGCCGAAGAACGCAAGAAAGCCGAGCGACGTGATCAGCACGCCCATCGCGAAATTGCGGTCGCGGAAAAGCGAAAGATCGATCACGGGCTCCTTCTCCGTCAGCTCCCACGCGAACATGAAGGCGAGCGACACCGCCGACACGATTGCCAGCGTCACGATGAAGCTGGAGCTGAACCAGTCGCGGTCCTTGCCGAGGTCGAGCATCATCTGCAGGCTCGCGACACCGATCACGAGCAGCGCGAGCCCGACGCCGTCGATGCGCTGCTTCGTTGTCTTCGTCTCGTGGCCGCGCAGCAGGAAGAACGCGATGGCCGCCGAAAACACGCCGATCGGCACATTGATATAGAAGATCCACGGCCAGGTGAAGTTGTCGGTGATGTAGCCGCCCATCACCGGGCCGAAGATCGGCGCGACGATAACGGTCATCGCCCAGAGACCGAGCGCGAGGCCGCGCTTTTCGGGCGGATAGCTGCGCATCAGGATGGTTTGCGACAGCGGGACCATCGGGCCGGACACGAGACCTTGCAACAGCCGGAACGCAATCAGCGATTCGAAGTTGTGCGCGAGGCCGCAGAGCGCCGATGCGATCGAAAACAGCAGCACGGAAATGGTGAACAGCTTCACCTCGCCGACGCGGCGTGCGAGCCAACCGGTCAGCGGCACCGCAATCGCGGACGCGACGGAGTACGACGAGATTACCCATGTTCCTTCGCTCGTCGCGACGCCCAGATTGCCGGAGATGGTCGGCACCGCGACGTTCGCGATCGACGTGTCGAGCACTTCCATGAAGGTGCCGAGCGCGAGGCCCATCGTCAAGAGGGCGAGGATGCCGCCTGTGAGCGGCATGGGCGTGGGCGGGGTTGCGGGCGTGCTGGTCGAGGATGTAGACATCTTTCAGTTCTCCGGCGCGTGGACGGCGCTCAAAACGCGCATCGCACGCAAACTATTTCTTGTCGCGGCATTCTCTGCCCAGACAGTGAAAGCGGCGCTATAGACGCCGAATTTTGTCAGGTTAATCAGGCTAGATCGTCATCGAGCGTGCATGGAGCGCAATCGCCCGCCGGCGTGTTTCCGATGATGCGCGCGAGCATCGCAATCAGCAGGTCCAGTTCCGCGGGGCTGAAACCGCGCAACTGCTCATTGAGCACCGCCGCACCGATCACCGGTAAACGCTTGGCGGCATCGCGTCCGCGCTCCGTCAGACTGAGCTCGACGACTCTCCGATCCGCCTCGCTGCGCGCGCGGCTCACGAAGCCCTTCTTTTCGAGCCTGTCGAGCATGCGCGTCATCGAGCCGCTGTCGTAGGACATTTCGCGCGACAACTCGAGCGGCGTGCGCGCCCGCCCCGACGCCAGCATGAGCATCACGCCGATTTGCGGCGATGTGAGGTCGAGCGGCTTCAGCGCCTGATCGGTTCGCATGATGAGTACATTGCGCGCCTTGGCGAGGTAATAGCCGAGGCTCGTTTCGAGCTGAATCGTGGCGGGATCGTAAAGCGGTTCGCTATTCATGCAACGTGGAAAGCGGCTGGTGCAGGTCTGCGACTAGGTCGCGTCTCTATAAGGCAACAATTCCGAAAAAGCAATCAGCAGTATCTTGAAAAGTAGTTGCACAGTCAATATTATTCTATGCAACGAGTTATGCGCTTGATGCGCCGCCCGAGACTATGTTCTGACCGCCTGCCGTCGTTCGCCGACGCCCGAGAGACCTTCCAATGACCCGCTTTGTTCGCACCGCCCGCCGACGCTTCGGCCCCATCAGCAGCATGCTCGCCAACGCTTCACGTCACTTCGTCCCGCCGAAGCTGAGCTCGTGGAAACTCGCGTTGTATCTGATCGTGTTCCTGCTTCCGGGCGGTTCGTTCGTGGTGCTGGGCATGGGATGGTTCGAGAACCGGCATCGGCGCAAGGCGACGGCATCCGCGCCGACGAAGGCGCCCTCCCGATCCCTTCTCGCCGCGCCGTGCCCCGGCGGCGGCGCCAGCGGCGCGTGACCCACCCGTAACGCGTCGTAACCTATTCCCGCTGCCGCGTAACACCCGCCTTACGGCGAACCCGTTACGCTAACGTCTGCCTGACGAGCGCGCATGATAAGCGCCCGTCGCGTTCCGTTACCATTTCGGCTTGCCGCGTCCGTCGCTTCGGAGGCGCGGCGCCGACAGGAATTCCGACAAGCAGATGCCGCATCGCCCCGCCTTTCCCGCTTTCCCCGTTACGCGCCCGCTGACCGCCGCCGCGCTCGCCGCCACGCTTGCGGTCTTCATCGCCGGTTGCGCGGTCGGCCCCGATTATCAGCGCCCCGCGGCAACGATCCCGGCCAGCTACAAGGAAGCGCCCGAAGGCTGGAAGGTCGCGCAGCCCGGCGACCAGGCCGATCGCGGAACCTGGTGGACCGTCTATAACGACGAGCGCCTCAACGACCTCGAAGCGCGTCTGAATCAGTCGAATCAAAGCATTGCGCAGTTCGCGGCCGCTTACCGGCAGGCGCGTGCGCTCGTCGGCGAGGCGCGCGCGGCATATTTCCCGACGATCGGCGCGTCGGCTTCGGCTTCGCGTTCCGGAACCGGCGCAGGCAACCGGTCGACCAACAGTTCCAGCTTCGGTCAGCAGGGTTCGGTGAACAACCAGTTCAGCCTCGCGCTCGACGCATCGTGGGAACCGGACCTGTGGGGCAGCGTGTCGCGCACCGTCGCCGCGCAAACGGCGGGGCAGCAGGGCGCCGCCGCCGATCTCGCCAACGCGCGGCTGTCCGCGCAGGCCACGCTCGCGCAAGACTATTTCCAGTTGCGCTCGCTCGACGCGCAGCAGAAGCTTCTGGACGAAACCGTCGCAGCCTACGAGCAATCGCTCAAGCTCACGCAGAATCAGTACGCGCAAGGCATCGTCGCGCGTTCCGACGTGATTCAGGCGCAGACGCAATTGCAATCCGCGCAAGCTTCCGCCATCGACAACGGCGTCGCGCGCGCGCAGTTCGAACATGCGATCGCGGTGCTCGTCGGTGAGCCGGCTTCGACCTTCTCGCTTCCGCCGATTCCGCTCGACGCGACGCCGCCCACCGTGCCCGTGCAGATGCCGTCCGCGATTCTCGAGCGTCGGCCGGATATCGCATCGGCGGAGCGCAAGGCGGCGGCGGCAAACGAGCAAATCGGCATCGAAATGGCCGCCTATTTTCCGACGCTCACACTCTCCGCACAGGGCGGCTTCGAAAGCTCGGTGCTGTCGCAATTGCTGCGCGCGCCGTCACGTTTCTGGACGCTCGGGCCGGACATCGCCGCGACCATTTTCGACGGCGGCCTGCGCTC
This sequence comes from Caballeronia sp. INML1, assembly GCF_023631085.1. Lineage (NCBI taxonomy): Bacteria > Pseudomonadati > Pseudomonadota > Betaproteobacteria > Burkholderiales > Burkholderiaceae > Caballeronia > Caballeronia sp. INML1. Next base: position 110,442 of record NZ_JALQDT010000043.1, on the reverse strand, counting down.
CGCGCGCACGGAAGCCGCGCGCGCCGCCTACGACCAGAACGTCGCGACGTATCGGCAAACGGTGCTGACCGCGTTCCAGGACGTCGAAGACAATCTCGCGTCGCTGCGCATTCTGGAAAGGGAAATCGTGGTGCAGCAGCAGGCCGTCGAATCGGCGCAGCAGGCGCTCGCGATCATCAACAATCAGTACAAGGCGGGAACGGTCGCGTTCATCAGCGTGCTGACCGCACAGACCACCGCGTTCACCGCGCAGCAGAAGCTGGCGAATATCGCGGGGCAGCGAATGGTGTCGTCGGTGGGACTGGTGAAGGCGCTCGGCGGCGGCTGGGATGTCGCGCAAATGAATCGCGAAACGGGCGGCGTGGAAGCGCCCGCCGCGGCTGCGTCCGCTGCAAGCGCGACGCAAACCGCCAATCGCTGATTTTTAACGCATGAAGGTCAGCGCAACCGTATCCGGATCGGTATGACGGCCGAGCAGGTTCAGAAGGCCTGCGAGGTTTTCACGCTGATTCGGCGCAGCCGTCGCGGTGCCCTGAAACGACGTCGATTCCGGCGAGATCGAGCCGTTGCCGGTCAGCATGAGCGGCCCTTTGCTCGTCGAAAGATCGATCGTCGCGGATGCGCCCTGCGCCTGCAGCGCCACGCGATACGAACCGAGCGGCTTGACACGCGAGACGCGCGAAGCCATGTCGTCGAGCGTGACGACCAGTTGGCCGTACGTGTTGCGGTTGAGCAAGCGGAACTCGGTCCACGAAAGCCGCACGCTGCCATCGAAGTCGAGCGTGTTGAACGGAGCGCCCAGACCCGCGAGCAGCGTCGCAGGCACGGCGATCTGGCCTGGCGTGACTGTCGCGCCGCGCGTCGTGGCATCGACGGTCACGGCGTCGGGCATCGCGTCGGTCTGGCGCATCGTCATGTGCACGCGGCCGGTGAAGAGCGGCAGAAAGGACGTCGTCCATTCGATGCGCCCCGGCAGAAGCGTCGCGCCCGCGCCGTCGTTGCCCGCGGCGAGCATCAGCGTGGCCGAGCCGCTCCACAGCGAGCCCGCCGGATCGACCAGGTTCACGTGGCCGCCCGTGGCCTTCGAAAATTGCGGCACGATCCACGCGGCGGGCATCATGGCGAGCAGCGTGCCGGCGACCGATATCACCATCACGAAAAGCGCCGGCAGCGCGAGCCGGAAACGTCGCGTCCAGTAACTCATTTCGCGCCGGCCGGTTGCAGCGACGCCGTCAGATCCACTTGGCCATCCGGCTTCAGCGCCGTGACGTGCGCCTCCGATACCTGCACTTTGAACTGCTTGCGCGCGTCGTCGAGCCACATCGTCCAGTTCGGGAACGACGCGTTCTTCAACTGAATCTGCACCGCCGCGCCGATCACCTGGATCTGCGTCGGCTGCATGCCGTTGTCGGCAAGCGACTTCGCGAGCGCATCGCGCAACGCGCCGCCCGTCGGCATCACGCCTTCGGCGGCGGGCGCGAGCGAGCGCGCGTCGTTGGCCTGCGCGGTCATCGTCGCGAGCTGGCGCTGCATCACGGGCAGGCTTTCGCGCAGCCGCGCGCGGCCTTCGTAGGCGGGCGCCCACAGCACGAGATACACGAGCGCGAGGCCGAGCGCGAGGCCGCCCCACATCAGGAGCGTCTTTTCGCGCGGCGTGCGCACTTCCCAGAATTCCGACAGTGAACGTGCGATTTCCGCTTTCATTGGCCGCTCCTGATCGTCCATTTGCCGGTGTTGCTATCGATCGAACCGTTCAGGCCGTTCGCGGCGAGGCGCTTCGTCAGGTCGGGATCGACCTTCGTTTCCGGCTTGAAGGTCACTTCCAGATGACGGTCGCGATAATCGAGGGCCGCGACGCCGTTCACCGGCACGGGCCCGAGCGAGCGCGCGAGTCCGTCCGCGAGCGAGAGGAAATCCGATGGCGACAGCTCGCCCGACGCCACACGCAGGCGATCGAGATTGCGCGTCATCTGATCGGGCGCGTCGAGCACGACGGTCGTTTTCGGAAATGTGTTGAGCAGCAGATCGGTTTCCTGCGCGGCAATCGCGTCGCGCTGACGCGCGAGTTGCAGCCATTGCACGTTGATGCCGATGATCGACACGACGATCGACGCCGCCACGAGCGCGATCGGCACGCGCAGGCGCCGCATCGTCGCGCGGTCGAGCCGCCACGGCTGCGCGGCGAATTCGAACTGGCACAAGTCGAAGCGGCTCGCGACGGCATTGCGCGCGAGCGTTTCGAATGTGACGGGCTGCGCGCCGGCGACCGCGGCTGCGGCATTGCGCGAACCCGACAGGCGCGGCTCGTCGCCGGGAAGATCGGCGAGCGAATAGAGCGTCACGGGATGATCGCCCGCGAGTGCCGCGAGTGTCGCTGAAATCGAATCGGCGGGCAGCGCGAGGCCTTCGCCGAGCGCCGCGCGTTCGCCGCGCGCAATCGCGATTTCGATGCGCGGCGCACCGAGCGCGGCCGGCGAGGGCGCGGCCAGCTCCCCGATCAGCGCAGGCGCGGTCGAGACGACCTGACCGAGCAGCCCCGCGATGAAGGGCGTCGATGGCGCCTCCGTTGCCTCGCCTTCCGCGGCTTCTGCAACAGGCGGCACAGCCGCGACCGGCAGGCAGCGCATGGCAGGCACGGCCTTCACATTGCGATGCCCCGCGCCCGAAAACGCGCCCAGCACGAAGCGGAACCAGCCGCGATCGATCACGGCGAGCACGCGCTTGCCATCCGCGAGTTCGACCGGATCGACCGCGATGTGGCACGTCTGCGGATCCTGAATCAGTTGATCCTCGACGACGTTCGGCAGCGCCTGCCGCAAGCGCGGCCCCTTGAGCGGCGGCATGGAAGCGGCGAGCAGGAGCGTGTCGCGGGCCGCGACGATCAGCACGGTCGCGCTCGCACGCGGCAGAAGCCCGAGCGCCGCGCGGCCGACGCGCTGCGGCGCGCCGCGCTTGTCGAGCAGCAAAAACGGCAGATCCGGCAGATGCCACTCTTCCGAGCGCACCGCCGGATCACGCGGCGGTAATAAAACGATCAGTGTGCTCAATGGCCACTTCCTCTCATCAATGACTGCGGCACGTCTTCACAGCGCATCGCGCGTGTAGACGATGCGCGTCGTATGCGTCGTCGGGTCGCGATACACGAGCGTCGTGCGCTCCAGTTGCGCGCGTTCATGTTCGACGCGACCGTGGATCACGAAATACTTCGTGGTGACGTCCATCTCGTTCGGGTCCATCGACACCGTCTTGACGCCCGCGCCGGTCAGCGCGAGCTGCACGTTGCCGACATCGTGGAAGAACACCGTCTCCCGGCGCGCGACGAACGCCTGTCCCTGCGACAGGTTCATCCCCGGCACCACGGCCGCCACCACTTCGGCGGGCGCGGTGTTCATGTTCACGGCGGTCGTCGTCGGCAGCACGGTGACGAACGGCCGAAGCTTGGCGACCGCTTCCGGCGAGAAACCCGGCACGTCGAGCAGCGAATCGACGGTGATCATCTGCAAAGGCGCGACGGGCGCGTTGCTGTCCGCGTCCTTCAGTCCGGGATCGTCGGTGAAATTGCCGCCGCCCGTGCCGCCGCCTTGCGCGATCGCCGCCAGCGTCGTCGCTTCGTTGTTCGTGCCCGCCGCCGTGGTCGCGCTGTTGCCCGTCTGCGTCTGAAAGCGCGTGGCCGAGCGCGCGAGGCCCGCGCGCATCTGCAGCGCCACCGTCTTCGCGAGCGAGCCGTTGATGCCGAGCATCGTGAGCAGCCGCTGGAACGCCTGAATCTGCGCGACGTTGATGGTCAGCACGCCGGGCGTCGGCGTCGAGACCAGATTGCGCAGGTTGAACTTCGCCTGCGCGTCCTCGATCGAGCCGGACAAATAGGTCGATGCGCCTTGCTGCGCGCGCACTTCGCCGATCTGCCCGAGGAAATCCGACAGCTTCGTCTTCGCGATCGGCACGCCCCATACACCGCCGAGATACGTGACCGTGGGCGAGGTATCGGCTTCCGAGCGCAGGATGAGGCGCGTCCAGTCGAGCGCGCTGCGCGAAATCCACTGCGCCTGCGCGAGCAGCCGCTGATTCTCGATGCGGCGAATCTGCACCTGCTGGCGCCACAGCATGCCCGACACGAGAATCGCCGCGAGCGATACGACCAGGAGCGCGCTGATGATCGCGACGCCGCGTTGCCTCTTCGGATTTGGAGCGCGCATGCTCATTCTCCGACCAGAAACACGCGCGTGAGCGGCGTCGCGAGCGTGCGCGCGCCGACCGCGATCTGAATGCCCGACACCGCGCGCGCCAGCGGCGCGTTGCCGAGTTGCGGCACCTTCAGGTTGTTGCCGTTCTGGTTGATCTGCGCGAGCACGTCGGTCATGCGCGTCGTCCAGCCTTTTTCCGGAATGTAGACGCGCGTCGCGAGCGAGGCCACGCCGCCCATCAACGGAATCGAGCTCCAGCCATCGCCCGTATCGCCCGACGAGAGCGCGCGCCGCACTTCGCCGACGTTCGACAGCGGCGGCGACGCAAAGCGCACGATGCGCCCGTTCGACAGCCGGTAGCGCACTACCTGAAGCCGCGGCGGCGTACCCGGCGCGAACACGCCGCGCACGATCTGCAGCGAGCCGTTGCCGACCTGCACGGCGGGCTGGCCGGCTTCGTCGTCGGTGGCGGCCTGGCGCGCGTCGATACGCATCTGGTCGAACAATTGCGCGACGACGCGCTCGTCTTCCATCGCGTTCTCGATCGTCGCGCGGCCGCGGATCACCGAGTCGAGCCCGCGCCACGACAGCACCGCGAGCACCGCGAGAATCGCGATGGCGATCAGCATCTCCAGCAGCGTGAAGCCGCGCTGCTTTCTGCCGCGGTCAGAGCGAGCGGTTCGTTTCATTCGCCACCACCGTGACCATTTGCGCCAGATTCCCGGAGCGGCCGGGCGTCGAGACGAACATCTCGACGCGCCGGAAAATCGGATTGGGCGTCTGGCTCACGCGCTGCGTGCACAGGAGCTTCAGATTGCCCTGCGAGCAGTCGAAAGTGCGCGAGCCGATCGGCGGAAACTGATGCGAGAGCCGCAGTTGCGCGAGCTCGTTGTCCGCGCTCCAGCCCGCGAGCAGCCGCCGGTGCAGGTCCGCTTCGCCCGTCGCGAGCGAGCCGACCGCGCGCACCGATGCGGCGAGCGCCACCGCGATGATCGCCAGTGCGACGAGCACTTCGATCATCGTGAAGCCGCGCTGATGCCGACGATGTTCGCGCATCACCGCACCTGATAGCGGCCGTTGCCGCTTCCGACGATCGTCACGCGGCCCACGGCCGAGAACAGCGTGATTTCCATCGGCGCGTCGATGGCTTCGGTACCGAACACGAGCCGGCTCACCGTTTTGTCCGAGTCGAGGAACTGGATCGACACGCCGGTCACGCCGCCTTCCCAGCGCCGCTGGCGCAAGAGGTCGTCGCGCAACGGGCGCCAGCCGTCTTCCGTGCGGATGTCGAAGCGAAAGCCGCCGTCGAGCGGCTGCCACGCGATCGGCCGCGCGCGCACCTGCGCCTCGTCGCCCGCGGATTCGAACAGCAGGGCGAGACGCTGCGCTTCCTCGTTGAGATCGGTGCGCGGATTGCGCGTCAGTTGCAGCGACGCGAGCGACACCAGCAAGCCCGCGATCACCAGCACGACGAGCATTTCGAGCAGCGTGAAGCCCGCGTTGCGTCGCGTATGTCGGTGCCTGTTCACGCCGCTTTCCTTCGTCTGCCGTCAGACGGTCATTGCCACGAGCCGACATCGGCATCGTTGCCTTCGCCGCCGGCCTTGTTATCCGCGCCGTAGCTGAACACGTCGATTTCGCCGTGCACGCCCGGATTCAGATATTGATACTGACCGCCCCACGGATCGGCCGGCAGGCGCTCGAGATAGCCACCGTCCTTCCAGTTATTCGGCACCGGCTCGGTCGACGGCTTTTCGACCAGCGCGCGCAGGCCTTGCTCCTGCGTCGGATAGCGGCCGTTATCGAGGCGATACAGCTTCATCGCCTGCATGATGGTGCCGATGTCCTGCTTCGCGGCGACGCGGCGCGCCTCGTCCGGGCGGCTCATGATCTTCGGCACGATCAGCGCGGCGAGAATGCCGAGAATCGCGATCACGACCATGATTTCGATCAGCGTGAAGCCGCGCTGACGGCGTCCTTGCGCCTGAGCCTGTTGAATTCGCATGCGGCGTTGGGTCCACAATTGCATGACTGCTACCTCTTGAATTGAAAATATCGTTTCCGGGCTCATGCCCGGTGATGATTGGAAAAATCGCGCGGCTTCCTGTCTTTCGGAAGCCGCCGGTCATTCTATCGATCCGCTTTCGTCGCGTGATTTCTGCCCGAGCGAGGCATCGCGTCGCGCTCAGCGCACCCAGATCGTCGGTCCGGGCGGATTCGGCGGCAGGAAGATCTCCGACTTCACGCCGTTGCGATCGATGATGATCGAACGCGCGCGCACTTCGGAGAGCTTCACGCCTTGCGTGAGCGGCCCGCCCAGCGACACGGCCTTCGCCGCTTCGCCGCCGTAGCTCACGATGGCCGCCGCGCCGCCCTGCAACGCGAGAATCCCGAACAGATGCACATCCGAATTGGCCTGACGTTCCAGCCGTCCACCGAAAATGGTCGCAGCCTGCTCGACCGACGGAGCACGCGTCGCGGCCGCGGCGGGCAGCGGCGCGGTCTGCCGCGAGGTCAGCGTGACGACCCAGTACGTTACCGTCACGCAGAAGAGCGCGAGCGCGGCGAGCGTCAGTAAGCGAGTTTGAAGGGCGTTCATCACTGCACCAGATTATTCAGTTCGATGATCGGCAACATCACGGCGAGCACGATCACCAGCACGACGCCGCCCATCGCCAGAATCAGCAGCGGCTCGAGCAGGCTCGTGAGGAACATCGTGCGCCGTTCGAGCTCGCGCGCTTCGCCTTCGGAAGCGCGGTCGAGCATCGTGGTGACGTCACCCGTCGCCTCGCCCGAGCGGATCAGGTGAACCAGCACGGGCGGAAACGTCTTCGTGTTGCCGAGCGCGCGCGACAGCGACGAGCCCTCGCGCACCCGCACGATCGCGTCGTCGACGTTCTCGCGCATCGCCGTGTTGCTGAGCGTTTCGCCCGCAGCCTGCAGCGCGCGCAGGATCGGCACGCCCGCGGCGGTCAGGATCGCGAGCGTGCTGGCGAAGCGCACCGTGTTGTAGCCGCGCACCAGCTTCCCGATGAGCGGCGCGCCGAGCAGCCAGCGGTCGAACGACATGCGCGGGCCGGGCCGCGCGAGGATGCTCTTCACCAGCCACGCGAATATCACGACGCCGATCAGCACCGCCCACCAGTAACTTCGGACGAAGGACGAGAGCGCCATCATCATGACGGTCAGGAAAGGCAGCGCCTGCTTCGTGCTCGCGAACACGTTCACGACCTGCGGCACGACATAGCTCAGCAGGAACGTGACGATGCCGAACGCGATGATCGTCACGATGCCCGGATACGTGAACGCCAGAATGATCTTCTGCTTGAGCGCGTTACGCTGTTCGATGTAGTCCGCAAGACGCGACAGCACGAGGCCGAGCTTGCCGGTGTGCTCGCCCGCCGCGACGAGCGCGCGATAGATCTCCGGAAAGTCCTTCGGATGCTGCGCGAGCGCGTTGGCGAAGGAATGGCCGCCGAGCACTTCGGCGCGGATCGCGGCCATCAGTTCGCGGATGTAATCGCGCTCGGACTGCTCCGTCAGCACCGCGAGCGTCTCGCCGAGCGGCAGACCGGCGATCAGGAGACTGGCGAGCTGGCGCGTGAGAATCGCCTGTTCGCGCTGCGACAGACGCCGCCCGAGCGACAGCCGCTGCTGGCGCTCGCCGCGCGTGCGCGTGCCCGCCGCCTCGACGACGAGCGGCGTCAGCCCCTGCGTGCGCAACTGGCTGCGCGCGGCGCGGGCGCTGTCGGCATCGAGCACGCCTTTCTGCGTCTTGCCCGCGTGGTCGATCGCTTCGAAACGAAAGGCCGGCATACCGTTACTCTCCGCCCGTCACGCGCAGCACTTCTTCCAGCGACGTCACGCCGGCGGCGAGCCAGCGGTCGCCGTCCTCGCGCAGCGTGCGCATGCCTTGCTTGCGGCCTGCCTCGAGAATCTCCGCATCCGCCGCGTTGCGATGGATGAGCGGGCGGATCGCGTCGTCGATCAGAAGCAGTTCGTAGACACCGCGACGGCCGACATAACCCGACTGGCCGCATCGCTCGCAGCCGACCGGATGGTAGCGCTTCGTGCCGTCTTCCTCGACGCGCTCTTCCTTGCAGACCGGACAGAGCTGGCGCACGAGCCGCTGCGCGAGCACGCCGAGCAGCGACGACGCCAGCAGATACGGCTCCACGCCCATGTCGGTGAGACGCGTGACGGCAGAGGCAGCGTCGTTCGTGTGCAGCGTCGCGAGCACGAGGTGGCCGGTTAGCGAAGCCTGCACCGCGATCTGCGCGGTTTCGAGATCGCGGATTTCACCGATCATGATGATGTCCGGATCCTGGCGAAGGATCGAGCGCAGCGCGCGCGCGAAGGTCATGCCGATGCGCTCGTTCACCTGCGTCTGCCCGATGCCCGACAGGTCGTATTCGATCGGGTCTTCCACCGTCATGATGTTGGTGGTCGTGGTCTCCAGCCGCGACATCGACGCATAGAGCGTGGTTGTCTTGCCGGAACCGGTCGGGCCGGTGACGAGCACGATGCCGTGCGGCTTGCCGATCAGCTTGTCGAAGTGGACGAGCGTGTCGCGCGCCATGCCGAGCGTTTCGAGATTCAGGCGCTGCGCGTCCTTTTCCAGCAGACGCAGCACCGCGCGCTCGCCGTGGCCGGTCGGCAGCGTGGAAACCCGCACGTCGACGGGACGTCCGCCCACGCGCAACGTGATGCGGCCGTCCTGCGGCAATCGTTTTTCAGCGATATCGAGCTGCGCCATGATCTTGATGCGCGAGATCAGCGCGCCGTGCAGCGCTTTCTTCGGACGCACGACATCGCGCAGCGTGCCGTCGACGCGAAAGCGCACCACTGACGCGTTCTCGAACGGCTCGATGTGAATATCCGATGCCTGCTCGCGCGCCGCCTGCGTGAGCAGCGCGTTGATCATACGGATGATCGGCGCGTCGTCCTCGGATTCGAGCAGATCCTCGACTTCGGGAATGTCCTGCATCAAACGCGACAGATCGACTTCGCCTTCCACTTCGCCGACCACCTGCGCCGCGCTGCCGTCGTTGCGCGCGTATGCCGAATTGATCGCCGCGGCGAGCTCGTCGGCGGGCTTGCGCACGATCGACAGCGCGCCGAAATTGCGCGCGACTTCAGCGAGCGCCGCGTCGGTCGTCCGCTCGCTGATCCATACCTCGATGCTGTCCGCGTGCCGATGCGCGAGCAAGATCTGCCCGCTGCGCGCGAAGCCGTAGGGCACGAGGCGGGCCGCCGCCAGCGGCGACGCCGCGCTGCTCGCGCTCTCGACCGCATCGTTGACCATGCTCACGGCCGGGCTCCCTGTTGGCCGTTCGTCGCGGCGTTACCCGGCAGGGTGTTGGTCGCTGCGTTGCCCGGCATGGCGTTGGTCGCGCCGTTCGCGGGAAGCGGATAGCTGCCCTGCGGCGGCGGCGTCGATTGCGGCGCGGATTGCATCGGCTGCGGCGCCGGACCTGCTTCCGGGTTCTGCGGCAGCGTCGTGCTCGGGCCGGGGCCGCGTGTCGTGTTGCTCCAGTCCAGCAGATTTTGCGCCGGGACGCCGCCGCCTTCGCTCGGACCAATCGGTTTCGGCGGCATCACCGGCACATTCTGATCCTTGATGAGACGGTTGTCCGTCGTCGAGCCGTACTGCTGCTGACGCAGATACTCGTAGCGCGTGTTGGTGATCTGCGTCGAGGTTGCCTGATCGCGCACGATCACCGGGCGCAGGAACACCATGAGGTTGGTTTTCGTGCGCGTCTTGCTTTCGCTTCTGAACAGGCTGCCGATGAACGGAATGTCGCCGAGCAGCGGAATCTTGCTGTTGTTATTGTTGTACTGGTCCTGCATCAGGCCGCCGAGCACGACGATTTCACCGTCATCCGCGAGGATGGTCGACTGCACCGAGCGCGTATTGATCGTCACGCCGCCCGGATCGTTCTTCGTGGTCGCATCGACGCTCGAATCTTCCTGATAGATCTGCATCTTGAGCACGCCGCCATCGGTGATCTGCGGCTTCACATGCAGCGTCACGCCGACGTCGCGCCGGTCGAACGTGTTGAACGCGGTGACCGAGGTGGCCGCGTTCGCGGTCGGCGTCGCGTAGGAACCCGTCACGACCGGCACGTTCTGGCCGACGACGATCTTCGCTTCCTCGTTGTCGAGCGTAATCAGGTTCGGCGTCGAAAGGATGTTCGCATCCGCCGATGTCGACAGCGCCTGCAACAGCCCGCCGAGGCCGAAGAGGTTGCCGAAGCGGTGCAGCAAGCCGATGTTGAGGCCCTGCGCGAGCAGGCCGGTGGTCGACGTGATGGCCGACGGATTCTGTGCGATCGCGTTGCCCTGCAAGGTCAGATCGACGATGTTCGTGTTGCCCTGACCGAAGCTCGAACTGCCGTAGAGCGCGTTGTTGCCGCCGTTCGACAGCAGGAGGCCCTGCCACTGAATGCCGAGGTTCGCGCCGGTGGTCGCGGACAATTCGACGATCAACGCCTCGATGTAGACCTGCGCGCGGCGCGCGTCGAGCTGATCGATCACGGCGCGCAGGTTTCGATAGACCGGGTCCGCAGCGGTGATGATCAGCGAGTTCGTTGCGGCATCGGCCTGGATCATGCCGCCGCCCTGGTCGTTGCCGGACTCGTTGTCCTTGTTCGACGAGAAGCTCGAGTCGCGGTTGCCGGCGCCGCCCGACATCGGATTGTTGCTGCTGCCCGAGGTGCCGCCGAGACCGCCGGGCAAAGGCGGCGTGCCGGCCGTGCCGGTGGACATCGACGAACTGCCGAGACCGCCGCCGCTCTGACCGAACGAATTCGAGCTGGAGTTCGAGCCCGACGTGTTGTCCGAAGTATTGTTGCCCTTGCCCATCATGCCGCGCAGCGTCTTGGCGAGACGCGTCGCGTCGGCATTGCGCAGCGCCACGACGTGCATGTTGCCCGGTTGCGAAGTCGGAGAATCGAGCTTCTGCGCCAGTTGCTTCGCTGCGGCGAGACGCGAGCTGCTGGACGCGCGGAACATCAGCGAATTGGTGCGCGCATCGGGCGTGACGGTGACTTTGAGCGTGGCGTCGGTGCTGCCGATCGCGCCGGGATCGAGCAGCTTGTTCATCTGCTCGGCAACGTCGATGGCGTTCGCGTTCTTCAGCGTGACCACATCGACCGAGCGGCCGGCCGCCGTATCGACACCCGCGATGATGCCCGCGATGCGGCGCACGTTGTCGGCGTAGTCCGTGACGACGAGCGTGTTGTTCGCCGGATAGGCCGCGATGGTGTTGTTCGGCGAAATGAGCGGACGCAGCACCGGCAAAAGATTGTTCGCCGATTCGTTACGCAGTTGAAAGACCTGCGTGATCACCTGATCGCCGCGCGCGGCCGGCGCGTTGCCGACATACGTGGGCACGCCCTGCAGCTTCGCGTCGGCTTCGGGCACGACCTTCAGGACGCCGTGATCCTGCACGAGCGCGAAACCCTGCATGCGCAGCGACGACTGGAGCGTCTTGAGCGCCTGATCCTCGGGAACCGCATTCTCCGAGACCAGGTTGAGTTGCCCCTTCACCCGGGGATCGACGATGATCGTTTTGCCGGTAGCGGCGCCGATCGCCTTCGCGACCTGGTCGATGTCCGCATTGACGAAATTCAGCGTCACTTGCGCGTGCGCGGCTTGCGCGACGATAAGTCCCGCCGCCAGCAGTGCCGTCGCGATACGACGCAGTGCCATAGGTTGTCTTCTCATGAATGTGATGTCAGAGCCGGGTCTCGGGGGAGCCAGCCAAGGCAGCACCGCCCGTCAGCCGAGAGCGCTGCTAACCGCGATGTGGGACGCACAGGCCCGGAACATCGCGATCATTTTAAAAAAAATGACGATAACAGCTTAATGTAACGAAAATGTGCCAATTCGTTCCGGATCAGATGACGCCTGGCTGTCGACTTCGCTACGTTTTCCAGCGCCCTCAAGCTTTCAAAAAACTTGCCGATAGACCGTACCTGGACGCTTCCAGAGGTCGGCCGATGCACGCGGGAGCCGAATTGTACCCCGTCCAGAAGTCTTATTATTCATACATTTAGATCACACCTGATTGACGGTCCGATGTGTTCCCGCGCAAGCGGGCTTCCGGCGCTGCACCGGGCGTATGTCTGATAGCCAACTTATGGTCTGATTCGTCAGCCGGTATGATACGGTCGGTTCCGCATTCCGGGCGGTTGCGAAATGGGCGGGTTTTCCCCATGCAGTCCGGCCGCGGGCGTTGATTTGTTGGCGTTGGCGCCAAGGCGCCGCAACGGCGGCATGACGTTCCGCATCTGCGGATGGAGTAGAAGGAAGATGAAGAGAATATTGCGACTACTTGCGATATGCGGGCCGCTCACGGCGGCCGCCTCCGCACATGCGGACTGCTTCGACGAAGCCGCGAAGTATCAGAAGGTCAATCCGCTCATCCTGCGCGCGATCGCCTGGCAGGAATCGCACAACAAGCCTGACGCCATCAACAAGAACGCCAACGGCTCGACCGACTACGGGCTGATGCAGATCAATTCGATCCATCTCAACACGCTGGCGCAGTACGGCATTTCCAGCGGCACGCTGATGGAGCCGTGCAAGAGCGTGTATGTCGCCGCCTGGCATCTGCGCCAGAAAATGAACAAGTACGGCAATTCGTGGCAGGCGGTCGGTGCTTACCATTCCGAAACACCCGCGCTACGCGACAAGTACTCGGCGCAGATCATCGAGATCCTGCGTCGCTGGAAGCTGCTTCAGGCCACGCGCTGACCCAAGGCGCGCTACTCGCACACGCGCCGCGTCCGGCGCGCATTTGATGCAAAATCCCCTATTCGATCGCCCGCGCCGCCCGAACGGCAGCGCGGGCTCGCGCTCGCGCGCTCCCTTCCTCCGTCACGCTCACTGCGATGAACCAGACGCCATTGCCCATTACCGTGCTATCGGGATTCATCGGCGCGGGTAAGACCACGCTCGTCGATGCCTTGCTCGCCAACGCCGAAGGAATCCGCATCGGCGCCGTGACATGCGGCAAGGCCGCGTCCGGCGCGGAACGCGAAACCACCGACTTGCCCAACGGCTGCCTCGTGCTGACGCTCGGCGACCCATCGATGGAGACGCTCGAAAGCGCGATCACCTGGATCGCGGAACAGCAGCGCTTCGATGCGATCATCGTCGAATCGTCGGGCATCGCGAATCCGATCACGATCGCCGAGCATCTCGCATTCGGCGATGACGACGACGCGACGCTCGCGGGCCGCGCGCATCTCGATACGTTCGTGACCGTGATCGATGCCGCGACCTTCCTGCGCGACTATGCGTCTTCGGACTCGCTCGCCGAGCGCGGTCTCTCGCAAGAAAGCCACGGCGACGAAGACGACCAGACAGTCGTCGAGACCCTCATCGAGCAGATCGAGTTCTGCGATGTCATCGTCATCAACAAGATCGATCTCGCCGGCGCGGACGAAGTGGAAAGGATCGCGCGCATCCTGCACGGGCTCAATCCGCGCGCGCTTCAAGTGCGGGCGCAATCCGGCAACGTGTCTTCCGGCGACGTGCTGAACACCGGCCGCTTCGATTTCGATGCGACCGCGAGCGCGCCCGGGTGGCTTGCGATTCTCAACGGCGAGCACGCGGCGAGCGACGAGCCCGATGCCTCCGGCATCGGCCATTATGTGTATCGCGCACGCCGGCCGTTTCATCCCGAGCGCCTGTGGAACCTGCTGCATCAGGAATGGCCCGGTGTCCTGCGGGCGAAAGGCTTCTTCTGGCTCGCGACGCGAAGCGATGTCGGCGGCTCGCTGTCGCAAGCGGGCGGGACCGTGCGGCACGGTCCGGCGGGGTTGTGGTGGGCCGCGCAAGATCGCAGCGAATGGCCGATCGACGACCCCGAGCTCGAAGCGGAGATCGTTGCGGAATGGTATGGCGACCCGGACGACAACAGCATCGGCGATCGCCGGCAGGAACTGGTGCTGATCGGCGAGAACCTCGACCGCACCGCATGGCAGGCCAGGTTCGATGCATGCCTTCTGACCGACGACGAATGGGCGCTCGGCCTCGATGGCTGGCATCGCTTCGCCGATCCGTTTCCCGCTTGGGACGTCGAAGAGCACGACCACGATCACGATCATGATAACGACCACCACGATCATGGTCCCGATTGCAATTGCGAGGATCATCGGCATTGAAGCGTGAACGGCTCGATGCAACGTCGAGCCCGCCAACGAGATGCGCAGCCGAAAAAAAAACCCGCCGAAGGCGGGTTATGTATAACTGGCTACTTCGAGTAGCCGCACAATCGGCAAGAAGCTTACCGCTTGTTCACTGCGTCCTTGAATGCCTTGCCAGCCGTAAACTTGACCGTCTTCGCGGCCGGAATCTTGATGGACTCGCCAGTCTTCGGGTTGCGGCCGGTGCGCGCTGCGCGCTTTCCCGAGCCGAAGCTGCCGAAGCCGATCAACTGAACTGCGTCACCTTTCGATACAGCCTTCTTGATCACTTCGAGCAACGTGTCCAGCGTTTCGCCGGTTTGAGCCTTGCTGGCGCCGGTCTGAGCGGCTACGGCGTCGATCAATTCCTGTTTGTTCATTAAGGTTCCTTTATCAGTTTAGGTTGACACGAACAGCGCGAACGCGCCGATTATACGTGCGCAAGCCGTGCAGTCGAGTAGCGACGGCCTTCTGGCGCGGCCGACCGGGGAATCGGCGGTGTTACGCGCCATCTCAACGGCATTGCTTCACTTCGTCGCCTTCACGCCGCCTCTATACGCGGCGCTTGGTATGATAGCGCAGCGCAAACCCAATCAGGATAAGGGTTTCAAAGATTTACCCTTATATTTTTGAGGCTCGCGGCGGTTTTTTTTGGCGCAGAACAACTGGGTCCGATCCATGCTACGCGAGCTGATCATCGAATACGGCCTGCCGTTGGTTTTTGCCAACGTTCTGCTCGAATGCCTCGGCTTGCCGCTCCCAGCCTTGCCCACACTGATTCTGACGGGTGCGATCACGGTCTCCGCGAGCTTCGCAACGGGCGTGCCTTCGGGCTTTCCGTCGGCTGCATGGGGGCCGCTCTTGGCGATCGTCGTCACGGCCAGCATGGCCGCGCTCATCGGCGACACGCTCTGGTTCCGGCTCGGGCGTCGCTACGGCAGCCGCGTGCTTGCCTTCATGTGCAAGATCTCGATCTCGCGCGATACCTGCGTGAACCGCAGCCTCGACTTCTTCGGGCGCTTCGGCGTGCGCATTCTCGCCCTGTCCAAATTCATCCCCGGCCTGTCGACGCTCGCGATACCCGTCGCGGGCGCGACCGGCATCGGCTTCGGCAGCTTTCTCTTGTATGACGCGCTCGGCGCATTGTTGTGGTCCGGCATCGGCGTCGCGTTCGGCGCGATGTTCGCCGATCTCGTCGATCGCATGCTCGCCTGGCTCGACCTGTTCGGGCGCGGCGTGGTCGTGCTTGCGATCATCGCGCTCGCGCTCTATCTCGCCATGCGCTGGTGGCAGCGCGTGTCGCTGTTGCGGAGGCTGCGCATGGCGCGCATCGATATCGCGATGCTGCGCGCGCTGCTCGATGGCGAACCGCCGCCGCTCGTCATCGACGTGCGCCGCCGCGAACGCCGCGCGATGGATCCGTTCGCCATTCCCGGCGCGCTGCTCCTGCACGACGACGCCGCATCGCAGCTCGCCGGTATCGCCCGCGACCGCAAGCTCGTGACGTACTGCGACTGCCCGAGCGAAGTGTCCGCCGCGCTTGCCGCCAAGGAACTCGCCGCGCACGGCTTCACCGATGTCGCGCCGCTGCTCGGCGGCCTCGCGGCATGGCGCGCGGCGGGCTACGCGCTCGAGCCGCTGACGATCGAAGACGCCCCGAACGGCGCCGCGCGGACCTTGGCCAAGTCGTCTTCCGCTTGACGTGTCTTCCCCTGTCGCATGACCGAATCTCTGTTTTTCGCGCCGCACGATCTTCCCGCGCGCTGGCGGCGCACGCGCGTCTTCACCTTCGTCGATATGACATTCAGCGCCTTCCTCCCGCTCTGGCAGCGCTGGCGCGACGACGAAGAGCGTTGCGACCGGTTGCACGTCGTGGCGATTGCGACGCTAAAGGCGCTGGACGATCCACCATCGACCGATGACGCATCGCCGCTCGCGGCCGAGCTTGCACGCGCGTGGCCGATGCGCGTGGCAGGCATGCATCGGCTGGAGTTCGACGAAGGACGCGTGGTGCTCACGCTCGCCATTGGCGACGACGCGCAGGCGATGCTGTCGAAACTCTGGCTACGCGCCGATGCCTTCCATCTCGAAGCGACCGACGATCCACGCGCCCTATGCAAATCGCTCGCGCGCTTTGCCGGCGACGGCGCGACAGTCTGCGCGAACGCATCCGGGCCGCTTCATTTGCCGATGCGCCGCGCGCTGGAATCGTCGGGCTTCGAGTGCTCGTCGGCGGCGGCGGACGCACGGCTCGTCGCACGCTTCGCGCCGCGCTGGCGCGTGCGCCGCCACGAACCGCCGCTTCCTTGCGCTGCGAGCGCGCGCGAGGCCGTCGTCATCGGCGCGGGACTCGCGGGCTGTGCCGTGAGCGCGCGGCTCGCCGGGCGCGGCTGGCACGTCACGCTGATCGATCGTCACGCGTTGCCCGCGCGCGATGCATCGGGCAATCCGGCGGGCGTGTTTCATCCTATCGTCTGGCGCGACGACAGTGTCGCCGCCCGCCTCACGCGCGCGGGCTTTCTCTACGCATTGCGCCGATGGCAGGCGCTCGAAGACGCACATCACGACTTGCTGCGCAGCCCCGCGGGTTTGCTACAGATCGCCGACACGCCCGAAGACGCCACTGCGCTCGCCGCCGCCATCGCGCGCTTCGCGTATCCATCTGAATACGTGCAGCCGACGACGCGCGCCGATGCATCGCGCATCGCGGGCGTCGATGTCGCGCGCGGCGGCTGGTTCTTTCCGCGCGGCGGTGCGATCTCGCCTGCGGCCGTTTGCACAGCGCAACTCGCCGACGCCGCTGCCCGGATCACGCTGCGCATGGAAACCGACGTAACGCGCATTGCGCACGATGGCCGCATCTGGAGCGCGTTCGATACGAGCGGCGGCGAGATCGCGAGCGCGCCGGTGATGGTGCTCGCCAACGCTCACGATGCCGCGCGGCTCGCCGGTCTGTATGGCGCGCCGACACGCAGCGTGCGCGGCCAGCTCACCGTGCTCGATTCATCCGCGCTCGATGCCCTGCGTGCGCCGGTTATCGGCGAAGGCTACGCGGTGCCGCTCGGCGCGGACGGCGCGCTCATCGGCGCGACCTATGACATCGACGATCCCGACCGGGATATTCGCGAAGCCGGGCATCTGGAGAACATCGAGCGCGTCGCGGGGATGTTGCCGGATCTAGCGCTCGCGCCGAAGCAAATCCGCGCGGGGCGCGTCGCGTTCCGCTGCGTGACGAGCGACCGCATGCCGATGATCGGCCAGCTTGCCGACGAAAGCGCCGCGCGCCGCGATGCGCCTCAACTCTCGGGCGCGTGGCCGCTCGATCTGCCGCGCATGCCCGGTCTTTACGGCGCATTCGCATTCGGCTCGCGCGGGCTCGTCTGGGCGACGCTCGCGGCCGAGCTGATCGCGTCGCAGATTGAAGGAGAACCGTGGCTCATCGAGCGCGAACTCGCGGACGCCGTCGACCCAGCCCGCTTTTTGCTCAGAGCGCTCCGTCATGGAGAAATCGGCTCGACATAGTTGTCCCCGGCACGTTGTGGATAACCCGTCTAATTGCAGGTGGAAGTCGTGTGAACGCGATGTGCACGTAAACGGGACAACCTGGACTTCCGGTTTACGCGCGCCAAAGTTGTTCCGGGTTGGCCGCGCCGCGCCAACGTGTTTACGGCCCGCTTCTGCTTTATCCAAATGATTGAATGTAAAGACGAAAGATGGGTTATCCACAGAAGACGCAGCCTCTTGTTAACTACTACTACGTTTATATACAGTAAACCTGTAAACACCTGAAGACGAAGCCATCGGTCAGGCATAAACCAGAAATCCGAACGTCCCGATAACGGCGAGCGGTCAGCCTTTCCATCCTGCTTCGAGCCCGGCAGTCGCTTTTACTTCATAAGAATCAGGAGCTTGGACTTTCTGTCAGGGCAACGGAGGTATGGCACAATCGCGCTTCTTCCTGCGTCGCGCCGTTCGGACGGCGACCGCTTCATTGGAACGATGGTTGCGAGCCAAGAATCTGATCAACGAAGCCGCGCCGTCGTTTGCTGTGTTCGGCCCGGCATTCGAGCGGGCGCCGCATGCGTTACCCATGTCACACGGATCCGAGTTCTCCGGTGCGACATCGAGGGCATGCAGGGCGCATCGCAGCTAGCCGAACGCGTCGTCTAATCCGTGCACGTCCTGACGTGACGCCGTGTTCGTTCGCATTTCGTTTCGCCTGAATGAACCAACGCTCGCATAGCGGGCCCGATGCGCCTCGCCCGCGAGCGCGCGCCGTCGATGCGAGTCACGCAACGGAACGTGCACGCTCTGCTGCAGCAACGAAGGAGAAGCCAATACGATGAATTCGGCATTTTCATTTTTGCCCGTCTGGCCGCTCGAACCCGACGCCATTTTCTGGGCCGGTCTCGCGCTCATTACGGCGGGGCTCGCCGGCGAGCTGTTATGGCGCGCGTGGCGCTTGCCGCGCATCACCGGGTTCGCGGTGATCGGGCTGATCGCCGGTAACGCGGGTCTCGGTGTGATCGACGCAAGCGCGGCCGGCCTGTCGCGGCCGCTGCTCGATGTCGCGCTCGGGCTGCTGCTCTTCGAATTGGGTGGGCGGCTCGATCTGCGCTGGATCCGTCGCAATCCGTATCTGATCTTGTCGAGCATCGCCGAATCGACGCTGACGTTCGGCCTCGTGCTGATCGCGCTGACATTGCTCAACGTGCCGACGATGCCCTCGGTCGTGATCGCGGCCATTGCGATGGCGACGTCGCCCGCGATGGTCATCCAGTTGAAGACCGAACTGCGCGCGGAAGGCCAGGTCACGCAACGTCTGCTGACGCTGACCGCGCTCAACAGCATGTATGCGGTGATCGTCGAGAAGCTCGCGGCGGGCGTGCTGCATCAGGAAATCTACGGCAACGCGCTCGCGACGATCCTGCAGCCGCTCTATCTGCTGATCGGCTCGCTCGTGCTCGCGTTCCTGCTCGCGCGCGCCTGCAATCTGCTGGTGCGGCGCCTGCCCGCGAACGACGAGCATTCGTTCGTCGCGCTCTTCGGGCTCGTGCTGCTGGCGATCGCGGTCGCGCATATCTTCAAGCTGTCGACGATTCTCGCGCTGCTCGCCGCGGGCATCATCGTGAAAAACGCCGACGAACGTCCGCAACTCTGGCCGTCGCACTTCGGCTCCGCCGGATGGCTCCTGACCGTGATTCTTTTTGCGCTGACGCTCACGCCGTTTCACTGGCGCGATATCGCGCTCGGCGGCGTCGCGGCGCTCGGGCTGATCGTTGCGCGTTTCGTCGGCAAGCTCGTCGGCGTGCTGATTTTCGCGAAGCCGAGCGGGCTCGACTGGAAGCAGGGCGCGGCGCTGGGCGTCGCGCTGACGCCGATGTCGGCGCTGGCGTACGTGCTCGTCGACGACATGTACGTTCTCTATCCGGACTACGACCCGACGCTGCGCGCGATCATCATGTGCTCGATCGTCGTGCTGCAGATAGTCTCGCCCTTCGTGGTCTACCGCAGCCTGTCGGCAGTCGGCGAGCGGCGCGAGTGATCGCGCCCGCTTGACTCATGCATTGATTATTCAAGAGGCGCCATGGCACTCGAACCTTTCATCAACTCCGAACCGTTCACGTTCGGCGTCGAGCTGGAGATCCAGGTCGTCAACACGCACGACTACGATCTGACCCGCGCCGCGTCGGACCTCATGCGTCTCATCAAGGACGAAAAAATTCCGGGCAACATCACGCCTGAAATCACCGAAAGCATGATCGAGCTTTCGACCGGTATCTGCACGACGCACGAGCAGGCTGTCACGGACCTTCGCAAGATCCGCGATACGCTCGTCGCCGCGGCGGATCAGCTCAACGTCGGGCTCGCGGGCGGCGGCACGCACGCGTTCCAGCAATGGAGCGATCGTCAGATCTACGACGCGCCGCGCTTCCAGTACATCTCCGAACTGTACGGATACCTCGCCAAGCAGTTCACGGTGTTCGGCCAGCACGTCCACATCGGTTGTCCCGATCCGAACAGCGCGCTCTTCCTGCTGCACTCGATGTCTCGCTACATCCCGCATTTCATCGCGCTTTCAGCGTCGTCGCCATACATCCAGGGTGTCGACACGGGGTTCCACTCGGCGCGTCTGAACTCGGTGTTCGCGTTTCCGCTGTCGGGGCGCGCGCCCTTCGTGCTGACCTGGGACGGCTTCGAGGAATACTTCTCGAAGATGGTCAATACGGGCGTCGTCAACAGCATGAAGGACTTCTACTGGGACATCCGGCCGAAGCCCGGCTTCGGAACGATCGAAGTGCGCGTGATGGACACGCCGCTTTCCGTCGACAGGGCGGCCGCGATCGCCTGCTACATCCAGACGCTGTCGCGCTATCTGCTGCTCGACAAACCGCTGACGCCGCGCGAGGACGACTATCTGGTCTACACGTTCAACCGCTTCGAGGCGTGCCGCTTCGGACTGGAAGGCACGTGCATCCATCCGCAGACGGGCGAGCGGCGCACCATCGGCGAGGACATTCTCGCGACGCTCGACGTGCTCGCTCCGCATGCCGAAGCGCTCGGCTCACAGGCCGCGCTCGCGGAGGTGGCCGATATCGCGCGCGGCGTCAACGACGCGACCTGGCTACGCGGCGTGGTGGACAAGGAAAAATCGCTGCACGAGGCGGTCAGGCAGCAATGCCTGCAGTGGCGCCGATAACGCTGCGCTTACGCCGACGCGAATCGGCGAATCATGACGAAAGGCCGCTTCGAGAAGCTTACGAAGCGGCCTTTATCTTTGGGCCGTATGAAACATGTGCATGACGAGCAATGTGCATAAAGCGCTCGCGGCAACGTTGGAAGAAAAACCGATTCAGCGACGCTAAGGTTTACTTCAAGAAGTCCGTATACATCCGTAATAGTAGTTAACAAGTCTTCCCCGACGCTGTGGAAAACGTCAAAAAGAGGTGCAGAGTCAACGAGCTAGCGCGATGATAACCATGCGGCCCGCGTGTGGCGTCGCGACGAGGATTCTGGACAACGGAAAGGTGTCCGACGCGAGGGGAAGTGTTATCAAGAATACGCCCACATCAAAGAAGACTCTTTTCCACGGGTTATCCACAGTTCTGCGTGGATAATTAAGGTGTACGTTTGTTCTATGTCGCTTAGAATGGCGACTTTGCTGGCATGGCGTTATAGTCGGCAAGAAAACAGCGCCACGAGCAGGACCATAAGACGGCGCATAACGAAGAGGGTTGCAACGTCCCCATTCAGGCACCGCTAATTGGCTTGGCACGCCTGAATTTTGAGACGGCGGGGACCTGGAACGAAGGGCAGTTCGCAAGGGGTTCGGAGTACTTTCTGCGGGCGGCGTTTCGAACGAGGTGTTCGCGGTGGTTGCCGCGAACGTGCCGTCAGAACACATAAGCGGAACAACAAGCGAAAGACTATGAGTGAAGGCGTTTACGGAGAGCAGGCGACGGGGCGGGTGACCCACGGCCTGCTGAGGCTGAGCACCGCGATGCGCAGCCAGGCATGGGAATGGGCGGAAGGCGCGGGGCTGACGCCGACCCAGGGTGAAATTCTCGTTCTGCTGATGCAGCGCAAGGGGCCGATGCGCCTCGGCGAGATCGCACGTGAAACGGCGCTGACCGCCGCCACGACGAGCGATGCGGTGAGCACGCTCGAAGGCAAGGGTCTCGTCGAAAAGCGCCGCGCGCTCGACGACGGCCGCGCGCTCGCGGTGCGTCTGACCGCGCGTGGCCGCACGGCTGCGAAGAAGGCACTGCAATGGCCGGACTTCCTCGCGAAGGCGGTCGGCACGCTGCGCGAGGACGAGCAGGTGGCGTTCTATCGCACGCTGCTCAAGACAATCCGTCAGCTCGAATCGCAGCAGCAGATTCCGGCGCACCGCATGTGTCTCTCCTGCTCGCACTTCGAGGCGAGCAAGAATCCGAAGAAGACGCCGCATCACTGCGCGCTTCTGCAGATCGACATGGCGGACACGGATCTGCGTCTCGACTGTTCGGTATACGAAGAAGCCGACGTCGCCACGCAGAAGAAGAGCTGGAAGGTCTTCGCCCAAGTCGCCTGAATCAGGCTGCGCGGGTAAAAAGCCATCTGGCGGCATCCGGCGCTGTGAGGCCGCGGCGAGTCGGTTAGACTGTGCCCGTCGCGCCTCGCCGCGAGGCCCGGCTCGTCACTACTCCGTCCCGGGAAAGCCGCCGATGAAACATGAAGTCCTGGCGATTCGCCACGTCTATTTCGAAGATCTGGGCAGCCTCGAACACGTGCTCGGCGATCGCGGCCATCTCGTGCGCTATCTGGACGTCGGACGCGGCCGTATCGACGCGCCCAATCCGCTCGATCCTTCGTTGCTCGTCGTGCTCGGCGGACCGATCGGCGCTTGCGACGACGCGCATTATCCGCATCTCGCGCCGCTGCTTTCGATGCTCGAAAAGCGCATCGCGGCAGGCTTGCCGACGATCGGCATCTGCCTCGGCTCGCAACTGATCGCGCGGGCGCTCGGTGCGCGTGTGTATCCGTCGGGCAAGCTGGAGCTCGGCTGGTCGCCGCTCGAGCTGACCGGCGCGGGACGCGCGTCCGCGCTGCGGCATCTCGAAGCCGACGGCGCGCCCGTTCCGGTCTTTCACTGGCACGGCGATACCTTCGATCTCCCCAAGGACGCGACGCTCCTCGCATCCACCGATCTCTGCGCGCATCAGGCATTTTCCTGGGGCGAGCACGTTCTCGCGCTGCAGTGTCATCCCGAAGTGCTCGTGGAGCGCTTCGAGAGCTGGCTCGTCACGTACCCGGGCGATATCGCGCGCAGCGGCGCGACGGTCGCCTCACTGCGCGAAGACACCGCGCGTCACGGCGCGAAACTCGAACGGGCCGCTCGCGCGATGTTCGGCGAATGGCTCGACCGCTTCGCCGTGGTGGACGCGCGCTGAACGTGTGATGGTATGAATCATCGCGCCGCGTCTCGCGCGGTGCGCGTCCCTGCACGAAAGAAATCGCGGTGCTATTCTCGATCGCTCCTTTCTAGCGACGAGCCACGCCATGAGCGCGCTGTTCACTCCCACGACCCTCCGCAGCCTCCAGCTCCCGAACCGCATTTTCGTCTCGCCGATGTGTCAATACTCCGCCGAGCGCGGCGAGGCTACGGCATGGCACATGATCCATCTGGGCCACCTCGCGTTGTCCGGCGCGGGCATGCTGTTCATCGAGGCGACCGCCGTCGAGCCGGACGGCCGCATCACGCCGGGTGATCTCGGTCTTTGGGACGACGTCACCGAGGCCGCGCTGCGTCCGGTGCTTGCCGCGATCCGCCAGTATTCGAAGATCGCGGTGACGATGCAGCTATCGCACGCGGGCCGCAAGGCATCGAGCCGCAAGCCGTGGGAAGGCGGGCAGCTGATCTCCGTCGCCGATGGCGGCTGGATGACCTTTGCGCCATCCGCCATTGCGCACAAGCCTGAAGAGACCCCGCCGCTCGCGCTCGACGCCGCTGGCCTCATCCGTGTGAAGGAGGCGTTCGTCGCATCGGCGAAGCGTGCGGCGCGGCTCGGCATCGACGGCATCGAAGTGCACTGCGCGCATGGCTACCTGCTGCATCAGTTCCTGTCGCCGCTCGCCAATCAGCGCACCGACGAATACGGCGGCTCGCTCGAGAACCGCATGCGGTATCCGCTCGAAATCTTCGACGCCGTGCGCGCTGCGTTTCCCGCCGACAAGCCGGTCGGCGTGCGCGTCTCCGCGACCGATTGGGTCGAAGGCGGATGGAGCATCGAGGATACGATCGCGTTCGCGTCGGAGCTGAAAAAGCGCGGCGTGGACTGGGTCGATGTGTCGTCGGGCGGGGTCTCGCCGTTGCAGAAGATTCCGTTGTCGTCGGGCTATCAGGTGCCGTTCGCGCAGGCCGTGAAGGAAGCGACGGGCGTGAACACCGTGGCCGTCGGGCTGATCACCGAGGCAAAGGAAGCGGAAGAAATCGTCAGGAGCGGCAAGGCCGATTACGTCGCAATGGCGCGCGCGATGCTCTACGATCCGCGCTGGCCGTGGCACGCCGCCGCCGAGCTCGGCGCAACCGTCACCGCGCCGCCGCAGTACTGGCGCTCGCAGCCGCGCGAACAGAAGAATCTCTTCGGCGAGATCACCATCGGGCAACGCTGAAAAGTTTCGAACATCGTCCAGACGGTTGAGCATTCGCGCGCCGGGAGTGTAGGATACCGGTCTGTTGAGCGCGAGCGTTCAACCGAGCGAACGCGGCGCCTTTTGAGGCCACCGCGTTTTTTTTCATCCCGATGTTCATCCCGATCGCGCGGGAGCGAAGCGTTATTTAAGGATTCGTTCGATGAGTTCACGCAGGGTCACCGTTCGCCGCTCCGGCGTGCATGGCAAGGGCGTGTTTGCCGTGAAGCGGATTGCCGCGGGCGAGCAGGTGATGGAATACAAGGGCGAGCGCATTTCATGGAAGGAAGCGCTGCGCCGCCATCCGCACAACCCCGAAGAGCCGAACCACACGTTCTACTTCGCACTCGACGACGGCCGCGTGATCGACGGCAAGATCGAGGGGAACAGCGCGAAGTACATCAACCATTCGTGCGCGCCGAATTGCGAGGCCGAGGAAGTCGAAGGGCGCGTGTTCATTCACGCGTTGCGCGACATCGAGCCGGATGAAGAACTGAACTACGACTACGGGCTCGTCATCGACGGCCGCATCACGAAGAAGCTCAAGCAGGAATACGAGTGCCGATGCGGCGCAAGGAAATGCCGCGGCACGATGCTCGCGGTGAAGAAGGAGAAGAAGAAAAAGTAGGTCGCGCGCGCGTCGAGTCGATGCGAAAGAGCCACGCAAGCGCGTGGCTCTTTTTCATTCCGCCGCCGGCTTCTCTTCCTTGAGCGGCATGCGCACGATGAAGCGCGCGCCGCCTTCCGGCGCGTCCTCATAGTGCACGGTGCCGCCGTGCAGCACCATGATGTCGTGAACGATCGCGAGCCCGAGTCCCGCGCCGCCTTCCACGCTTTGTCCGTCGCCGCGGAAGAAGCGCTTGAAGAGATCCGGCTGCTGATCCGGCGGCACGCCCGGGCCGTTGTCCTCCACGATGACTTCGCCGAAGCGGCGGCCATTCGCGTCGCGCCATTCCGTGACCGTCATGGTGATACGCGCGCCTTCGATGCGAAACGGCGGAATGTACTTGAGCGCGTTGTCGATCAGATTTGCCAGGACTTCGCGGGCGAGCACGACGTTGCCGCGCACGATCAGCGGATGCTCGTTCTCGGGGTCGTCGAGACGCTGAAAGCCGAGATCGACGTGCGCGGCGAGCGCACGCGGCACCCACTCCGCGCCGGTTTCGAAGGCGAGCGCGGCGATGTCGAAATCGGCGAAACGCGCCGCCTGTTCGCCCGGCTCGGCGCGCGCGAGAGAGAGCAGTTGATTCGAAAGCCGCACCGCGCGATCCGCCGATGCACGCAACTCCTTCACCGCCTCGATCGCTTTGTCGGGATCGCGCGAACTGAGCGCCTGCTCCGCGTGCAGCTTGACCGCGGTCAGCGGCGTGCGCAGTTGATGCGCGGCATCGGCGATGAACTTGCGCTGCGCATCGAGCGCGCTCTGCAGGCGCACGAGCAAGGCGTTCATCGCGCTCGTGAGCGGGCGGATTTCGCTGGGGACATAAGTCTCGTCTACGGGCTCGAGCGAGATGTGCGTCTGCTGGTTGAGCGCGTCGGCGAGATCGGTGAGCGGGTTCAATTGCTGATTCACGACGCGCCACACGATCACCCAGCCCGCGAGCAGCAGCAGCGCGAGCGGCATCATGATCGCGATGAGAAACTCCACGGCGATCCGATACCGCGAGCCGACCCGTTGCGCCACTTCGACGACGATCGGATTGCCGGTCGGCTGCGGCACGCGCACTTGCGCCGCGCGCACGGAGACGCCCTGGAAGTGCGTCTCGAAGACATACGCGTAGTGGATGCGCCGCACGTTGGTGCCGGTGAGCGGCAGATCGGGCTCGCCCGCGATTTCCTCATCGCCCGTGCTGATGCGGTAGATGAGCTGCTCGACAGGATCGGAGAACATCGCCTGCGCGAGCGGCGGGACGGTGACGGGCGCATCGACGCCCGCGAGCTGGATCTGCTTGGAAATGGCAGTGGCCAGATCCGCGAGCGAGCGGTCGACGACGTGCTGCGTGTACTGCCAGGCGAGCCAGTACGCCATGAGGCCGCTCATCAGCGCGAGCAGGGACAGCGGCGCCGCGAGGCGGCGCAGCAGCGTGCGCCGCAGGCTCGGGGGCGCCGGCGTCCTGGTGGCTGTCGATCGAGCCAGATCGAGCCAGTCTTCGCGGGCGAAACGCTGATCGCTCGCACGGCGGGTGGGAAATCGCAAGGCGGTCTACGGCAGAAGCATTACGCGGCTTGCCGGATCTCCTGAAGCAGATAGCCGAAGCCCCGCACCGTCACGATCTCGACGCGCGTGTTTTCGAGTTTCTTGCGCACGCGGTGCACATACACTTCGATCGCCGTATCGCCGAGATCGCCGCCGAAGTGGGTCAGGTGATCCTGCAACTGCGCCTTGCTCACGACGCGGCCGTGGCGCAGCAGCAGCATTTCGAGCACGGCGAATTCACGCGGCGAGAGTTCGAGCGGACGTTCGTCGTTGAAGATGCGACGATCGACCCCCGACAGCCGCAGGCCGCCCAGCGACACTTCGGGGCGCGGCACGTCGCCGTGCGGGCCGCTGCGGCGCATCACCGCGCGAATGCGCGCTTCGAGTTCCTGCGGCTCGAAGGGTTTCAGCATGTAGTCATCGGCGCCGCTGTTCAGGCCTTGCACGCGGTCGTGCAGCTCGTCGCGCGCGGTGAGGATGATCACCGGCGTATGGCGGTTGCTCTGGCGAAAACGCGAGAGCAGCGTCATGCCGTCGATGCCGGGCAAGCCCAGATCGAGAATGACGAGTTCATGGCGGTTCTGCGCGAGCGCCTGCTCGGCGAAGATGCCGTCGTGGACCATGTCGACCGTGAAGCCGGATTGTTCGAGGCTGCTTTGAATGCCGCGCGCGATGGGGCGGTCGTCTTCGATCAGAAGGATTCGCATGGAGTCGCTCAAGTACAATGGTTGAGTTCAAGCGGGCGGGGCGGTCGGTGACATGCTCACATGCACGACGGGGCGGCGCGGGCTCGAGCGGTTTACATCTCATATCTCATGCGGCGTCGCGCGACCGTATCCCGGAATGCGCGAGCCGCCGTACACCGAAAGTGTTTCTGCCCGGACATGGCTGTCATCTCGATCAACGAACTCGAAGCCGCGATCAACTACTGGCGCGGCCGCTCTCCGTCTAGCGGCGACGAACTCAGCCTTTGCAAGGAGGCGAGCGCGTTGTCCAGGCCCTATGCGCTGCTGATTGTACAGCGTCAGTCCGGCGTGCCACCCGAGCAACTGGACGACGACGCGCGCGCCGCGTGGGAAGCTTACGAGCAATTCAGGAATGGTATCCAAGACTGAAAGCTAGCTGACGTCTGAGCTTTCTTTTTCCTGTTCTAACGCTTTCGTTTTTCCCGATTTCGCGGAATTTCGCGCGATTTTCGCCTTTCGCGATGTCATGATTGGTAACACGCGCGTTACTTTGTTTGCCGCCGTAAGCAATTCGTCAAATACGCGCTGAACGGCCCTTTCGCGCAAAGGGTTTGTGAGCTTCTGGTCATCAGTGCGATAAAGTCGCATTCATCCACGCCACAGCGCACATCCGCCTCATGCTCGAACTCGACCATTTCGACCTCGCCCTGCTCGACGTGCTTCAACGGTTCGGGCGCGCCACGCATCAGCAACTGGGCGAGCAAGTGCCGCTTTCGCCGTCGCAGATCGGGCGGCGGCTGCAGCGGCTGGAATCGACGGGGGTGATCGAAGGGTATCGCGTGGTCCTGCGGCCGGAGAAGCTCGGCCTGGGCGTAACGGCGTTCACGAGCCTGAAGCTTAAGCATCACGGCGATTCGATCATCGAGCAGTTTCAGCAGCAGATCGAGATGCTGCCCGAAGTGCTCGAATGCCACGCGACCGTGGGCGACGCCGACTATCTGCTGCGCATCGTCGCGCCGGATTTGAACGCGCTGTCAGGTTTCGTGATGAAAAAGCTGATGCGCGTGCCGGGCGTCGACAGCGTGCGCTCGAACATCGTGCTCACGACGTTCAAGCGCAACGGCCCGCTGCCGCTCTCTCATCTGGCGAGCGATGACTCGGGGCTCAGCAGATCCACGTAAGCGAGCGGCACGAGGTCCGTCTGCGCAACGCCCAGGCGCGCGAACATCGCGTGCGCTTCCTGTTCGCCGCCGGCTTCGTCGTCGTCCTGGCCGAGGAGCACTTCCAGCTCGATGAAATCGCCCAGGCCGTCCACGCGGTCCAGATGAATGCGCGTGCGTCCGACGAGATACACGTGCCGCTCCTTCGAGACGATGCCGCGCGTCGTCAGCGCCTGGGCGAGCAGCGCGTGCATCGCTTCGGGATTCGTGACCGGGCTGCGCGAGTAATACGAGACTTTCGGGCCGTCGCGGTCGTCGCGCTGATAAAAGATCAGCTCGGACGGCGTGCCGTCGTCGAACTGGCGCAGCTTGAGGCGTCCGGTCGGCACGTCGTAGAAGAAGTCTTGCTGGCGGAAAACCAGCGGCGCTTCGGTGGCGAGCGCGGCCGCCCGTTCGCGCAGCTGGTCGAACTGATGCGCGCGCGCCTTGATTTCGATGTTGCGTGCCATGAAGGCTCCTCGAACACGGTTGGATGGACGAGCCTAGCAAACAATCGATGAAGGTCGCTTGAATGCACTTGCGCGCGGACTCGGTATTTCCACTGAGATGTCGGCTCAAACCGCCCACTGCGCGTCGATCAGCCGCAGCGCCGCGGCGATCGCCGGTTCCTCGCGGCGCTCCGCCAGCGCGACGAAAGACAACTGCGTGGGCACCGTGACGCCTTCGACGATCGTCAGCGCGTGCGCATGCGCTTGCGCCAGCGCGATCGAATCCCGCACGAGTGACAGGCCGACGCCCGATTTGACGAGATCGAGCATCGACGGCTCCTGGTCGACTTCCGCGACGATCACCGGCATCGCGCCCGCCTCGCGGAAGATGCGCGACAACAGCCGGTTGTGGGCGGACTCGGCGGGCGTCCAGATCCACGGCAGCTTGGCGAGCGCGGCCCAGTTGCGCTTGCCCTTGTTCACGCGGTTGTGCCAGCCCGCCGGCGCGAGCACGCGGTAAAGAAACGGCGTCAGCCTGACCACGTGGAAGCGCTCGCCGTCGCGCGTGCCGTCGATGGCCGGATCGCCGATGTAATAGCCGACGTCCAGATCGCGCGACCTCACGCGCTCCAGAACCCAGCCCGACATGCCGTGCCGCAACGAGGTTTCGATACGCGGATGCGTCTCCACCAGTTGCCGCAGGAAGCCGCCGAGACGCAGGAATTCGGGATCGAGAATCGTGCCGATGCGAAGCGTCCCGCTCACTTCGTGACGCAGCGCAGCAGCAGCGCGCTGCACGTCGGCGGCGGCGGTGAGTGCGCGTTCGGCGTGCGGCAGAAGCGCTTCGCCGTCGCGCGTCAGCAGAAGACCGTGCGACGTCCGCGAGAACAGCACGACGCCCAGCATCTCCTGCAGATTCTTGATCTGCAGACTGACAGCCGGCTGCGTGAGATGCAATTGCGCCGCGGCGCGCGTGAGATTGCCTTCACGAGCGACGGCGAGAAAGGCGCGCAAAAGGGTGTAGTCCATCGCCTGATATTAAATCTTCTTATATCCCAGTTGAACATATCTCATTGGATTCGAGGAAGCATCCGGCAGTACGCTCGGGCTATTCACACATATAAGAGAGACATCATGGGCGAGACACATCGAAGCGAAGCGCGCGTCGCGGCGTTGACGCATTTCATCGGCGGCAAGCGGGTCGAAGGCGCGAGCGAGCGTTTCGGCGACGTGTTCAACCCGGCGACGGGCGCCGTCGCATCGCGCGTGGCGCTGGCGGGCGCATCCGAAGTGGATGCCGCCGTAGCCGCCGCGAAAGCCGCTTTCCCCGAATGGAGTGAAACCGCGCCGATCAAGCGTGCGCGCGTGCTCTTCAAGTTCAAGCAACTGCTCGACGAACATCACGACGAACTCGCCGAGATCATCACGCGCGAGCACGGCAAGGTGTTCAGCGACGCCAAGGGCGAAGTGATGCGCGGCATCGAGATCGTCGAGTTCGCGTGCGGCATTCCCAATCTGCTCAAGACCGACTTCACGGATCAGATCGGCGGCGGTATCGACAACTGGAACCTGCGTCAGCCGCTCGGCGTGGTCGCGGGCATCACGCCCTTCAACTTCCCGATGATGGTGCCGTGCTGGATGTTCCCCATCGCGATCGCGGCGGGCAATACCTTCGTGTTGAAGCCATCGGAGCGCGATCCGTCGGCATCGGTTCGTCTCGCGGAATTGCTGACGGATGCCGGCTTGCCAGATGGCGTGTTCAACGTCGTGCACGGCGATAAAACCGCTGTCGACGCATTGCTCGCGCATGGGGATATCGAAGCGCTGTCGTTCGTCGGCTCGACGCCGATCGCCGAATACATCCACACTGAAGGCACGAAGCACGGCAAGCGCGTGCAGGCGCTGGGCGGCGCAAAGAACCATCTCGTCGTGATGCCCGATGCGGATCTCGATCAGGCGGTCGATGCGCTGATCGGCGCGGCGTATGGTTCGGCGGGCGAGCGCTGCATGGCGATTTCGGTTGCGGTCGCGGTGGGTCACATCGCCGATGAGCTGATCGAACGCCTCACGCCGCGCGTGAAATCGCTCGTGATCAAGAACGGCATGGAAAGCGATGCCGAAATGGGTCCGCTCGTCACGGGCGCGCATCGCGCGAAAGTCGAAGGCTACATCGACGCGGGCGTGAAGTCGGGCGCGACGCTCGTCGTCGATGGGCGCGGCCACAAGGTCGAAGGGCACGAGAACGGCTTCTTTCTCGGCGGCACCCTGTTCGACAACGTGAAGACGGACAGCAGCATCTATAAGGAAGAGATCTTCGGACCGGTGCTCTGCGTCGTGCGCGTGCCGGATTTCGCGAGCGCGGTCGAGCTCATCAACAAGCATGAGTTCGCCAACGGCGTGTCTTGCTACACAACGGATGGCGGCGTCGCGCGCGCGTTCTCGCGTCAGATCAAGGTCGGCATGGTCGGCATCAACGTGCCCATTCCGGTGCCGATGGCGTGGCACTCGTTCGGCGGCTGGAAGCGCTCGCTCTTCGGCGATCACCACGCATACGGCGAAGAAGGCGTGCGCTTCTATACGCGCTACAAGAGCGTGATGCAGCGCTGGCCCGACAGCATTGCGAAGGGCGCCGAATTCACGATGCCGGTAGCGAAGTAATCGAATCATCGAATCATCGAAGCCGCGCAAGACGGCAAAGTCAGGAGACACGTCATGAAGCAGAACGCACGCAAGCTGGAAGGCGAGTTCGACTACATCATCGTCGGTGCGGGCACGGCAGGTTGCGTGCTCGCAAATCGCCTCACCGAAGATCCGAACGTGAAAGTGCTGCTGCTCGAAGCAGGGGGCAAGGACGACTATCACTGGATTCACATTCCGGTCGGCTATCTGTATTGCATCGGCAATCCGCGCACGGACTGGCTCTACAAGACGCAGGCAGAACCGGGTCTCGACGGCCGCAAGCTTTCGTATCCACGCGGGCGCGTGCTCGGCGGATGCTCCTCTATCAACGGCATGATCTACATGCGCGGCCAGCGCGAGGACTACGACGACTGGGCGCACATCAGCGGCGATCCGAACTGGTCGTGGGATTCGGTGTTGCCCATTTTCATGCGCAGCGAGGATCATCACGGCGGCGGCAATGCATGGCATGGCGCGGGCGGCGAATGGCGCGTCGAGAAGCAGCGCCTGAAGTGGAAGATTCTCGAAACCTTCGCGCAGGCCGCGCAGCAAAGCGGCATTCCCGCGACGGACGATTTCAACCGCGGCGACAACACCGGCGTCGGCTATTTCGAAGTGAACCAGCGCGGCGGCATTCGCTGGAATGCGGCGAAAGCATTCCTGCGTGAAGCGATGAAGCGCCCCAACCTCACGACGATCACCGGCGCGCATACGCAACGCCTCGTGTTCGAAGGCATGCGCTGTATCGGAGTGGAATATCGCGGCGGCGATGTCGATTACCTCGCGCGTGCGCGTATCGAGGTAATTCTCAGTGCGGGCGCGGTGAATTCGCCACAGATTCTCGAACTCTCCGGTATCGGCAACGGCGCGCGTCTGCAACGCCTCGGCATCGATGTCGTGAAGAGCCTGCGCGGTGTCGGCGAAAATCTGCAGGACCACTTGCAACTGCGCATGGCGTACAGGGTCGATGGCGTGCGCACGCTCAATACGCTGTCGGCGCATTGGTGGGGCAAGCTCTTTATCGGCATGCAATACGCGGTGATGCGAAGCGGGCCGATGTCGATGGCGCCGTCGCAACTGGGCGCGTTCGCCAAATCGAATCCCGACGATGCGTCGATCACACGCGCCGATGTCCAATATCATGTCCAGCCTTTGTCGCTCGAACGTTTCGGCGAGCCGCTGCATTCGTTCAATGCGTTCACCGCGTCCGTGTGCAATTTGCGGCCCACATCGCGCGGCAGCGTGCATATCGAATCGCCGGATGCGCACGCAGCGCCGCTGATCGCGCCGAACTATCTGTCCACCGACCGCGATCGCGAGGTCGCCGCGAATTCGCTGCGTCTCACACGACGCATCGCCAGCGCGCCAGCGCTGGCGCAATACGCGCCCAAGGAAATTCTTCCGGGCATCCAGTTCCAGACGCAGGAAGAACTCGTCGAAGCGGCGGGCAAGATCGGCACGACGATCTTCCATCCGGTCGGCACGTGCCGCATGGGCACGGACAACGATCCGGGCGCGGTCGTCGACAGCCGCCTGCGCGTGATCGGCGTGCGCGGGTTGCGCGTGGTCGACGCATCGGTGATGCCGACCATCACATCGGGCAACACGAACTCGCCGACCCTGATGATCGCCGAGCGTGCGAGCGAGATGATCCGCGAGGACAGGCGCGGCATCGAAGCGGAAGAAGTGATCGCCACCGCACTTGCGTGACGGATCGGTGACACGGGCGCGTCAGATGCCGGGACGTCGGGATGACGCGTGACTGGCGCGCGCATGAGGCCGCACCGAGGAATGCTTATATGCAAAGCGCATAAGCAGTCTCCGTGCCCCTAATGCGTGCACGCGTAAAACTCCAAGCAATTCGTTAGTAAGTGCAAATCCCAATGATTGCGCTGCATCATTGGCGCGACAATGGCCCCGGAATTAGTGATGCTCGGCATACCTCGTGCACACTTTGTGCGGGCGCAACAGCGATGCAAGCAGCGAAGCGGCACCGGGATGGAGACAACGTTCGGGTGCGCGCGCGGAAAGAAAAAATAAGGCGCAGGCGAATACGGATATGCCCAGCGCTTCACTTCGCATGGAAGGGGACATGATTCTCGGCGACACCATTCTTGAAACGCGAGGGCTCACGAAGGAATTCAAAGGCTTTACGGCCGTGAATGGCGTGAACCTGCGCGTGCGCCGCGGTTCGATCCATGCGCTGATCGGACCGAACGGCGCAGGCAAGACGACCTGCTTCAACCTCCTCACCAAGTTTCTCGAACCCACCGCGGGGCAGATCGTTTTCAACGGCACGGATATCACGCGCGAGCGGCCGGCGCACATCGCGCGGCGCGGGATCATCCGCTCGTTTCAGATTTCCGCAGTGTTTCCGCACCTGACGGTGCTCCAGAACGTGCGCATCGGTTTGCAGCGGCAACTGGGCACGTCGTTTCATTTCTGGCGCAGCGAGCGTTCCCTCGATGCCCTCAACGACCGCGCGATGGATCTGCTCACGCAAGTCGGCCTCACCGACTTCGCCGATACGAGAACCGTCGAGCTCTCATACGGCCGCAAGCGCGCGCTCGAGAT
Organism: Caballeronia sp. INML1; assembly: GCF_023631085.1. Classification (NCBI taxonomy): domain Bacteria; kingdom Pseudomonadati; phylum Pseudomonadota; class Betaproteobacteria; order Burkholderiales; family Burkholderiaceae; genus Caballeronia; species Caballeronia sp. INML1. The sequence goes on along the minus strand of NZ_JALQDT010000043.1, from coordinate 76,105 downwards.
CGCGACCACACTGTCGATGGAACCCGAACTGATGCTTCTCGACGAGCCGACGCAAGGCATGGGTCACGAGGATGTCGATCGCGTGACGGCGTTGATCAAGAAGGTGTCGGCGGGCCGCACCATCCTCATGGTCGAACACAACATGAACGTGATCGCGGGCATTTCCGACACCATCACCGTGCTTCAGCGCGGCGAAGTGCTCGCCGAAGGCAGCTACGCGGAAGTGTCGAGGAATCCGCTCGTGATGGAAGCCTACATGGGCAGCGCCGATGCGGCGCTCACCGGAGCGCATGCATGAGTACGATCGTGGAGGAGCGCCGCTCGCGCGAGGCGAACGGCGCGGCGGGCAATGTGCCCGCGCTGGAAATATCGGGTCTGCAGGCGTGGTACGGGGAATCGCACATCCTGCACGGCGTGGACCTGAAGGTAAATCGCGGCGAAGTGGTCACGCTGCTCGGCCGCAACGGCGCGGGCCGCACGACCACGTTGCGCGCCATCATGGGTTTGACCGGGCGAAGGACGGGTTCCATCCGCGTCGGCGGAAATGAAACCATCGGCCTCGCCACACACAAGATCGCGCATTACGGGGTCGGCTATTGTCCGGAGGAGCGCGGCATTTTTTCGAGCTTGTCCTGCGAGGAAAACCTTCTTCTGCCGCCGATGATCGGCCATGCAAAAGACGCAATGCCGCTCGACGAGATCTACTCGATGTTCCCGAACCTGAAGGAACGCCGCGCAAGCCAGGGCACGCGTCTTTCGGGCGGTGAGCAACAGATGCTGGCCGTCGCGCGCATTCTGCGCACGGGCGCGAATCTGCTTTTGCTCGATGAAATTTCGGAAGGGCTCGCGCCGGTCATCGTACAGACGCTCGCGCGCATGATCCTCATGCTGAAGTCTCGTGGCTACACGATCGTCATGGTCGAACAGAATTTTCGTTTCGCGGCGCCGCTCGCGGATCGCTTTTACGTGATGGAGCACGGAAACATCGTCGAGCATTTCGGCGCGGGGGAACTCGAAGCGAAGATGCCGGTGCTGCACGAACTGCTCGGGGTGTAATCGATCCCGGGCGCGGCACATCGGAAGGGCAACACCAGTAATACCGCAACAAATCAAAACTCATGGAGACTGGAATGAAAAAGAAGACCCTCGCGCGCCTCTCTATTCTGTGCTTTGCGGCTGCGGCGGCGAGTGTGGCGGTGATGAGCACGAGCGCCAACGCCGCCGACAGCAACACGGTGAAGATCGGTTTCGTCACCGACATGTCTGGCCTCTACGCGGATATCGACGGGCAGGGCGGACTCGAAGCCATTCGCATGGCGGTCGCTGACTTCGGCGGAAAGGTGAACGGCAAGCCGATCGAAGTGGTGTATGCGGATCACCAGAACAAGGCGGATATCGCGGCATCGCGTGCGCGCGAATGGATCGACCGCGACGGCGTGAACGTGATCATCGGCGGGACGAACTCGGCGACGGCGCTTTCGAGCGCGCAAGTCGCGGCGGAGAAGAAGACGCCGTACATCAACATCGGCGCGGGCGCGGACAACCTGACCAACGAGCAGTGCTCGCCCTACACGGTCCACTACGCCTACGACACGATGGCGCTCGCGAAGGGCACCGGTTCCGCGGTGACCAAGCAGGGCGGCAAGACGTGGTACTTCCTGACGGCCGACTATGCGTTCGGCAAGGCGCTCGAAAAGAATACGGCTGACGTCGTGAAGGCCAATGGCGGCCAGGTGCTCGGCGAAGTGCGTCATCCGCTGTCGGCGTCGGACTTCTCGTCGTTCCTGCTGCAGGCGCAAGGTTCGAAGGCGCAGGTGCTCGGCCTCGCGAATGCCGGCGGCGACACGATCAACGCGATCAAGGCCTCGAAGGAGTTCGGCATCACCAAGTCGATGAAGATCGCCGCGCTGCTGATCTTCATCTCCGACATCCACAGCCTCGGCCTCGAAACCACGCAAGGGCTGGTCGCGACGGACAGCTGGTACTGGAACAAGGACGACAAGACGCGCGCCTGGGCGAAGCGCTACTTCGACAAGATGAAGAAGATGCCGGGCAGCCTGCAGGCGGCGGATTACTCGGCTGTCACGACGTACCTGAACGCGGTGAAGGCGGCGGGCACGACCGACAGCGACAAGGTCATGGCGCAGCTCAAGAAGGCGAAGATCGACGACTTCTACGCGAAGGGCTACATCCGCGAAGACGGATCGATGATCCACGACATGTACCTGATGGAAGTGAAGAAGCCGTCGGAATCGAAGGAGCCGTGGGACTACTACAAGATCACCGCGACGATTCCGGGCGATCAGGCGTTCGGCACCAAGGCCGAATCGCGCTGCAAGCTCTGGAAGTAAGCATTCGGTAGTGCGCAAGCGTCGCGAGGCGGGCGGCCGGAAGGGCCGCTTCGCCGTCGCAGCCGCGTCAACACGTTTCTGACGGCAGGTTCAATGGAAATATTCGGCATCCCGCTCGCCGCAATGATGAGCCAGCTGTTGCTCGGGCTGGTGAACGGCTCGTTCTACGCGATCCTGAGCCTCGGGCTCGCGGTGATCTTCGGCTTGCTCAACGTCATCAATTTCGCGCATGGCGCGCTCTTCATGCTGGGCGCGATGCTCGCGTGGATGGGCTATTCCTATTTCAACATCCCGTACTGGGCGATGCTGCTGCTCGCGCCCATCGTGGTCGGGCTGTTCGGCGTGGTCGTCGAGCGCTCGATGCTGCGCTGGCTTTACAAGCTCGATCATCTTTACGGGCTGCTGCTCACCTTCGGCCTGACGCTCGTGATCGAAGGCGTGTTCCGCTCCATCTACGGTTCTTCGGGGCAGCCTTACGACGTGCCGTCGCTGCTTTCGGGCGCGACCAATCTCGGCTTCATGTTCCTGCCGAACTATCGCGCGTGGGTGGTCGCCGCGTCGCTCGCCGTGTGCTTTGCGACGTGGTTCGTGATCGAAAAGACGCGCATCGGCGCTTATCTGCGCGCGGGCACGGAGAATCCGAAGCTCGTCGAGGCATTCGGCGTCAATGTGCCGATGATGATCACGCTCACCTACGGCTTCGGCGTCGCGCTCGCGGCGTTCGCGGGCGTGCTGGCGGCGCCCGTGATCCAGGTGTCGCCGCTCATGGGCCAGTCGATGATCATCACCGTGTTTGCGGTCGTCGTGATCGGCGGGATGGGCTCGATCATGGGCTCGATACTGACGGGCCTGCTGCTCGGCGTGATCGAGGGCTTTACGCGCGTGTTCTATCCGGAAGCGTCCGCGACGGTCGTCTTCGTCATCATGGCGATCGTGTTGATGATTCGCCCGGCAGGACTCTTCGGCAAGGAAAAATGATGCAGAGAAAAGCGCTCTACGGCCTGTTGCTGATCGGCCTGATCGTCGCGCCGTTCGTCGGCGTGTATCCGCTGTTTATGATGAAGGTGCTGTGTTTCGCCCTGTTTGCGGCGGCATTCAATTTGCTGATCGGCTATACCGGGCTGTTGTCGTTCGGTCATGCGATGTTCCTCGCGACCGCCGGCTATGTCGCCGGCTATGCGATCCAGTCGCTGAACTTCACGCCGGAGCTCGGCGTAATCGCGGGCACGGCGGCGGCGACGCTGCTCGGGCTCGTCGCCGGTCTGCTCGCGATCCGGCGCCAGGGCATTTACTTCGCGATGGTCACGCTCGCGCTCGCGCAGATGGTGTACTTCGTGTTCCTGCAGGCGCCGTTTACGCATGGCGAAGACGGTCTGCAAGGCGTGCCGCGCGGCAAGCTGTTCAATGTCATCGATCTGGGCAACGACATCACGCTCTACTACGTCGTGCTCGTCGTGATGCTGCTCGCGTTCGCGCTGATCGTGCGCATCGTGCATTCGCCGTTCGGGCAAGTGCTGATCGCAATCAAGGAGAACGAGCCGCGCGCGATTTCGCTCGGCTACGACACGTCGCGCTACAAGCTGCTGGCGTTCGTTTTGTCGGCGGGTCTCTCGGGCTTCGCGGGGGCGATGAAGACACTCGTGCTCGGCTTCGAAACGCTCGGCGACGCCTACTGGACGATGTCGGGCCTGGTCGTGCTGATGACGCTCGTCGGCGGCATGAGCACGATGTTCGGGCCGTTGCTCGGCGCGGCGATCATCGTCGCGCTCGAAGACCGGCTCGGCGACATCGGCAGCGGCATCGCGCGCATCACGGGTGTGTCGTGGTTCAACTCGTTGGGCGAATCGGTGACGATCGTGACAGGCGTGATCTTCATCGCGTGCGTGCTCGCCTTCCGCCGCGGGATCGTCGGAGAGATCATCGCGCGGGTTCGGCCGCTTCAAGGCTGAGCGATTTATTTGGAATTACGAACGAATGGAGCATTTGAAAAAAGCGCGCTAAATTGCAAGAAATACGCCCCGTTGCGGTGCTTTTGTGCACCACTAGGGTAAATGCTAGGTTGTCGTGCAGTGTTGCGTTCTTTAACATGCGTCCTAGTTCTGTTGCACCCAGATTTTTGAGGTGGAGAACGAGGAGACATGAGGCACAAAGTGCCCGACCGAAAAGCGCTGTTGGATGAGTCCAACAGCGCTTTTTTTATTTGCCGTCGATAATACGAATAAATCCCCGCGGATTTTTTTTAAGGCGGGTTTTCCCGGGGTTCGCAAGGCACGGAAAACCTTCAAAACGCTTGCTGCACGGCGGTTTCCTCCGCTAAACTGCATTTCCCGACCCGCCGGTCGGCGATTCAGAGCGGGCGCGAAACACGGCATATTCGCAGACAATTCTTCACGCAGAAAACACGATTTACGGGGCGCAAATCAATGAAGTTGGCTTTACGCGGCAAGGCGGTCGCAATGGCCGTCGCGGGATTATCGGCGGTATTCAGCAATCAGGTTTTGGCGGACGTGAAAATCGGCGTGACGGTCTCGGCGACAGGACCGGCGGCTTCGCTCGGCATTCCGGAAAAGAACACCGTCGCGCTGTTGCCCAAGGAAGTCGCCGGGCAGAAATTGGAATACATCGTTCTGGACGACGCGACCGATTCCACCCAGGCGGTGAAAAACGCACGCAAGCTGACGAGCGAAGATCACGTCGATGCGCTGGTCGGTTCGACGGTCGTTCCCAATTCGCTCGCGATGATCGACATCGCGGCCGAAACGCACACCCCGATGATTTCGATGGCCGCGGCCGCGAGCATCGTCGAGCCGATGGACAGCAAGCGCGCGTGGGTCTTCAAGACGCCGCAGAACGACATTCTGATGGCTACCGCGATCGCGCAGCACATGTCGAATCACGGCGTGAAGACTGTCGCGTTCATCGGCTTTTCCGACGCCTACGGCGAGAGCTGGTTCAAGGAATTTTCGAAGGCAGCCGATCTGGCGAAGCTGAAGATCGTCGCGAACGAGCGCTTTGCGCGCAACGATGCGTCGGTGACGGGCCAGGTGCTCAAGATGATGTCGCAGAACGCGGACGCGGTGCTGATCGCGGGCGCGGGCACGCCGGCCGCGCTGCCGCAGAAGACGCTCAAGGAGCGCGGCTACAAGGGCAAGATCTATCAGACGCACGGCGTCGCCAATAACGATTTCCTGCGCGTGTGCGGCAAGGACTGCGAAGGCACGTTCCTGCCCGCGGGCCCGTTGCTCGTCGCGGAGCAGTTGCCTGACAGCAACCCCGTGAAGCAAGCCGCGCTGACGTACAAGAAGGCGTACGAAGGCGCCAACGGCGCGGGTTCCGTGTCGACGTTCGGCGGTCACGCGTGGGACGCGGGCCTCATTCTGCAGCGTGCGATTCCTGTTGCGCTGAAGAAGGGCCAGCCGGGCACGCCGGCGTTCCGCGAAGCGTTGCGCGCGGCTATCGAAGAGACGAAGAATCTGCCTGCATCGCACGGCATCTTCAACATGAGCCCCAACGATCACTCCGGACTGGACCAGCGCGCACGCGTGATGGTGGAGATCGTCGGCGGCAAGTGGAAGCTCTCGGGCAACTGACGGATTCGCATGTGAACTGATTCGGAGAACAAAGGCGCGTAGCAACACAACGCGCCTTTTTTTCTGTGCCGTGCAGCAGGAACCGCGACGCGAAGGAGAGGGCGCAAAGCCTCGATCGCGGCGGCGCAACGGTCAGGGAAAACCAGCCTTGGCACGCAGTAACGCGGTAAATAGATTGGGGCGGCTCTTTGGTTGGCGCCAGAGAAGCAGCATCGATAACAACTCGCAGCAGCGCACCGCAGGGGTGCGTGAACCGCAAGTCGCGTTTGGAGACAAGCAATGAAAACGAAGAAGGCATGGATCAGGACGGGCATCGCGCTCGCCATCGCGGGCAGCGCGCTTGCCGGGGCGGGCGCGGCGCTCGCTCAGGTGAAGATCGGCGTGACGCTCTCGGCGACGGGACCGGCCGCATCGCTCGGGATTCCCGAGAAAAATACGGTCGCACTGTTGCCGAAGGAAATCGGCGGGAAGTCGGTCGAATGGATCGTGCTCGATGACGGGTCCGACACGAGCCGCGCCGTGCAGAACACGCGCAAGCTGATCGACGAAGATCACGTCGATGCGATCGTCGGCTCCACCGTGACGCCGAACTCGCTCGCGATGATCGATCCGGCCGCCGCCGGCAAGACGCCGATGATCTCGATGGCCGCGTCCGCCGCGATCATCGCGCCGATGGATGCAAAAAAGGCGTGGGTCTTCAAGACGCCGCAAAACGACGCGCTGATGGCCGATGCCATCGCGAGCTACATGGAAAAGCACGGCGTGAAGACGGTGGGCTTCATCGGCTTCGCGGATGCCTACGGCGACGGCTGGTACAACGTGTTCAATACGGCGGCGACGGCGCACAAGCTGAAGATCGTCACGAACGAGCGCTATAACCGCACGGACACGTCCGTGACCGGCCAGGTTTTGAAGACGATGGGCGCGAACCCGGACGCGGTGCTGATCGCGGGTGCGGGCACGCCGTCTGCGCTGCCGGCGAAGGCGCTGAAGGAGCGTGGCTACAAGGGCAAGGTCTATCAGACGCATGGCGTCGCCAACAACGACTTCCTGCGCGTGTGCGGCAAGGACTGCGAGGGAGAAATCCTGCCCGCCGGCCCGGTGCTCGTGACCGAGCAGTTGCCGGAGAGCAACCCGGTGAAGAAGTCGTCGGCCGCGTACAAGGACGCGTATGAGAAGGCGTATGGCGCAGGCACGCTGTCGACCTTCGGCGGGCATGCATGGGATGCTGGCCAGATGCTTCAGCGCGCGATTCCCGAGGCGCTCAAGAAAGGCCAGCCGGGCACGCCGGAATTCCGCGAAGCGCTGCGCGCCGCGCTGGAAAACCTGAAGGACCTGCCGGTGTCGCACGGGATCATGAACACGACGCCGACCGATCACAACGGCTTCGACAATCGCGCCCGCGTGATGGTGCAGATCGTCGACGGCAAGTGGAAATTGCTGAACGACTGAGCTCGACAGGACGCGCTTCATCGCGCGTTCTCGTTTCTTAATTTCGAGATGAATGGGCGGCGCACCGGCAACGGCGCGCCGCTTTGACCATGTTCCGGCGGCTGTTTCTTGAGTCGCCTGTTTCACAAGAAGCTTCGAAGAGGAAGTATGGACTTATCGATTGCGGCGATCCTCGCGCAGGACGGGATCACCACGGGCGCGATCTACGCCTTGCTCGCGCTCGCTCTGGTGCTCGTGTTCTCCGTGACACGCGTCATTTTCATTCCGCAGGGCGAGTTCGTCGCGTATGGCGCGCTCACGCTGGCCGCACTGCAGACGCAGAAGCTGCCGGCGACCTGCTATCTGCTCATCGCGATGGGCGTCGGCTGCTTTGTCGCGGAACTCGCGGGCATCGTTCGGCATCCTGCGCGATATCACCAGATCGGGCGCTTACTGGCAGTGCTGACGGGCAAGTATCTGCTGTTTCCCGTCGCGGTGTGGGGCATCACGCAAGCGGCGTTCGCACAGCCTCTGCCGATGATCGCGCAGATCGCGCTGACGCTTCTCATCGTCGTGCCGATGGGACCGTTCGTGTATCGCCTCGCGTATGAGCCGATCGCGGAGGCGAGCACGCTGTTGCTGCTGATTGTGGCGGTGGCGGTGCACTTCGCGATGGTCGGCCTCGGGCTCGTGATGTTCGGCGCGGAAGGCTCGCGCACGACGGCGTTTTCTGACGCCACGTTCAACCTGGGCAGCGTGTCGATCTCCGGGCAGAGCTTGTGGGTCGTCGGGACGGCCGTCGTGCTGATCGTCGCGCTGTACTTCTATTTCGATCGCTCGATCTCCGGCAAGGCCTTGCGCGCGACGTCGGTGAATCGCCTCGGCGCGCGGCTCGTCGGCATCGGCACGACGCAGGCAGGCCGCCTCGCATTCACGCTCGCGGCGGGCCTGGGCGCGCTGTGCGGCGTGCTCGTGGCGCCGATCACGACCATCTACTACGACTCGGGCTTCCTGATCGGCCTCAAGGGCTTCGTAGGCGCAATCGTGGGCGGTCTGGTGAGCTATCCGCTCGCGGCCGCAGGGTCGTTGCTCGTGGGTTTGCTCGAATCGTATTCGTCGTTCTGGGCAAGCGCGTACAAGGAGGTGATCGTCTTCACGTTGATTATTCCGGTCCTGCTGTGGCGAAGCCTGGCAAGCCCGCATTCGGATGAGGACGAGGAGTAAGCCGATGAACTTTCTGCATCGATATCGATTTTTCTGGTTGTTCCTGGTTGTCGTCTTCGCGCTGCCGGTCTTGCCGCGGCCGGTCGCCGTGCCCGAGTACTGGATCACGCTGCTGAACTACATCGGCCTGTATTCGATCGTCGCGATCGGGCTGGTGTTGCTGACTGGCATCGGCGGGATGACGAGCTTTGGGCAGGCCGCGTTCGTCGGCGTGGGCGCGTATGCGACGGCTTTCCTCACGACGCGCTACGGTGTCTCGCCGTGGCTCGCGCTGATCGCGGGCGTCGTGCTCACGGCCTTCATCGCGCTGCTGCTCGGTCTCATCACGATGCGCCTTTCGGGACATTTCCTGCCGCTCGGGACGATCGCGTGGGGACTCTCGCTGTTCTACCTCTTCGGCAACATGGAGTTGCTCGGCAAGTACGACGGCATCAACGGAATTCCCGTGCTCAACGTGTTCGGTTGGGAGCTGGAATCGGGCCGTAGCATCTATTACCTGATCTGGGTCGTGGTACTGCTTGCGGTGATTTCTGTTCAGAATCTGCTTAATAGTCGCCCGGGGCGAGCGATTCGCGCGTTGCGCGGCGGCGGCACGATGGCCGAAGCGATGGGCGTCAACACTGCCTGGATGCGCGTAGTCATCTTCGTCTATGCAGCCGTGCTCGCGGCCGTTTCCGGCTTCCTGTACGCCCATTTGCAGCGGGCGGTGAACCCGACGCCGTTCGGCCTGAATCACGGCATCGAGTTCCTGTTCATGGCGGTGGTCGGCGGCGTCTCCCATGTCTGGGGTGCGATTCTCGGCGCGACAATTCTCACCGTTCTGCAGGATTATCTGCAAACGCTTCTGCCCAAGCTGCTCGGCGCGAACGGCAACTTCGAGATCATCGTGTTCGGCGTGGTGATGGTCTTGCTGCTGCAATACGCGCGGCAAGGCGTCTGGCCGTTCGTGGCGCGTCTGTTTCCACGCGGGCCGCGTGCACACGTGCCGGATCATGGCGATGCTTTGCCGCAGCGCAGCAAACCCAACGTGGGGGAGCGCTTGCTGGTCGTCGACAAGGCGCGCAAGCAGTTCGGCGGACTCGTGGCAGTGAACGATGTGAGCTTCGAGGTGAGGGCAGGCGAAATCATCGGATTGATCGGCCCGAATGGCGCCGGGAAGTCCACGACCTTCAATCTTGTCACCGGCGTACTTCAGGCGACGAGCGGCGCAATCAGCTTCCACGGTGAGCGTATCGAGAAGCTGACTTCGCGTGAAATCGTCAAGCGCGGCATCGGCCGGACGTTCCAGCACGTGAAGATGCTTCCCGGGATGACGGTGCTGGAAAACGTGGCGATCGGCGCGCATTTGCGTGGAAGCACGGGCGTCTGGCGCAGTGTCGTGCGACTGAACGCGGCAGAAGAGGCGCGGCTGATGGCTGAGGCAGCGAAGCAGATCAAACGCGTCGGGCTGGAGAAGCATATCTATAGCGAGGCCGGTAGCCTCGCGCTGGGTCAACAACGGATTCTCGAGATTGCCCGGGCGCTGTGCTGCGATCCGACGCTGCTGCTGCTGGATGAACCCGCCGCCGGCCTTCGTTATCAAGAAAAGTTGCAATTGGCCGATTTGCTGCGAAAGCTGCGCGCGGAGGGAATGAGCATTCTTCTTGTCGAGCACGATATGGATTTCGTGATGAATCTGACGGATCGGCTCGTAGTAATGGAGTTCGGCACGAAGATCGCAGAAGGATTGCCTACGGATGTCCAAAAGGATCCGGCGGTGCTCGAAGCATATCTCGGCGGGGTGGAGTGATGGCGAAGGAATCGAACGCAGTTGTGAACCCGATCTTGCAGGTAGACGCCCTGTCCGTGCGCTACGGCAAGGTCGAAGCATTGCACGATGGCAAGCTCACCGTCGGAGCGGGGCAAATCGTTTCGGTGATTGGGCCGAATGGGGCGGGAAAGTCGACGCTCCTTAACGCGATCATGGGCGCGTTGCCCCAAACGGGGCACGCGAAGGGCGTGGTGCGTTACCTTGGCGAAGACGTGTCCGCATTGGCGATCGAGCGCCGCGTTTCACGTGGAATGTGTCTTGTGCCCGAGAAGCGCGAATTGTTCGCGACGATGGCGGTGGAGGACAATCTCGTGCTGGGCGCATATCGGCGGAAGAAAGCCGGCGAGCGAAACTTTCTCGATCAGCTCGACCACGTGTTCCAGCTTTTTCCTCGTCTAAAGGAGCGAAGAAGGCAGGCGGCGGGAACTTTGTCTGGTGGAGAGCGGCAGATGCTCGCGGTTGGCCGTGCATTAATGGGGAAGCCGCAACTTCTGATGCTCGACGAACCGAGCCTCGGCTTGGCGCCGCTGATCGTGAAGGAGATTTTCCACATCATCAGCGCGCTTCGGCAGACGGGTGTTGCAACGCTGTTGATCGAGCAGAACGCGCGCGCTGCGCTTCAGATTTCCGACTATGGCTATGTTCTTGAGACCGGCGAGTTCGCGCTGGAAGGAAACGCCGACGCGCTTCAGCACAACCCTCAGGTCATCGAAACTTATCTCGGTCTGACTAAAAAGGTGGCATAAAACGCGGTGTTCTTTGGGAAAATGGCGGCGTGTTTCACGTGAAACACGCTTTTTTTTGCCTGTGATCGAACGGTCGATTCGAGGTCAGGAAGAAGTCGTTATAATTCAAAGCTATTCTCTCTTCAGGTTCGTGTCGTTCGTACACGAGATCCCAATGCTTTATCCCACAGAATTTGATGTGATCGTCGTTGGTGGCGGTCACGCGGGCACGGAGGCGGCGCTCGCTTCTGCGCGTATGGGCTGTAAAACGCTTCTTTTGACGCACAACATCGAGACGTTGGGCCAGATGAGCTGCAATCCGTCGATTGGCGGCATCGGCAAGGGTCATCTCGTCAAGGAAGTCGACGCTCTCGGCGGGGCAATGGCTGCGGCTACCGATGAATCGGGCATTCAGTTCCGTATCCTCAACTCGTCGAAGGGACCCGCCGTTCGGGCAACGCGCGCGCAGGCCGATCGTCTTTTGTACAAACAGGCGATCCGCCATCGCCTCGAGAATCAGCCGAATCTGTGGCTCTTCCAGCAAGCCGTCGACGATTTGATGGTCGAAGGCGATCACGTTGTAGGCGCCGTAACGCAAGTCGGACTTCGTTTTCGGTCCCGCGCCGTTGTGTTGACCGCTGGCACTTTCCTGGACGGAAAAATACACGTCGGCCTGAATAATTATGTCGGCGGCCGTGCAGGTGACCCAGCGGCGGTGTCGCTTTCAGCGCGTTTAAAGGAATTAAAGCTGCCTCAAGGCCGCATGAAGACGGGCACACCGCCTCGTATTGATGGCCGCACGATCGACTTTTCGAAGCTCGAAGAGCAGCCGGGCGATCTCGATCCCATTCCGGTGTTCTCGTTCCTTGGCCGCGTAGAGCAGCATCCGCGTCAGATGCCATGCTGGGTCACACATACGAATGCACAGACGCACGACATTATCCGGGGCGGACTAGACCGCTCGCCGATGTATACGGGAGTGATTGAAGGCGTCGGACCGCGTTATTGCCCGTCGATCGAGGACAAGATTCATCGTTTTGCTTCCAAAGACGCGCATCAGATCTTTCTGGAGCCGGAAGGACTGACGACGAATGAGTTCTATCCGAACGGGATCTCCACGAGTCTTCCTTTTGACGTCCAGCTTGAGCTCGTTCGCTCGATGCGCGGGCTCGAACACGCGCATATCTTGCGGCCCGGCTACGCGATCGAATATGACTACTTCGATCCGCGTGCGTTGAAGGCTTCGCTCGAAACAAAGGCGATCAACGGCCTCTTCTTTGCAGGTCAGATCAACGGGACAACCGGGTACGAAGAAGCCGCCGCGCAGGGACTGTTGGCTGGTATCAATGCTGGTCTACAGGTTCAAGGGAAGGAAGCGTGGTCGCCGCGCCGCGATCAGGCGTATCTGGGTGTTCTGGTGGACGATCTCGTGACGCGCGGGGTGTCGGAGCCATATCGGATGTTCACGAGCCGCGCGGAATACCGCCTGTCGCTGCGCGAAGACAACGCAGATATGCGTCTGACGGAGATCGGGCGCGAACTCGGCGTAGTCGACGATGTTCGTTGGGATGCTTTCAGCCGCAAACGCGACGCTGTTTCACGTGAAACACAGCGTCTGCGTTCAACGTGGGTAAATCCTAAGACTTTGCCGGCGGAGGAAGCGACGGCGTTGCTGGGCAAGGCGATCGATCATGAGTACAGCCTTGCCGATCTTCTGCGACGCCCCGGCGTTTCGTACGACGGAATCTGCGCACTTCGTGAGGGCGCCTGCGGTCCCGAAGCATCGCTCTCGGACGATCCGGTTCTGCTCGCACAAATCAAGGAGCAGATCGAGATCGGCGTTAAGTACCAAGGCTACATCGATCGTCAGGCCGACGAGATCGTGCGGAACGGCGCGCAGGAAAACACCCGGTTGCCGGACGGGCTCGACTACAACGAAGTCCGCGGATTGTCCTTCGAAGCCCGTCAGAAGTTGATTCAGCATCGCCCGGAGACGATCGGGCAGGCTTCGCGCATTTCCGGCATCACGCCGGCCGCAATCTCGCTTCTCATGGTGCATCTGAAGCGCGGCGCAGGCCGTCGCGGCCGAAATTCTGCTGGCGACGATGCGGCAACCGGCAACCCGACGGCGGTTCAATGACGGAGCGCCATTTATCCTTGGCGGCGACGCTCGAGAAGGGCGTCACCGAACTCGACATTGCGCTTTCGTCCTCGCAAATTCAGAAATTTCTCGATTATGTTGCGCTGCTCGGCAAATGGAATTCCGTCTACAACCTGACGGCGATCCGCGATCCGCATCAAATGCTCATCCAGCATATTCTGGATTCGCTTGCGATCGTTCCGGCGGTGAACGTGCGCAGGCCGTCGACAGTGCTGGACGTCGGCTCCGGCGGCGGTTTACCCGGCATCGTACTGGCGATCGCGTTGCCTGAATTGCACGTCACGCTCAACGACATCGTTCATAAGAAAACAGCATTTCAGTCGCAGGCGAAAGCGCAGTTGGGTCTGAACAATCTGTCGGTGGTGACCGGTCGCGTCGAAAGTTTACGTCCGGGAGTCGAAGTCCCGGGGAAATTCGATTTAATCGTGTCGCGCGCATTCGCAGAGCTCTCCGATTTCGTTACACTTGCGCGTCATCTGGTTGCGGACAACGGACGGATTCTGGCGATGAAGGGTGTCAGGCCTGAGGCTGAAGCCGCGCGTGTGCCGGCGGGTGCCAAGGTGCTCGGTATCGAGCGCCTCAATGTGCCGATGCTCGACGCGGAACGGCATCTCGTCGAGATTGCCGTCGAGCCAGCTTGAAGGTCCGCTGCACGGTTTCCATCCGGCATTCCAGGCACGCTGATCTTCTGACAGCGAAGAAACGAGGACACTAAACGATGGCAAAAATCTTCTGCGTCGCAAATCAGAAGGGCGGCGTTGGAAAGACCACGACAGCGGTCAATCTCGCGGCGAGCCTTGCGGGCCTCGATCAGCGCGTTCTGCTGATCGACCTCGACCCTCAGGGCAACGCGACCATGGGCAGCGGCATCAACAAGGCCGCGTGCGAGAACACTGTCTATGAAGTGCTCGTCGATGGCGTGACACTGCGCGAGGCACGCACACGCCCGGAGGCGGTCGGATACGACGTGCTGCCGGCCAATCGCGAGCTGGCAGGCGCCGAAGTCGAACTCGTGGACATGGAAAATCGCGAAGGCATTCTTCGGGCGGCGATTGCCGAAGTAGCCGATGACTATGACTTCGTGCTGATCGATTGCCCCCCCGCGCTTTCGCTGCTGACGCTTAACGCCCTATGCGCGGCGCACGGCGTCGTGATTCCGATGCAGTGCGAATATTTTGCGCTCGAAGGATTGTCGGATCTCGTGAACACCATCAAGCAGGTGCACGCGAACCTGAATCGTGACCTGAAGGTAATTGGCCTGCTGCGCGTGATGTTCGATCCCCGAATTACGTTGCAGCAACAAGTGTCGGACCAATTGAAGGAACACTTTGGCAGCAAGCTGTTCGACGTTGTGATCCCGCGCAACGTGCGCCTTGCGGAAGCGCCTAGCTATGGACTGCCCGGCGTCGTGTTCGACAAGTCGTCGCGCGGTGCGCAGGCGTATATCCAGTTCGGCACCGAAATGATCGAGCGTGTGCGCGCGCTCAACGTCAACTGAGCAAACCCCATTCGATGCGGCCGAGAACGCCGACGGAGGAACCGAAATGAGCGCTGTGATGAAGAAAAAAGGTCTAGGCCGCGGCTTGGACGCATTGCTCGGCGGTAGCGTCGACATTACGGAAGCCGTGCGCGGCGAGGGCACGCCCTCGGTGCTGCCGCTCGATAAGCTGCAAGCCGGCAAGTATCAGCCGCGTACACGGATGGACGAGGGCGCGCTCCAGGAACTCGCCGCGAGCATCCGCGCGCAGGGTCTGATGCAGCCGATTCTCGTGCGCTCGGTGAGTGACGATCGTTATGAAATCATTGCGGGCGAGCGGCGCTTCCGTGCCGCGCGCCTTGCCGGCCTCGACGAAGTTCCGGTGCTCGTAAAAAACGTGCCAGATCAAGCAGCCGCTGCGATGGCGTTGATCGAAAACATTCAGCGGGAAGATTTGAACCCGCTGGAAGAGGCGCAGGGCATCCAGCGTCTGCTCGACGAATTCCGCTTTACGCACGAACAAGCGGCCGAGTCGGTCGGGCGCTCGCGCAGCGCGGTATCGAACCTGCTGCGCCTGCTGAATCTCGCAGCGCCCGTGCAGACCATGCTTCTCGCCGGCGACCTGGACATGGGCCACGCGCGTGCGTTGCTCGCCGTCGATGCGGCGACGCAGATCCAGCTCGCCAATCATGTCGTCAATCGCCGCTTGTCGGTACGCGAAACCGAACGCCTGGTAGCGGCGACGACCAAGGAAGCCCCTGCGACAAAAGCACGCGCCGCAAATGACGGCGGACGTGATACGCGCCGTCTGGAAGAAGAGCTGTCGGATCTGCTTTCCGCCAACGTAAAGATCAAGTTGGGCGGAAGAGGGCGCGGCAAGGTCACGATCGATTTCGGCAATCTCGACTCGCTCGAGGGCATCCTGAGCAAATTGCGTGGAAGTATCGAAGCGCCGACTCCGACGACCTGATTCACACGCATCTTGTCCGAATTCAACGTCAAAAGCACACGTTTCGACCTCCTCGCCCGTATCTGGCGAGCCGTCTCGAAGGAGCCGGTTCTCGCGATCCTCGTCTTCGCGCTCGTCGTGTTGCAGATCGGGCATCCGCGGCCGTGGATGTCGCTGCCCGGTCTCGTCGACTGGCAGACGGTACTCACACTCGCCGGCCTCCTGATTCTCACCAAGGCGATCGAATTATCAGGATTCCTGATGTGGGCGGCGCACCGCCTCGTGCACCACATTCATGGCGAGCGGACGCTGGCGCTGCTGCTCGTCGCGCTTGCTGCGGTACTGTCCACCGTCCTGACCAACGACGTCGCGCTTTTCGCCGTCGTGCCGCTCGCCTTATCGCTGCACAGGCTCGCACCACTGCCCATCAAGCGGCTCGTGATCGTGATCGCACTCTCGGTCAACGCGGGTTCGATTCTCACGCCGCTCGGCAATCCCCAGAACCTGTTTCTATGGCAGACGAGCGGCGTCGGCTTCCCCGCGTTCGTGTGGGCGATGCTGCCGCTGTGCGCCGCGTTGATGGCGCTGCTCGGCATCCTCACGTTTGCGATGTTCCGCGCCGAACCGCTCGATCTTTCCGGCGATATCGAAGAGCATCGCGTCGATCGCGTGCTGTGCAGCGTGAGCGTGCTTGCATTTGCCGCGTTCGTGGCGCTCGCGGATGCGCATCATGCCGGGCCCGCGCTTGCCGTGCTTGCGATCCTCTTCGTGCTGTGGCGTCGCGAGGTCGTGTTCAAGATCGACTGGCTGTTGTTGCTCATCTTCGTGTTGATGTTCATCGTGCTGCGCAGCGCGGCCGCAATGCCGTCGATCCACGCAGCCATCGCACACGTCGGCATCGGCACGCCTAAGCGCGCGTATGCGGCCGGCGCCGTTCTCTCGCAAGCGATCAGCAACGTGCCGGCGGCCATCGTGCTCGCGGAGTTCTCCAAGGACTGGCGCGCGCTCGCGTTCGGCGTCAGCGTCGGCGGATTCGGCATCGCGATCGGTTCGCTGGCCAATCTCATCGCCGTGCGATTATCGGGCGAAAAGGGGCTGTGGATGCCATTTCACATGGTGTCGATTCCATTCTGGATCGTGGCAACGGTCATCGGTTGGGCGCTCATTTAACCGTTCATCGGACGATGTGCCATCGACTGAGAATCTCCTTGCAATTGCAAGGAAAGTCTCGTTTTCGAGACCGATTTTTAAGGTTCGTCCGCTTGGCTTTTGACACACCTAAACTATTGAATCCCCGACAACAATCGCTTACAATCGCCCGGATTTATCAGCTAGGCCACCTCGAAAGCGCAGCGAAAGCGCAAGGTGATTTTCCGGACTTTTGGTTGAAGGTTTGAAGACGGTGCGAGAGGAAAATCGAGCGCCGAACGCTCACGCAACCGGCGACGCAAATGCCTCCGGAAATCAGCCGCGCAGATCGTCCGGCGACGCGTGGGATGCCGAAGCGCAAGATAACAATATCGTTCCGCTCACGCGGGATCAGGCACAGAAGCTGTTTGGGCCCGAGGTGAGTCGTCCATCGCGTGTCACGCCGTTTAAGGTCGTGGCAGCGCAAATGGTTTTGTCCCTGGGTGCGACGCTGTTGTGGTGGCTGTTTTACAAGCCGCCGGGCGACGCTGCGCTGTCAGCATTTCTCGGGGGAGCAATTTGCTGGGTGCCGAGCGCTTTGTTCGCCGCGCGCCTGAGAGCAAAAAGCGGCGCGGAGACGATCATGAGCTGGATGATCGGCGAGGCGCTCAAGATGGGCGCGACGATCGCCATGTTCGTGGCGGTCGCGTACTGGTACAAGAGTGCGTTGTGGTTGCCGCTGCTCGTGACGTACATCGTCGCCCTGAAGACTTACTGGGTTGCAATGGCGCTGCGGTGACGATTCTTGACGTCCCAGGTAAGTGCCTTCAGCACGAGTTGCAAGTAGCATCACAGATGAACAGGTGCGGACCATGCTCCGCACTCGGGCCTCTCGACCCGAAGCCGCAACGCGAAGCGGCGGCTCGGAAGCGACAGGTGACGAAAGATTTTTGACAATTTGGGTGGCTTTAACGATATGGCAGCTAGCGAAGGAACGCACGCTCTGGATCCGTCCGAGTACATTGCGCACCACTTGCAGAATCTTTCCACGCACGCACAGGCGTCGATCTTCGACATCCATGTCTGGAATCTCGACACGCTTTTCTGGTCGATCGTGTGCGGTCTCGTGACCATCATCATTCTCGGTCTTGCCGCGCGCAAGGCGACCTCCGGTGTACCCGGCCGGTTCCAGTGCGCGATCGAGATGCTGGTCGAAATGGTCGAAGATCAGTCGAAGTCGATGATTCACGGCAGCCGCCGTTTCATCGCTCCGCTCGCACTGACCGTGTTCGTCTGGGTCGCCCTGATGAACTCGCTCGACTTCATCCCCGTTGATTTGCCGGGCCGCGTCATCGGCTGGCTGGGACTGTCGGAAGCGCTGCCGCATCATCGCATTGTGCCGACGGCTGACCTGAACGGCACCATCGGCATCGCGCTCGGCGTGTTCGTGCTGATGATCTACTACAACTTCAAGATCAAGGGCGCCGGCGGCTTCGTGCATGAACTGCTGTCCGCTCCGTTCGGCGCGCATCCGCTCTTGTGGATTCCGAACCTCGCGCTGAACATCATCGAGTTCGTCGCCAAGACGGTTTCGCTCGGCATGCGGCTTTTCGGCAACATGTACGCCGGCGAACTGCTGTTCCTGCTGATCGCCCTTCTGGGCAGCATGTGGACGTTCGGTGCGGACGCTTCTGTGCTCGGCTTTATCGGCCACGTGGTCGCGGGCACGGTTTGGGCGATCTTCCACATTCTGATCGTGCTGTTGCAGGCGTTCATTTTCATGATGCTGACGCTGGTGTACATCGGCCAGGCGCATGACTCACACTGACGCGTTGCGGCACGTTCCGGAATCGTTCAGGTTTTAGGTTTTCGTTTTTTATAAATCCAGTTCCAAAGTCTTTAATCAAAGGAGTGATCATGCAAGCTTTCATCGCCAACATCCAGGGTCTGACCGCCATCGGTATCGGCATCATCATCGGCCTGGGTGCAATCGGCGCCTGTATCGGTATCGGTCTGATGGGCGGCAAGTACATTGAAGCGTGCGCCCGCCAGCCGGAACTGATGAACCCGCTGCAGACCAAGATGTTCCTGCTGGCTGGTCTGATCGACGCGGCGTTCCTGATCGGCGTTGGTGTGGCAATGCTGTTTGCGTTCGCGAACCCGCTGCTCTCGAAGCTCGCAGGCTGAGGTTCCTCGGAACTGTGCGTCTGACTTTTAAAGACGCCTGAACGGAACGGGTGAGGCGCTGATCGAGCTCAACAAGCCGATGAGCGCCTTTTAACCGTTTCACCTCCGATCAAGCAACGTTTAAGGAAACACCGTGAATCTCAACGCAACCCTGTTTGCGCAAATGGTCGTGTTTCTGATCCTCGCGTGGTTCACGATGAAGTTCGTGTGGCCGCCGTTGATCAACGCCCTCGACGAGCGCTCGAAGAAGATTGCCGACGGCCTCGCCGCCGCCGACAAGGGCAAAGCGGAACTCGAAGCAGCGCACAAGCGCGTCGACCAGGAACTCGCGCAAGCGCGCACCGATGGCCAGCAACGCATTGCCGACGCCGAAAAGCGCGCAGCCGCAGTCGCAGAAGAAATCAAGGCCAACGCTCAAGCCGAAGCCGCGCGCATCGTCGCGCAGGCCAAGGCGGACGCGGACCAGCAAGTCGTGAAGGCGCGTGAAACGCTGCGTGCCGAAGTCGCGGCGCTGGCCGTCAAGGGCGCCGAGCAAATTCTGAAACGCGAAGTCGATCAGAAAGCTCACGCCGATCTGCTGAATCAACTCAAAACCGAGCTCTGATCATGGCCGAACTTGCAACCATCGCTCGTCCTTACGCAGAAGCGCTGTTCCGCGTGGCCGAAACCGGCGATCTCGCGGGCTGGTCCACCTTCGTCGAGGAGCTGGCACAGGTTGCGCGTCTGCCCGAAGTGGAATCGGTCGCTTCGAGCCCGAAGGTGAGCCGACAGCAGATCGTCGATCTCCTGCTCGCCGCAGTGAACTCGCCGCTGGCTCTCGGCAACGCTCAGGCGAAGAATTTCGTCGGCATGCTGGTCGAGAACCATCGTCTGTCGCTGCTGCCGGAAATCGCCGTCCAGTTCGACGAACTGAAGAACGCCCGTGAAGGTGCTGCCGATGCTCACATCGTGAGCGCGTTCCCCCTCGAAGGCGAACAGTTGAACGACCTCGTTGCAAGCCTCGAACGCAAGTTCCAGCGCAAGCTGAAGCCGATCGTCGAAATCGACCAGTCGCTGATCGGCGGCGTTCGCGTGACGGTTGGCGACGAAGTGCTCGATACCTCGGTCCGCGCGCGCCTCGCCAGCATGCAGACGGCTCTGACCGCTTAAGCGATCAACCCGTGTCTCATGGCTGGCACGCAACAGAATTGACTATCAGGAGCGAATAATGCAACTCAATCCCTCTGAGATCAGCGAGCTGATCAAGAGCCGGATCCAGGGCCTTGAAGCGAGCGCGGATGTTCGCAACCAGGGCACCGTGATCTCCGTGACCGACGGTATCGTACGCATCCACGGCCTGTCGGACGTGATGCAGGGCGAAATGCTCGAATTTCCGGGCAACACCTTCGGCCTCGCGCTGAACCTCGAACGTGACTCGGTCGGCGCCGTTATTCTCGGTGAATACGAGCACATCTCGGAAGGCGATATCGTCAAGACGACGGGCCGCATTCTCGAAGTGCCGGTGGGTCCGGAACTCATCGGCCGCGTGGTCGACGCGCTCGGCAACCCGATCGACGGCAAGGGCCCGATCAACGCGAAGGCAACGGACGCAATCGAAAAGATCGCTCCGGGCGTAATCTGGCGTAAGTCGGTGTCGCAGCCGGTGCAAACGGGTCTGAAGTCGATCGACTCGATGGTGCCGATCGGCCGTGGCCAGCGCGAGCTGATCATCGGCGACCGTCAGTGCGGCAAGACCGCGGTGGCTGTCGACGCGATCATCAACCAGAAGGGCAAGGACCTCATCTGTATCTACGTCGCGATCGGCCAGAAGGCTTCGTCGATCATGAACGTGGTGCGCAAGCTCGAAGAAACCGGCGCGATGGCGTACACCATCGTCGTTGCGGCTTCGGCTTCGGAATCGGCCGCGATGCAATACCTCGCGCCGTACGCCGGCTGCACGATGGGCGAATACTTCCGCGATCGCGGCCAGGACGCGCTGATCGTTTACGACGACTTGACCAAGCAAGCGTGGGCATATCGCCAGATCTCGCTGCTGCTGCGTCGTCCGCCGGGCCGCGAAGCCTATCCGGGTGATGTGTTCTATCTGCACTCGCGTCTGCTCGAGCGCGCTGCGCGCGTCTCGGAAGAGTACGTCGAGAAGTTCACCAACGGCGAAGTCAAGGGCAAGAGCGGCTCGCTGACGGCATTGCCCGTCATCGAAACGCAAGCCGGCGACGTGACCGCGTTCGTTCCGACGAACGTGATCTCGATTACCGACGGTCAGATCTTCCTCGAAACCGACCTGTTCAACGCCGGTATCCGCCCCGCAATCAACGCGGGCGTGTCGGTGTCGCGCGTCGGTGGTGCGGCTCAGACCAAGGTCATCAAGAAGCTGTCGGGCGGTATCCGTACCGACCTCGCGCAGTATCGTGAACTGGCTGCGTTCGCGCAGTTCGCATCGGATCTCGACGAAGCCACCCGCAAGCAGCTCGAGCGCGGCCGCCGCGTGACGGAACTGTTGAAGCAGCCGCAGTATCAGCCGCTGCAGGTGTGGGAACTGGCTGTCGCGCTGTTCGCAGCCAACAACGGCTATCTGGACGATCTCGAAGTCTCGCAAGTTCTGCCGTTCGAAAAGGGCATGCGCGAATTCCTGAAGACCAGCCACGGCGATCTGATTAAGCGCATCGAAGACAATAAAGACTTGTCGAAGGACGACGAAGGCGCACTGCATGCCGCGCTGAAGGACTTCAAGAAGTCGGGCGCTTATTGATCGGGACTGAGGAGCAACGCGCGATGTCTTCGAACATCGCGCGGCTTCGATCAAGGAGTAAGCAATGGCTGGAATGAAGGAAATTCGCGGCAAGATCAAGAGCGTGCAAAACACGCGCAAGATCACGAAAGCGATGGAAATGGTCGCCGCATCCAAGATGCGCCGCGCCCAGGAGCGTATGCGTTCCGCCCGTCCGTATGCCGACAAGGTCCGCGCGATCGCATCGCACATGAGCAAGGCGAACCCGGAGTATCGCCATCCGTTCATGGTCGAGAACAAGGGCGCGAAGACGGCCGGCCTGATCCTCGTCACGACTGACAAGGGTCTGTGCGGCGGCATGAACACGAACATCCTGCGTGCGTCGCTGAACAAGATCAAGGAACTCGATCAGGGCGGTGTCAAGATCGAAGCTTCGGCGATCGGCGGCAAGGGTCTCGGGTTCCTGAATCGCCTGAAGGCCAATGTCGTGTCGCAAGTCACGCAACTGGGCGATACGCCGCATCTGGAAAAGCTGATCGGCGCGGTCAAGGTGCAGCTCGACCTGTATTCGGAAGGCAAGATCAACGCGGTGTACCTGGCGTACACGCGCTTCATCAACACGATGAAGCAGGAAGCGGTGATCGAGCAACTGCTGCCGTTGTCCGTGGATGATCTCGACGCGAAGGGCGAAGACGGCGACACGCCGAAGACCTCGTGGGACTACATCTACGAGCCGGACGCGCAAACCGTGGTGGACGAGTTGCTCGTGCGCTACGTCGAGGCGCTCGTGTATCAGGCGGTCGCGGAAAACATGGCGTCGGAGCAGTCGGCACGCATGGTCGCGATGAAAGCCGCGTCGGACAACGCGAAGACCGTGATCAACGAACTGCAGCTCGTCTACAACAAGAGCCGCCAGGCCGCGATTACGAAAGAATTGTCGGAAATCGTCGGCGGCGCCGCAGCGGTCTGATTTTGCTGACCGCTTGAAAGAACACAGTATCTAAAGGAAATGCGATGAGTACTACTGCTTTGGTAGAAGGCAAGATCGTACAGTGCATCGGCGCCGTTATCGACGTGGAATTCCCGCGTGCGCAAATGCCGAAGATCTACGACGCGCTCATTCTGGAAGGCACCGAACTGACGCTCGAAGTCCAGCAGCAACTGGGCGACGGCGTGGTGCGCACCATCTGTCTGGGTGCATCCGACGGTCTGCGCCGCGGCACGACGGTCAAGAACACGGGCAAGCCCATCAGCGTGCCGGTCGGCAAGCCGACTCTCGGCCGCATCATGGACGTGCTCGGCCGTCCGATCGACGAAGCGGGTCCGATCGACTCGACCACGCTGCGCTCGATTCACCAGCATGCACCGGCGTTCGACGAGCTGTCGCCGTCGACCGAACTGCTCGAAACCGGCATCAAGGTTATCGACCTGATCTGCCCGTTCGCAAAGGGCGGCAAGGTCGGTCTGTTCGGCGGTGCAGGCGTGGGCAAGACCGTGAACATGATGGAACTCATCAACAACATCGCGAAGGAGCACGGCGGTTACTCCGTGTTCGCGGGTGTGGGTGAGCGTACCCGTGAAGGGAACGACTTCTATCACGAAATGAAGGACTCGAACGTTCTCGACAAGGTCGCGCTGGTGTACGGCCAGATGAACGAGCCGCCGGGCAACCGTCTGCGCGTTGCGCTGACCGGTCTGACGATGGCCGAGCACTTCCGTGACGAAGGCCTCGACGTTCTCTTCTTCGTCGACAACATCTATCGTTTCACGCTGGCGGGTACGGAAGTGTCCGCTCTGCTCGGCCGTATGCCTTCGGCAGTGGGCTATCAGCCGACGCTCGCTGAAGAAATGGGCAAGCTGCAAGAGCGCATCACGTCCACCAAGACCGGCTCGATCACGTCGGTTCAGGCCGTGTACGTTCCTGCCGATGACTTGACCGACCCGTCGCCGGCTACGACCTTCGGCCACCTGGACGCAACGGTCGTGTTGTCGCGTGACATCGCATCGCTCGGTATTTATCCGGCAGTTGACCCGCTCGATTCGACCTCGCGTCAGATCGACCCGAACGTGATCGGCGAAGAGCACTATTCGATCACGCGCGGTGTGCAGCAAACGCTGCAGCGCTACAAGGAACTGCGCGACATCATCGCGATTCTGGGCATGGACGAACTGTCGCCGGAAGACAAGCTGTCGGTCGCGCGCGCGCGTAAGATTCAGCGCTTCCTGTCGCAGCCGTTCCACGTTGCAGAAGTGTTCACGGGCTCGCCGGGCAAGTACGTGCCGCTGAAGGAAACCATCCGCGGCTTCAAGATGATCGTCGAAGGTGAATGCGATCATCTGCCGGAGCAGGCGTTCTACATGGTCGGCACGATCGACGAAGCCTTCGAAAAGGCCAAGAAGATCCAGTAAAGGTCGGGTGTATCGATGCGGACGTCGGCCGGCAAGCCGACGTTCACCCATACACTGCCTCAGGAGTCGACATAAATGGCAACCATCAAGGTAGACGTCGTCAGCGCGGAAGAGCAGATCTTCTCGGGCCAGGCGAAGTTCGTCGCGCTGCCGGGCGAAGCGGGTGAGTTGGGCATTCTGCCCGGCCACACGCCGCTCATCACGCGCATTCGTCCGGGCGCGGTGCGCATCGAGGCGGAAGACGGCTCGGAAGAGTTCGTGTTCGTTGCAGGCGGGATTCTCGAAATCCAGCCGGGCCTCGTGACCGTACTCGCCGATACGGCGATCCGCGGCGCCGATCTCGACGAAGCGAAGGCCGAGCAGGCGAGGAAGCGTGCCGAGGAAGCGATTCAGAACAACACCTCGGAACTTGAATATGCGACCGCGCAAGCGGAACTCGCATATGCGACGGCTCAGCTCGCGGCGATCCAGCGTCTGCGCAAGGCGCACGCGAAGCATTAAGCGTGACGCGCCAAGCGGCGTTCAGCAGTTCAAGGAAAGCAGCCTTCGGGCTGCTTTTTTTATGCTCCAAATCGGCAAATCGCGCAGGCATAAGTGCATATCGGTTATGTGTCCTGCCGCAGGTTCTTCATAACTCGTTGATTCGGCTGAGCTTTGATTGACCTTCTCAGTGCGGCGTTGCGGGGAAACACTCAATGCCCGCGCGCGTCTTTGCGATGCACAATAGCCTCCAATTAGCCTTCATCGGGCGGCGACTCAAATTGGCGGAGACCATCGATGGCAACTGAACCGACGCAGGCCGGCGCGCAGATCGAACCGCGCGACGGCATTTCTTATGTTCACGGCGCGACCGACATTCCCCTGAGCGACGCGACCGTCGCGCGCTTTCTCCTCGAAACCGCGGGCCGCTTTCCTGATCGGCTTGCGGTGGTCTTTCGCGAGCAAAACATCCGCTGGACGTGGCGCGAGTTCGCAAACGAGGTCGATGTCCTTGCGAGCGGGCTGCTCGCGCTGGGCATTCAGGCGGGCGATCGCGTTGGCATCTGGTCGCCGAATCGCGTCGAATGGCTGCTCACGCAATTCGCCACCGCGCGCATGGGCGCGGTGCTGGTCAACATCAATCCGGCGTACCGACTGGCCGAGCTCGAATACGCGCTGCACAAGGTCGGCTGCAAGGCGATCATCGCGGCGGAACAGTTCAAGTCATCGAAATATCTGGAGATGCTGCAGGCGCTCGCGCCCGAACTCGCGGACGCTGCGCCGAATGCGCTCGACGCCGCAAAGCTGCCGGCACTGCGTGCTGTTATCCGCATGGGCGACAACAAAACGCCCGGCATGCTCAACTTCGACGATGTGATGCGTACGGGCCGCGACCAACTCGACACGTCGAAGCTCGACGCGCTCGAAGCGAAGCTGGGTCCGGACGACGCGATCAACATCCAGTTCACGAGCGGCACGACCGGCAACCCGAAGGGCGCGACGCTCACGCATCGGAACATCGTCAACAACGCGCGCTATATCGCGATGGCGATGCGGCTTACCGAGCAGGATTCGCTGTGTATCCCGGTGCCGCTCTATCACTGCTTCGGCATGGTACTGGCGGTGCTCGCGTGCGTGTCGACCGGCTGCACGATGGTCTTCCCAGGCGAGGCGTTCGATCCCGGCGCCACCCTCACCGCCGTCCACGAGGAAAAATGCACCGCGCTGCACGGTGTACCGACGATGTTCATCGCCGAACTCGATCACCCTGACTTCACGAAGTACGACCTGAGCCGCCTGCGCACCGGCATCATGGCAGGCTCGCCGTGCCCGATCGAAACGATGAAGCGGGTCGTTTCGAAGATGCATTTGAGCGAGATCACGATCGCCTATGGCATGACCGAGACGAGCCCGGTGTCGTTCCAGAGCTCCACGACTGATCCGCTCGACAAACGCACGACGACCGTCGGACGCATCCAGCCGCATCTCGAGGTGAAGATCGTCGATGCGCTGGGCAACATCGTGCCCGTGGGCGAGACTGGCGAGCTCTGCACGCGCGGTTACTCGGTGATGAAAGGCTACTGGGACGACGATGCCAAGACGCGCGAGGCAATCGTCGACGGCTGGATGCATACTGGCGACCTCGCGACGCTCGACGAAGAAGGCTACTGCAACATCGTCGGCCGTCTCAAGGACATGCTGATTCGCGGCGGCGAGAATATCTATCCGCGCGAGATCGAGGAATTCCTGTTCCGCCATCCGAAGGTCCAATCGGTGCAGGTGTTCGGCGTGCCGGATCAGAAGTACGGCGAGGAAGTGTGCGCGTGGATCGTGGTGCGCCCCGGCGAGCAGGCAAGCGAGGAGGAGATCCGCGACTTCTGCAAGGGGCAGATTGCGCATTACAAGATTCCGCGCTATATCCGCTTCGTCGACGAATTGCCGATGACTGTCACGGGCAAAGCGCAGAAGTTCGTGATGCGCGCACGGATGATCGACGAACTGAAGCTCGCTGAGGCCAAAACGGCCTGAAGCGCGCCGCAATCGAAATCACCACAACGACGAAGGGAGCGCCGCAGCGCTCCCTTCTGTCATTGGATCAAACGTTCGAGCTCTGAGGTTCTCGAAGAACGCAAACGTTTGTCCGGGCGAAAAAAAAGCGGGCCTGGAGCCCGCTAAAAACCACACGCTACGGGGTTAGCGCGAGGAGACCACACTTGGGATTATTTCGAATGGATTACATTCGAATAACGATCCCAACACCGATGCCCCAATTTGAGAGCTGGCCCACAGCCACCTATCAGACCGCCCGGCTTTCGCACAGCGCAGCCCAATACATCCGTGTTGAAACCGTTTGAACAGATTGTGGGCGAATTGATTAGGCGTCGCCGTAACAAAGTGTTTCAGGTTGTAACCCCCGTCGGATAAGGCGCGCAGGAAATTTTCGCGCGCGATTCTCCTGATTTTCAAGGATATATTGTCTGTTATTCGGATCGTTTATCCGATCGGCCCGATCTTGCCGATAAATGCCGATTTTAGGACCAGCGCAATATTTTGCGTTTTCCGCGAAAATCGAACGTGCGGCCGCATGAAATCGATGCGCATGCGCCCGTAAACCATCATCGAACAAGAGATCCCATGGAGACGCGCATGACGATCGACGCAGCCTTGCTCCGCTACTACCGCGCTGTGGACGAGGCATTTCCGCCTTTGACGCCCGGTGCGGACGCGCAGGCGGTACGAGACCGCTTCAGCAATATTGCCAAAGCTTACGCCCGAGAACGCGACAACGACGTGACTGCGGAAGATATCGAAATCGCTCTCGAAGGGCGCCTGCTCGTCGCGCGGGTCTACAAGCCGAAGGCCGTGCGCGGTCCGCTGCCGCTCATCGTGTACTTTCACGGCGGCGGCTGGGTGGTCGGCGACCTCGACACCCACGATGGGCTCGTCGCACGGCTCGCGCTGGATTCGCAATGCGCAGTGGCGAGCGTCGACTACCGGCTCGCGCCGGAGCACCCGTTTCCCGCGCCGTGCGAGGACGCGCTCGACGCGCTGATCTGGCTGGCGGAGCATCGCTCTCGGCTCGGTTTCGCGACCGACCGGCTGGCCGTCGGCGGTGACAGTGCAGGTGCGCATCTGGCGGTCGTCGCGGCGCGCGGCGCGAACGAACGCGTGGCCGGCCTCGTCGGCCTGCAGTTGCTGCTCTATCCAGTGATGCGGCGTCAGTTCGAAAGTCCCAGTTGCATTGCCAATGCGAACGGTCCCGGCCTCACGAACGATGAAATGAAGTGGTACTGGACTCAATTTCTCTCGGGCGAGGCGCCAGAAGAGCACGACGTGCGCGCGTTCCCGCTCTCCGAGCCGTTCGAGCGCACGCCAGCGCCCGCGCTGATTGTCGCGGCGGCCTACGATCCGCTCTACGACGACGCCTTTGAACTCAAGCGCTTCCTGGAAGCCAACGGAGGCCGCGTCGAGATGATCGACGCGCGCGACATGACGCACGGATTCGCGCGCATGCATGCCCAGTCGGAAGCGGCGCTCGGCTGGCTGGGCAAGATCGGCGCACGCACGGGCGAACTCGTGCGCGCCGAGCGTTGAGCGTTACTTCAACCATTTGTCATACACGGCCTGAAACTCGCCCGACGAACGGGCGAGATGCAGCCACTGATCGACATATTGCTGAAATGGCACGTCGCCGCGCGGCAGCAGATACGCCTTTTCGCCGAACTGGAACGGCTTGTCCGGATGCACCGAGCACAGACCGGGATTGAGCTTCTGCTGGAGCAGCGTTTCAGATGCGTCCGTGACCATCACGTCGGCTTTGCCTTCGAGGATCTGCTTGAAGATCGTCACGTTGTCCGGGTACTCGATCAACTGCGAGTGGGGAAAGAACTGCTTCGCGAAGCGCTCGTTCGTGCCGCCCGGATTGACGATCGTGCGCACGTTCGGCTGATCGATCTGCGCGACGGTCTGGTACTTGTCGACATCGTCGCAACGGACAATCGGCGTTTTTCCGTCTTCCATGTACGGCGCCGTGAAGAACGCGCGCTTCTGCCGCTCGAGCGTGGTCGAGACGCCCCCTACGGCGATATCGCACTTGGCGACGAAATCGTTCATCAGATTCGACCAGGACGTTTTCACGTACTCGGCCTTCGCGCCGAGCGACTTCGAGAGGCTCTCCGCCAGATCGATGTCGATCCCCTCGAATTGCCCGTCCGGGCGCAGGAAAGAGTACGGCTTGTAGTCGCCCGTCGTGCAGACGCGCAGCGTGTGACGCGCCAGGATTTCGTCGAGCCGGGAGGCCGCCGTGACGGGGGCGGGCGCGGCGGGCTTCGCGCCCGCCACGGTGCCGGCCTGAATGGTTTGAGCGTGCGCGACGCTCGTGAGCGCGACCGACAGTGCGAGTGCAGAGGCGGCAAGACTGACAGACGTGCGTTGCATCGATTCTCCTGGTTCTAGTTGTATGGTCCGTCGATGATACCGATGCCTTCGGTCTCCGGACACTCGTCCGAAAGGCATAGGCCGCGCTGCATGAGACATTCCGAATCGCCGGTCTCAGTCGGAGAACGCCTGGCCGGTCCGGTAGAATGAACGATTCTTTGCCTTCAGCATCGAGCGACGTGGCACACACTCTTCTGAACGACACCTTCCTGCGCGCGCTCCTGCGCCAGCCGACCGACTACACGCCGATCTGGCTGATGCGCCAGGCGGGGCGTTATCTGCCGGAGTACAACGCGACGCGCGCCCGCGCGGGCAGTTTTCTCGGCCTCGCGAAGAATCCCGATTACGCGACCGAAGTGACGCTTCAGCCGCTCGAACGCTTTCCGCTCGACGCCGCAATTCTCTTCTCCGACATTCTCACCGTCCCCGACGCGATGGGCCTCGGCCTGGACTTCGTGCAGGGCGAAGGTCCGCGTTTCGAGCGCACGGTGCGCACCGAGGACGACGTGAAGCGCCTCGCCGTGCCGGACATCGGCGGGACGCTGTCCTACGTCACCGATGCCGTGAGCCAGATCCGCCGCGCGCTCACCGATGCGCAAGGCCGCCAAAAGGTGCCGCTGATCGGCTTCTCCGGCAGCCCGTGGACGCTCGCTTGCTACATGGTCGAAGGTGGCGGATCGGACGATCATCGCACGGTCAAATCGATGGCTTATGCGCGTCCAGACTTGATGCACCGCATCCTCGATGTGAACGCACAAGCCGTGACGGCGTACCTGAACGCGCAGATCGAAGCGGGCGCGCAGGCCGTGATGATCTTCGACACCTGGGGCGGTGCGCTCGCGGATGGCGCGTATCAGCGCTTCTCGCTCGACTACATCGCGAAGGTGGTCGCCGGTCTGAAGCGCGAGCAAGAAGGCGTGCGCGTGCCCGTCATCACGTTCACGAAGGGCGGTGGATTGTGGATCGAAGAAATCGCCGCGACGGGTGTCGATGCCGTCGGGCTCGACTGGACCATGAATCTCGGCAAGGCGCGGGAAAAAGTCGGAACGCGCGTGGCGCTGCAAGGGAACATCGATCCGAACGTGCTCTTCGCGCCGCCTGCGGCCATCCGCACCGAAGCGCGTGCCGTGCTCGAGAGCTTCGGAAACTTTCCGGGCCACGTTTTCAATTTGGGCCACGGAATCTCGCAATTCACGCCGCCGGAGAACGTCGCGGAGCTCGTCGACGAGGTGCATCGTCACAGCCGCGCGATGCGCACGCGACAGACACCGTAATAAAAGGGCGTAGCAAAACCGGCGCCGCGACTTATGCTGCGGCGCAGCGTCCATGTGTCGGGGTAAGTAATCAGGGGCTGGAGCATCTCGCTCGGATCGCCCACCTCGGGCGGCGTTCCCCGATGTCAAGACTGACTTATGCACATTTTGTTCGCTGCGGCGCGCCATCAGACGTATGGCCCCCGGCAGCCAATAACATGTCTCTATGTATGCTTTAAGCTCATGATTTTTAAGGAATTCGGAGAGCTTTGCCCGAAATGTGGGCTAACGCACATAAGGCTTTCGTGACATTGTTTGCGGCGCCATCGAATGCACTTCTCAACAAAGTTATCCACAGGCCTGTGGAAAGCATCGGAAATCCAAAAATAATCGACGGTTTACAGGCGATTCTGATGTTTCACTTTAACTTCTCCCCGCTGGCGCACGTTGCAGTGTCAAACCGCCGTAGGCGGGGTCGCGCACGGTGACTGGCCTGTTCCTGCGCGTCGCGGTCGATCAGCCTATGCCCGGGCTGTTCGACTACCGCTATGCGCTGCCGGATGCGCCTGTCGTCGGCATGCTGGTGCAGGTGCCATTCGGGCGACGCGAGGTCGTCGGGCTGATCTGCGAAATCGCCGATTCGAGTGACGTGCCTGTCGTGAAACTGCGCGCGGTTACCGCAATCTGTGACGGTTGCGCGCCGCTTTCCGACGCGTGGATCGCGCTCGCCAGCTTCGCCGCCGATTACTATCAGCGCGGTCTGGGCGAAGTCGCGCTGCCGGCGCTGCCTCAGGCGTTGCGGGATGCCTCGCGCTGGAACCGACTTTTCGCCGCGGAGCCGCGCTATCGGCTTTTGCCGGAGGGGCGCGCGCAACTTCCCGACGCGCTGCCCGCGCGCGCCAGCGCCCTGCGCCGTCTGGCCGATGCGCTCGCCGAACAGCCATCGCTGGGCCTGTCCGACGCCCGCGCGCTGCATCCGAAAGCAAGCGTGACTTTCGACGATTGGCTCGCGCGCGGCTGGATCGAGACGGCGACGGCGCAGACCGATGACACCGTCGACGATGCGCAAGCGCTCCCGACCGGCGCCGCGCCGCTGCCGGTTCTGACCGACGAGCAACGCGATGCCGTCGATGCGATCTCCGGCGCACGAAGCTTCGCGCCCTTCTTGCTCCACGGCGTGACGGGCAGCGGCAAGACCGAGGTCTACCTGCACGCGCTCGCCGTATTACTCGCGGCGCGGCCGGACGCGCAAGCGCTCGTCCTCGTCCCGGAAATCAACCTGACGCCGCAGTTCGAAGCCGCGTTCCGCGCGCGGTTCGCGGCGCTCGCGGACGGTTCGATCGTCACGATGCACAGCGGCCTTGCAGAAGGCGAGCGTGCGCGCAACTGGCTGGCGGCGCACACGGGCAGCGCGCGCATCGTGCTCGGCACGCGCCTCGCGATTCTCGCGTCGATGCCGAAGCTCGCGTTCATCGTCGTCGACGAAGAGCACGATCCCGCTTACAAGCAGCAGGAAGGCTTGCGCTACTCGGCGCGCGATCTGGCGATCTATCGCGCGAAGCAGCTCGACATCCCCGTCGTGCTCGGCTCGGCGACGCCGTCGCTCGAAACCTGGTGGCAGGCCGAGCAGGGCCGCTACACACGGCTCACGCTCACGCGCCGGGCCGTCGCCGAAGCGGCATTACCGGCCGTGAAGCTCATCGACCTCGAAGAGGAAAGACGGCGCGGCCGCGCATCGGTCGACGGACTGGCGGGCCCGCTCATTGCCGCCCTGAAAACGCGCGTCGAGCGCGGCGAACAGAGTCTCGTGTTTCTGAATCGACGCGGCTATGCGCCGATTCTGTCGTGCGACGCCTGCGGATGGGTTGCGGGCTGTCCGCGCTGCAGCGCCTACGCTGTGCTGCACAAGCCGGAGCGCGCGCTGCGCTGCCATCACTGCGGTTGGGAATCGCGCATTCCGAAGTCGTGTCCGGACTGCGGCAACATCGACATCGCGCCGATGGGCCGCGGCACGCAGCGCGTCGAGGAAACGCTCGCGAGCGTGGTGCCGGGCGCGCGCGTGCTTCGCATCGACGCCGACAGCACGCGCCGCAAAGGCAGTGCGCAAGCGCTTTTCTCCGACGTTCATGCAGGCGAGGTCGATATTCTCGTCGGCACGCAGATGATCGCGAAGGGCCACGACTTCCGGCGCGTGACGCTCGTCGGCGTGCTCAACGCCGACACCGCGCTCTTCTCGCACGACTTTCGCGCGAGCGAGCGGCTCTTCGCTCAACTGACGCAGGTGAGCGGCCGGGCGGGTCGGGCGGGCTTGCCGGGCGAAGTGATGATTCAGACGCGCTATCCGCGTCACGCGCTCTATCAGGCGCTATCGCGGCAGGATTACGTGGGTTTCGCCAACTCGACGCTGGCCGAGCGGCGCGACGCGCGACTGCCGCCGTTCGTCTATCAGGCGATGTTGCGTGCCGAAGGCCGCACGCTCGAAGCGGCGCTCAAGTTTCTGGAGGACGCGGCGGCGGCGTTCGCGCCTTTGCCCGGCGCCGATCGCGTGACCGTCTACGATGCGGTGCCGCTCACCATCGTGAAAGTGTTCAATGTCCACCGCGCGCAACTGCTGCTGGAAAGTGCGTCACGGCCCGCCCTGCAAACGTCGTTGCGCGCGTGGCAACCGGCGCTGCGCTCGCTCAAGGGCGTACTGCGCTGGAACGTCGAGGTCGACCCGCTGGACGTTTGATCCGCGGCTCGACCGGCTTTTCAGACTTCGGCGCGGGAAACGTCGCCGGCTGCGCGGCCGCCCTGATCGGAAGCATCACCGGATCGATGCACATGCGGCGACGCGCCCCGCACGAACAGTACGACGCAGACTGCGAACATCGCCCAAACGCTGGCTACCACCACCCAAGTGCTCATGCTCGTTGCTCCCCGAGACCGCGGTGCCTTGATCGACCGCGAATGCCGCGCCGTGCTCGGCGCATTGCGTTTATATCGGCGGCGCTGGGGGATTTACTTAGGGGTTGTCCCAAAAATATCGGATTAGGGAAACTACTAGGCAACAACCGCCAGACACCGGCCGGCGGTGCATCGTCCAGAGCCTTGTGCCATAAGGGTTTCATTGTGGTGCAACCCTAGCGAAAATCTCGGTTGCACCTTTTAAATCAGCGGAGTACGATTCGCCAACTTTTTAGTCATGGCCGGGTTCTGCACGACCGGCAAACGAAGGAAATATGGCGAGCACAACCCTAGGCGTCAAAGTCGACGATCTGCTGCGTTCCCGGCTCAAAGACGCCGCGACGCGCCTCGAGCGCACTCCTCACTGGCTGATCAAGCAGGCGATCTTCGCGTATCTGGAGCGTATCGAGCACGGCCAGCTCCCGCCGGAGCTGTCGGGTGCGAACGGTGCGTCCGAAATGGCCGATGCCGCACCCGTCGACGGCGACGAAGAAGGCGCGCCGCATCCCTTCCTCGACTTTGCGCAGAACGTGCAGCCGCAATCCGTGCTGCGCGCGGCGATCACGGCCGCGTATCGCAGGCCGGAGCCGGAGTGCGTGCCGTTTCTGATCGGCCAGGCGCGCCTGCCCGCGAACGTCGCTGCCGAAACGGAAAAGCTCGCGACGAAGCTCGTCGAAGCGCTGAGGGCGAAAAGCTCGGGCGGCGGCGTGGAAGGGCTGATCCACGAGTTCTCGCTGTCGAGCCAGGAAGGCGTCGCGCTGATGTGTCTCGCCGAAGCGCTCCTGCGTATTCCCGACCGCGCCACGCGCGACGCGCTGATTCGCGACAAGATCAGCAAGGGCGACTGGAGATCGCACATGGGCCAGGCGCCGTCGCTGTTCGTGAACGCGGCGACGTGGGGCTTGATGATCACCGGCAAGCTCGTGACGACGAACAGCGAAGCAGGCCTGTCCTCCGCGCTGACGCGTCTCATCGGCAAGGGCGGCGAGCCGCTGATCCGCAAGGGCGTCGACATGGCGATGCGCCTGATGGGCGAACAGTTCGTCACCGGCGAGACCATTTCCGAAGCGCTCGCGAACAGCCGCAAGTACGAGGCGCGCGGTTTCCGCTATTCCTACGACATGCTCGGCGAAGCCGCGACGACCGAGGAAGACGCGCAACGCTACTACGCGTCCTACGAGCAGGCGATTCACGCGATCGGCAAGGCTGCGGGCGGGCGCGGCATCTACGAAGGCCCGGGAATTTCGATCAAGCTGTCCGCGCTGCATCCGCGCTACTCGCGCGCGCAGCAGGAACGCACGATGAACGAGCTGCTTCCGCGCGTGCGGTCGCTCGCGCAACTGGCGCGGCGTTACGACATTGGTTTGAACATCGACGCCGAAGAAGCCGATCGCCTCGAAATCTCGCTCGATCTGCTCGAAGCGCTGTGCTTCGATCCTGAACTGGCCGGCTGGAACGGTATCGGTTTCGTGGTGCAGGGGTATCAGAAGCGCTGCCCGTTCGTGATCGACTATCTGATCGATCTCGCGCGCCGCAGCCGTCATCGCTTGATGATTCGCCTCGTCAAAGGCGCGTACTGGGATACGGAAATCAAGCGCGCGCAAGTCGATGGCCTCGAAGGCTATCCGGTCTACACGCGCAAGATCTACACGGACATCTCGTATCTCGCGTGCGCGAAGAAGCTGCTCGGTGCGCCGGATGCCGTTTATCCGCAATTCGCGACGCACAACGCGTTCACGCTGTCGGCGATCTATCACCTCGCGGGACAGAACTACTATCCCGGCCAGTACGAGTTCCAGTGCCTGCACGGCATGGGCGAGCCGCTCTACGAAGAAGTCACCGGCCGCGACAAGCTCAACCGCCCGTGCCGCGTGTATGCGCCGGTCGGCACGCACGAGACGCTGCTCGCGTATCTCGTGCGGCGTTTGCTGGAAAACGGCGCGAACACGTCGTTCGTGAACCGCATCGCCGATGAATCCATTCCGGTGAAGGAACTCGTGCGCGATCCGATCGACGAAGCGCAGCAGATCACGCCGCTCGGCGCGCCGCACGCGAAGATTCCGCTGCCGCGTCAGTTGTACGGCAACGAGCGCTTCAACTCGATGGGCCTCGATCTCTCGAACGAGCATCGTCTGGCGTCGCTGTCGTCGGCGTTGCTGGCGAGCGCGCATCATCCGTGGCGCGCGGAACCGATGCTCGAAGGCGGCACCATCATCGAGAACGGCATGCCGGCGCGCGACGTGCGCAATCCGTCGGATCTGCGCGATCTCGTCGGCACGGTCGTGGAGGCATCGCCGGAACAGGTGAGCGCCGCGATCGCCAACGCGGTGGCCGCCGCGCCGATCTGGCAGGCCACCCCCGTCGAAGATCGCGCCGATTGCCTCGCGCGCGCCGCGGACCTGCTCGAAGCGCAGATGCACACGCTGATGGGCCTCGTCGTGCGCGAAGCGGGCAAGTCCTTGCCGAACGCCATCGCCGAGATTCGCGAGGCCATCGATTTCCTGCGTTACTACGCGTCGCAAATTCGCGCCGAGTTCTCGAACGATACGCATCGTCCGCTCGGTCCGGTTGTGTGTATCAGCCCGTGGAACTTCCCGCTCGCGATCTTCATGGGCCAGGTCGCCGCCGCGCTCGCGGCCGGCAATCCGGTGCTCGCGAAGCCCGCCGAGCAAACGCCGCTGATCGCCGCGCAAGCCGTGCGCATCCTGCGCGAAGCGGGCGTGCCCGCCGGCGCGGTGCAACTGCTGCCGGGCAATGGCGAAACGGTCGGCGCGGCGCTGGTAGCCGACCCGCGCACGCGCGCCGTCATGTTCACCGGCTCGACGGAAGTCGCGCGCCTCATCAACAAGACGCTGTCCGAGCGCCTCGACCCGGACGGCCGTCCGATTCCGCTGATCGCCGAAACCGGCGGCCAGAATGCGATGATCGTCGATTCGTCGGCGCTCGCGGAGCAGGTGGTCGCGGACGTGCTGCAGTCGTCGTTCGACTCGGCCGGGCAGCGCTGCTCCGCACTGCGCGTGCTGTGCCTGCAGGACGATGTCGCCGATCGCACGCTCGAAATGCTGACGGGCGCGATGAATCAGCTTGCGGTCGGCAATCCGGATCGCCTGTCGACGGACGTCGGTCCCGTGATCGACGCCGACGCGAAGAGCGGCATCGACGCGCACATCGCCGGCATGCGCGACAAGGGCCGCAACGTCACGCAGCTGCCACTGCCCGACAACTGCGCGCAGGGCACGTTCGTGCCGCCGACGCTCATCGAACTGGACAGCATCGACGAACTGAAACGCGAAGTGTTCGGCCCGGTGCTGCATGTGGTGCGTTACCGCCGTTCGAACCTTGATAAACTCCTCGACCAAATTCGCTCGACGGGTTATGGCCTCACGCTCGGCATCCATACGCGTATCGACGAAACCATCGCGCATGTGATCGCGCGGGCGCATGTGGGCAACATCTATGTGAACCGGAACGTGATCGGCGCGGTGGTCGGCGTTCAGCCGTTCGGCGGCGAAGGTCTGTCGGGCACGGGCCCGAAGGCGGGCGGCGCGCTGTACTTGCAGCGCCTGCTGGCGAAGCGTCCGACCGGTCTGCCGAAGTCGCTCGCGAGCACGCT
Source organism: Caballeronia sp. INML1 (assembly GCF_023631085.1). NCBI lineage: Bacteria > Pseudomonadati > Pseudomonadota > Betaproteobacteria > Burkholderiales > Burkholderiaceae > Caballeronia > Caballeronia sp. INML1. The sequence goes on along the minus strand of NZ_JALQDT010000043.1, from coordinate 39,206 downwards.
CGTCGTCGATCAGGCTGCATCGAAGGACACGCCCGCCGCGGCGCTCACCGCGTTGCGCGACTGGGCGATCGGCGAACGCGATCCGCAGACGGCCGCACGCTGCGACGGCTATCTGCAACACGTGATGGCTGGCGCGACGGCGGTTCTGAACGGCCCGACGGGCGAGCGCAACACCTACACGCTCGGCGCGCGCGGCACGGTGCTGTGCGTGGCCGCGACGGCGAGTGGCGCGCGCGCGCAACTGGCCGCCGCGCTCGCGACGGGCAACAAGGCGTTGTTCTCGGGCTCGGCGGGTGAGCAACTGGTGGCGTCGCTGCCGGCATCGCTCAAGCCGTTCGCTTTCGTGAAGAAGGCGGGCGATGCCGCCGCCGACTTCGACGCCGTTTTGTTCGAAGGCGACAGCGATGAATTGCTGGCGCTCGTGAAAGAAGTCGCGAAGCGCCCGGGACCGATCGTATCGGTGCAGGGCGTGGCTGCGGGAGCGTTCGCCGACGCTGGCCACGACGGCGAGGACTACGCGCTCGAACGTCTGCTGACGGAACGCTCGGTGAGCGTGAACACGGCGGCGGCGGGCGGTAATGCGAATTTGATGACGATCGGTTGAGACACCCCTCGAGCGCTCGATTCAAACGAATTCAAACAAGCGGCAGCAGGCACGGCGATCCCGGCACAGGCTGCCATCCACACTGGAACCAGGAGAAGCTATGAAGCACACGATGACCAAGCTGGCAGCAGCCATGACGCTCGCCGGCCTGTCGTTCGCGGGGACCGCATTTGCGCAGCAAGCCGAGGACGTGAAGGTCGGTTACGCCGGACCGCTGACCGGCGCGCAGGCGCACTACGGCAAGGACATGCAGAACGGCATCACGCTCGCTGTCGAAGATTTCAACGCCACGAAGCCGGTGATCGGCGGCAAGCCGGTTCGCATCGTGCTGAACTCGGCCGACGATCAGGCCGACCCGCGCACCGGTACGACCGTCGCACAGCGCCTCGTCGACGACGGCATCAAGGGCATGCTCGGCCACTTCAATTCGGGCACGACGATCCCGGCGTCGCGCATCTACGCGAACGCGGGCATCCCCGAAATCGCGATGGCGACGGCGCCCGAGTACACGACGCAAGGCTTCAAGACGGCCTTCCGCATGATGACCTCCGACACGCAGCAAGGCTCGGTCGCGGGCGAGTTCGCGGTGAAGAACCTGAAGGTCAAGAAGATCGCGATCGTCGATGACCGCACGGCTTATGGCCAGGGTCTCGCCGACCAGTTCGAGAAGGCGGCGAAGGCGGCCGGTGGCACGATCGTCGACCGTGAATTCACGAACGACAAGGCTGTCGACTTCAAGGCGATTCTGACCAAGATCAAGTCGATGAACCCGGACCTCGTGTACTACGGCGGCGCGGATTCGCAAGCCGGCCCGATGGTCAAGCAGATGAAGACGCTCGGCTTCCGCGCACCGCTGATGGCGGGCGAAATGGTGAAGACCGACACGTTCGTCAAGATCGCGGGTGACGCGGCCGAGGGCACGGTGGCATCGCTCGCCGGCCTGCCGATGAACGAAATGCCGGGCGGCGCCGAATACGAAGCGAAGTACAAGAAGCGCTTCAACGAAGACGTGCAGACCTACTCGCCGTACGCCTACGACGGCGCGATGGCGATGTTCAACGCGATGAAGGCGGCCAACTCGACGGACCCGGCGAAGTACCTGCCGTTCCTCGCGAAGACCGACATGCAGGGCGTGACGGCGAAGCACCTCTCGTACGACTCGAAGGGCGACCTGAAGAACGGCGGTATTACGCTGTACAAGGTCGTTGGCGGGAAGTGGACGACGTTGCAGAGCGTGGGCGGGAAGTAAGCGCTCGCGGTCGAGCCAGAAGAAAGCCTCGTGATTCAGGTCACGAGGCTTTTTTGTTTTCCGCGCCGCGCTTATCCCCCGTCACCATCGCTCGGACAAGATTCTCCCGCGTCCACACGCTCATCAGCACCGCGGCCGCGACATGCACGCAAACGCAGACCTCGATCGCAACGGACAGCCACGCATGAACCTCCTGCGGCCAGTCCTCGCCCCAGAACGCATCGAGCCTCATGATCCAGCCGGACACCGCGAGCGCCAGGATGAGCAACCAGAGAAAGAGCGCCATCAACCCGCCGAGCGGATTGTGTGAAACATGGCGCACCGGCTGGCCCTTCGCAAGCGATTGCAGATAGTCGAAGAGATGCGAACGCGTCGGCCACCACGCTGAAAATCGCGCGTGACGCGATCCGATGAAACCCCACACGATGCGCGCGACAACGAGCCCGGCCGCGACATATCCGAGCATGCGATGCGTGGAATCCGTCGGCCCGAACAGATTCCACAAGACGATGCCCGCGACGGCCCAATGCGTGAGCCGCACCCACGCGTCCCAGACTCGCACGCGTGCCACGGACATGACGCTTACTCGACTTCCGACTTCACGACAGCCAGCGTCTTCGTGTCGTAATAAATCTCGACTTTCTTGCCGTTCTTGTCGTGGCCGTAAATCTCGTAGCAGTTGCCATCGACCTTGAATTTGCGAATCTTGTAGCCTTGCGCTTCGAGTTGCGCCTTGGCATCCGATTCCTTCATCCATTCGCTTTTCGGATGCGCGGTGCAATCAGCCTTCGCGAAGGCCGCGCCCGAAAAGCCCAATGCCAATGACAACGCCAGAATCTTAAGCATCGCTAACTCCCAGTGTTTTTGAACTGGCTACTCTACTGCCACCGGGAGTGCGCTGCAAGAAGATTGAAAGTTTGTCTCTTACCGCTGTCCATGCTGGCGAATTTGTTCGAGTGTCGCGCCCGGCGTGCTCTGTTCTTGCGGAATGCGGATCTCGATCACCGCGGGCAAGCCGGAATTTCGCGCGCGTTCGAATGCCGGCATGAACTGGTCCGTCGTTTCGACGAGTTCCCCATGCGCGCCGAACGCGCGCGCATACGCGGCGAAGTCCGGATTCGTGAGCCCCGTCCCATGCACGCGATTCGGATAATGCCGCTCCTGATGCATGCGGATCGTTCCGTACTGCGCGTTGTTCACGACGATGAAAATCACCGGCAATTCATATTGCATGGCTGTGGCGATTTCATGACTCGACATCATGAAGCAGCCGTCGCCTGCGAACGCGATCACCGTGCGTTCCGGATACAGCGACTTCGCGGCGATCGCGGCGGGCACACCGTAACCCATCGCCCCGCTCGTCGGCGCGCACTGCGACCGGAAATGCCGATATGAATAGTGCCGATGCAGCCACGTCGCGTAATTTCCCGCGCCGTTCGTGAGGATCGAATCGGCGGGAATCGTTTCGGCGAGCTGGCGCATGATTTCGCCGAGCTGGACATCGCCAAGCATCGGGCGCGGCTTGCGCCATTCGAGATACGCGGCGTGCGCGGCTTCGGCCTCGCCATGCCACGCGATGTTCGCGGGCGGCGTCAGCGCCGCGAGCATCGACGCGATTTCCGGCATGCCCGAGACGATCGGAAGATCGGCGCTGTAGACGCGCCCGAGTTCCTCCGCGCCCTGATGCACGTGAATGAGCGTCTGCTTCGTCTTCGGGATGTCGAGCAGTGTGTAGCCGCCCGTCGTCGATTCGCCCATGCGCGGGCCGAGCACGAAGAGCACGTCGGCATCGCGCACGCGCGCGGCGAGTGCCGGATTGATGCCGAGGCCGACATCGCCGGCATAGTTCGGATGCTCGTTCGAGAGCGTGTCCTGATAGCGGAATGCGCAGCCCACCGGCAACTGCCATTGCTCGACGAAGCGTGCGAAGTCCTGCGTCGCCTCGAGCGTCCAGCCGCTGCCGCCCGCGATCACGAACGGCTTCTTCGCGTGGGCAAGCAACTCGCGCAACCGCTCGATTTGCGCCGCCGACGGCGATGCCGCCACGCGCTGATAACGCGGCGCCGGCGGCGCGGCTGCGACCGTTTCCGTCAGCATGTCTTCCGGCAGCGCGAGCACGACCGGCCCCGGACGGCCCGACGTCGCGGTGTGGAACGCGTGGCTCATGTATTCCGGCACGCGGCGCGGATCGTCGATCTGCGCGACCCATTTCGCCATCTGCCCGAACATCCGGCGATAGTCGATTTCCTGAAACGCCTCGCGGTCCATGTGTTCCCGCGCGCATTGGCCAATGAGCAGGATCATCGGCGTCGAATCCTGAAACGCGGTGTGCACGCCGATCGACGCGTGCGTCGCGCCCGGCCCGCGCGTGACGATCGCGACGCCCGGCTTGCCCGTCAGCTTGCCGACCGCCTCGGCCATGTTCGCCGCGCCCGCCTCGTGGCGGCAGACGATCGTCTGAATGTGCGAGGTCTCGTCGTGCAGGGAATCGAGCACGGCGAGAAAGCTCTCGCCGGGCACGCAGAACACGCGCTCGACGCCGTGATGCACGAGCGCATCGACGACGAGACGCGCGCCGGTGGTTTGACTTTCGGGAAAAACGGACTGCGCGGAGGGGACAGCGGACGCCATGCGAAGAAGTCTCCTGTGAGTGTCCGGACGCTCGTACAGGCGAGCCGGACGGTGAGCGAACTGCCCTAAAGCTTACGCCGTCGGGCGAGCGTTCGGACAGAAGCAAAGCGGAATCTTTTTCCGGCGCGCGCAACCTTCGCGCGCCCGGCGCCGCATTTCCATCAGCCGAAATACCCCTTTTTCTCACCCTTTATCCAGCGATGGACGAAGGGTGAAGTTCGCAATAATGGCCTCACTGAAAAGCGGACACGGCAATGAGCCAAGTGGGTCCGCTTGCTAAAGATCGCAGTTACACCTCATCGGGGGCAAGTTTGAATATTCGTAAATTCATTGGCGCGAACAGCCGCGACGCATTGCGCCAGGTTCGTGAAGCGCTCGGCCCCGATGCCGTGGTGTTGTCGAATCGAACGCTGGATGACGGCTCCGTCGAGATCGTCGGCGTCGCGGACAGCGATATCGCGTCGATCTCGCCGGCCGCGAAGGAACAGGCAGTGCGTTCGACGAGCACGCCGCGCGCCGCTCTGGCGGCTGCGGCGGCCGCGATGCCGGCAAAACAATCCGCCGCGAATCCCTACGCGAGCGGCGACGTGTTCTCGTCGGTCTTCGGCGCGAACACCGACGCCGACGATGAAGACGAGTTCGCGCACGAACACGACGCGACGTCCGGCGAAGAAGCGCCGCGCACGATGGCCGAATCGAACCCGTGGCTGATCGAGCACGCGAAGCGCATCGCGCAGCAGGCGACGATGCCGTCGAACCGTCCGCTCACGGCGTCCGCCGCGATCGCACGCGGCATGGGCGTGCCGGTGCCGGTCGCCGCGCATGAGACGCGCGCCGACAAGATGCCGGAAGCCGGCAAGTACGCGATTCGCCAGCAAGCGCAGGCGCAGGCTCAAACGAGCCGCGTCGAGGCCGCCGGTCAGACGCGCGCTCAATCGAAGGTCGAAACGCCTGACTGGGCACGCGAGGCCGCGCAGGTCGCCGCACGCCGTGCCGCGCAGAAGATCAACGCGAGCGCGCCGCACGCCGACGCACCGGCGGCAAGCACCGCGACGGCCGCGCCCGAAGGCGCCTTCGAAGGTCTGCCGGCGAACGCGGCGGCCGTCGTGACCGAAGCGATCCGCGCGCGCATGGAGCAAGTCGTCAACGAAACGGTGATGAACGAGCTTTCGTCGATGCGCACGATGATGGAAGAGCAGTTCTCCGGTCTGTTGTGGGGCGAGCGCCAGCGCCGCAACCCGACCGGGGGCCTGCTGACCAAGCGTCTTTTCGCCGCCGGTTTTTCCGCGCAGCTCGTCCGCATGATGGTGGAGAACATGCCGGAAATGGAAAACGTGGAAGGCGCGCTCGAATGGGTGCAGCAGGTGCTCGAATCGAATATCCCGGTGATGGATAGCGAAGACGCGCTGATGGAGCGCGGCGGCGTGTTCGCGCTGATGGGCCCGACGGGCGTCGGCAAGACGACGACCACGGCGAAGCTCGCGGCGCGCTGCGTGATGCGCTTCGGCGCGAGCAAGGTCGCGCTGCTCACGACCGACAGCTACCGGATCGGCGCGCACGAGCAGTTGCGCATCTTCGGCAAGATCCTCGGCGTGTCGGTGCACGCGGTGAAGGACGCCGCCGACCTGCAGCTCGCGCTTTCCGAGCTGCGCAACAAACATATCGTGCTGATCGACACGATCGGCATGAGCCAGCGCGACCGCATGGTCTCGGACCAGATCGCGATGCTGTGCGGCGCGGGCCATCCGGTGCAGCGCATCCTGCTGCTCAACGCGACGAGCCACGGCGACACGCTCAACGAAGTCGTGCAGGCATACAAGAGCGCGGCGGATCAGCCGCCGCTCGCGGGCTGCATCCTGACCAAGCTCGACGAAGCGACGAATCTCGGCGGCGTGCTCGATACCGTCATCCGCTACAAGCTGCCGGTGCATTACGTGTCGACCGGCCAGAAGGTACCGGAGAACCTGTACGTCGCGACCAAGCGTTTCCTCATCAAGAGCGCGTTCTGCATTCCGCGCGACGGCTCGCCGTTCGTGCCGCAGGACGAAGAAGTGCCGGCGCTGCTCTCCGCACTGTCCGCGCGCGCCACGACCGAACTGCATGAGGTGCACTTTGGATAAGTTCGTGCTCGACCAGGCGGAAGGTCTGCGACGGCTGCTCACGCGCGCCGGTTCGCGCGTGGTGGCGGTGGCGGGCGGGCCGGCGGGCATCGGATGCACGTCGGCGGTGGTGAATCTCGGCGCGGCGCTGTCCGTGCACGGCAAGGATGTGCTCGTCATCGACGAGCATCGGGGCGCGGGCTCGGCGAGCCGCATGCTGGGCCTCTCCGATGCAGGCGCGCTCGCCGCTGTGATGTCGGGCCGCCGCGCGCTCGCCGATGTCGTCGAGCGCACGCCGTTCGGCTTCTCGCAGATCGCCGCGCCGCGCGACGAGCGCATCAGTCACGACGCCGCGCAGTGCCGCGCATTGCTCGATGGTCCGGCGGACATCGTTCTCATCGACGCGCAACTGGACCGTCACGGCGCACTGTCGACGCTCGCGGCGCAGGCGCATGACTTTCTCATCGTGACGCGGGTGGCTGCGTCGGCGATCACCGAGGCGTATGCGTGCATGAAGCGCCTGCACTACGCCCATGCGATCGGCCAGTTCCGCGTGCTCATCAATCACGTGCAGAACCCGGCCGACGCGGCGGTCGCGTTCGACAACCTGTCGGGCGTCGCGAGCCGGTATCTGGCCGTGTCGCTCGTGCAGGCAGGGTATGTGTCCGAGGATGCGCGCGTCGCTCGGGCGAAGGAGCTTTCACGCTGCGCAGTCGAAGCGTTCCCGGCTACGGCCGCGGCGCGCGACTACCGCGCGATTGCGGCGGAGCTCCTGCACTGGCCGATGCGCCCCGCGCCGTACATGCGCGCGGCGAACGGTCAGCCAGACGCGCGAATTCCGGTTGGCGACTCTGAACAGGGCGGGCGGGAGGCGGCGCATCGTGTGGCCGCGCTTCACGACTTTGCAATGACCAGCACGGCGTCGATGTGATCAAGATAGGTGACCAAGATGTATAACGCCCAAGGCAAACTCTCACAGTCGGACGTCCTGACGAAATATGCGCCGCTCGTTCGCCGACTGGGGCTTCAGCTCGTCGCCAAGATGCCGGCGAGCGTCGATCTCGACGATCTCATCCAGGCCGGCATGATCGGACTCATGGACGCGGCGAGCCGCTACAAGGAAGATCAGGGCGCGCAATTCGAAACCTACGCGAGCCAGCGCATTCGCGGCGCGATGCTCGACGAGCTGCGCGCGAACGACTGGCTGCCGCGCAGCATGCGCAAGACGTCGCGCGAAGTGGAATCGGCGGTGCACAAGGTCGAGCAGAACCTCGGCCGCTCCGCAAGCGAGACGGAGATCGCCGAGCACATGAACATGCCGCTCGACGAATATCAGTCGATGCTCCAGGATCTGCACGGCAGCCAGCTGATCTACTACGAAGACTTCGACCGCTCCGCCGACGACGAGCCGTTCCTCGACCGCTATTGCGTCGATCGCTCGGACCCGCTTTCGGCGCTGCTCGACGACAGCCTGCGCGGTGCGTTGATCGAAGCGATCGACAAGCTGCCCGAGCGCGAGAAGCTGCTGATGAGCCTCTACTACGAACGCGGTCTGAACCTGCGCGAAATCGGCGCGGTGATGGAAGTCAGCGAATCGCGTGTGTGCCAGTTGCACAGCCAGGCGGTCGCGCGTCTGCGCACGAAGCTGCGCGAGCAGGCGTGGACGAGCGTCGAGGCGTGATCCGGCCTTGAGCCGGGGTGCCCGCCTGCATGCGGGCACGTCGATTCAATTCGCTTCGAAGTCGCGCGTTTCGGCGAAGACGGTTTTCCCTTCGCCGAGACTTTTTGCGCGATACATCGCACGGTCGGCGGCGCGCAGCACGGCGGTGATGCCGGATTGTTGCGCGGCCGTCGCGCTGGAAAGCAGACACGCGCCGATGCTCGCCGATACCGACACCGGCCGCTCCTGCACCGAGGTCATCGCGCCGAGCACCGAGTGAATGCTGTCGGCCACCGACAGCACCGCCGCGCGATCGCGTACCTGATGCGCGAGCACGACGAACTCGTCGCCGCCCAGACGCGCGATCGTGTCCGTCTTGCGCATGCGCTTCGCGAGCGATTGCGCGAAGGCTTGCAGCAGCATGTCGCCGACGGCGTGACCGTAGGTATCGTTCACTTCCTTGAAGCCGTCGAGGTCGATGAGGAGGAGCGCGGCGGCGTGGTCGCCATCGGCATCGCGCGTGCTCATCGCGCGATCGACGACCCGCTCGAGCGCGTATCGGTTGGACAGACCGGTGAGCGGATCGGTCGATGCCTGACGTGCGAGATCGCGATTCGCGTTGCCGAGCCGATCGACGAGCACGCTCAAATACACCGATGCGCCCAGCACGCTCAAGCCCAGCCCGATCGCGGCGGGAAGATTGGCGCGCCACCACGGCTGCCAGATACCGAGCGCGATCACGATGATGAGCGCCGTCGCGCACGACACGGCGAGCGTGCGCTTGCCGTATCGGCATCCCGAGCCGATCAGAAACCAGAACATCACCCAGATGAGCGGTAGCGCGATCGCACCGCCCGCCGCGAGCGCGAGCCCGAGCAGGGTTTGATCGGCGATGGTCGTGACGGTGAGACGCTTCTCCGAAGGCGAACTCATGCGGCTCACGATCAGGAGCGTCACCGCGCCGTAAGACACATAGAGCGCGACGAGGCGTGCAACCAGCAGTGCATCGTATGAAGGGCGTAGCCAGGCGAAGACGCCGTAGGCCAGAAGAACCGCCGCTCCCATCCAGACCCGCAGCGTGGCCTGCTCGCGTTCGGGATTCCGGTGTTCGGACCATGCGAAGGCATAAGTCCGGCGTGCCGGTTGATGCGCCTGCTCCATACTGAACCCCTGGATGGTGATTTCTTTCTTTTATCTTGCTGTCATGTACTGCGGCCCCGTCGCGTGGCATCGGCTGGATGGAGTGGCATCGAATTGCGCCGAGCGAGCGATCCGCTATTTTGCAACGTTTTGTGAAGACGCTGTGTTTCGTGTAATAACGGCTTTCGGACTTCTATTTCTGATTCACTGTGATGCGCGACGAATCTCTTTCTCTGGCTGGCGAATGGCTGCCGGTTTGCAATAGCGAAGACGTTCCCGAAGGCGCTGCGCGCGGGTTCGTCGTCGCCGATGAGCGGATCGTCGTGTGGCGTGACAGTGTCGGCGCGGCGCATGTGTGGCGCGATTACTGTCCGCATCGGGGCGCGCAGTTGTCGCTCGGACATGTGATGCGCGATCAGATCGTGTGCCCTTATCACGGCTGGCGTTACGACATCGAAGGGCAGTGTCTGCACATTCCGTCGAATCCGTCGCTGCGTCCTTCGAAGCGTGCCTGCGCGACGACCTTCGTCAGCGAGGAGAAGTACGGCGTCGTGTGGATGTGCTTGAGCGAACCGGCTTACGCGCTCGATTTCTTTCCCGAAGCCGCGATTCCCGGGGGGCGGCGCATCAATCTCGCGCCGCAGACTGTGAGGTCGTCGGCGCCGCGCGTCGTCGAGAATTTTCTCGATATGGCGCACTTTTCGTTCGTGCATGTGGGGATTCTGGGCGAAGAGACGCATACGGAAGTGCCGGACTATGAAGTCGTGCAGACTTCCGATGGCGGACTCGAAGCGCGGCAGTGTCGATACTGGCAGCCCGCGGGGATTCCGGGGCAGGGCGGCGGCGCGATGATCGACTATGTGTATCGCGTCAAGCGGCCGTTGATCGCGAGTCTCACGAAGATGGCATCGGGCGGGCAGGGCGCGCTGCATATCATGCTGGCGGCGTCGCCGGTGACGCAGACGGAGACGCGCGCGTGGCTCGTGTCGATTCATGAGGACGACACGACGCATTCCGATCAGGCGCTCTACGACTTCAATATGGAGATCCTGATGCAGGACACGCCGATCGTCGAGTCGCAATGGCCTCGGCGTCTGCCGCTCGATCTCGATGCGGAGCTGCATCAGCGGTGTGATCGGATGGCGGTGGCGTATCGGAGGTGGTTGGCGGGGATGGGGTTTGGGTGGGGGACGATGGTGGGCGAATCGGGAGCGTTTTCCGGCGAGCGCTAGTTCAGCCGGGCCGGCGGAATCGCGGACAGAAACAACCAACGAACGACAACCGGATCGAGGGGGAATTCATTGGCGCGCCCGGCTGGGATCGAACCAGCAACCCCTGCCTTCGGAGGGCAGTACTCTATCCATTGAGCTACGGGCGCATCGGAGAAAGGCCTTGCGTGAGGGAGCGCCCGAAAACAAAAGGCGCCTACAAGGCCCATGCGAATCCGAGAGAATACCTGTTTTCCATGACTTCGTCCATCGCACGGGCCTGGACGCATCGCGCGAAGCATCACACGATTCGGGTAAACGCCCGCACCGCCGCCCCGGCCACCTCGCGCCGACAGTTAAGCGTTCCGTCTATAATCGACCGTGCCTTTCCCCAAGGCCCGCGCAAGCGCAATGCGGTAGCTGTCACGCTGTCACTGAACCGACTCACACCAAAAAACGGGAGACGAGACAAGCATGAGCGAAGCACCCCACGGAGCCCCGATCAAGACACCCGGCCAACTCATCGCCGCGGTCATCGCGGGATTCGGCATCCCGGTCGCCATCATCATTCTGCTCGCGGTGTATGTGAACAACTCGACGCGTACCGGCGCGGGCACGGACATCGAGCAGTCGGTGAAGGAGCGCATCGCGCCCGCCGCGCAGGTCGATATCCGCGATGCCAACGCACCGCGCGTCTACAAGACCGGCGAAGAAGTTTTCAAGGCCGTCTGCTCGGCCTGTCACGCAGCGGGCACCGCTGGCGCACCGAAGTTCGGCGATGCCGGCGCGTGGGCCCCGCGCATCGGCGAAGGCTACGACACGCTCCTGCACAACGCGCTCAACGGCAAGGGCGCGATGCCCGCACGCGGCGGCGCCAGCCCCGACGATTACAGCGACTTCGAAATTGCGCGCGCGGTTGTCTATATGGCGAACGGCAGCGGCGGCAAACTGGCCGAACCGGCGCAACCCGCGTCGGGCCCAGCGGCGAGCGCGGGCGCATCAGGTGCGGCAGCGGCTTCGGGCGCGGCGGCTCCGGCGGGAGCGAGCGCGAATGAGAACGCGCAGGCGGCGGCAGCCGTCGCGGCGCTGGCATCGGTGCCGCAGGCTGCATCGGCTGCGCCGGCGGCCGGCGGTCAAAGCGCGGATGCCGCGCAGGCCGGCAAGGCACTCTACGAGCAAGTCTGCCAGGCGTGTCACGCGGCCGGCGTGCTCAACGCGCCGAAGTTCGGCGACAAGGCCGCATGGGCGCCGCGCCTGAAGGAGCCGATGGACACCGTCTATAACTACGCGCTGCACGGCAAAGGCGCGATGCCGCCGAAGGGCGGATCGAACGCGCCGGATGCGGACGTGAAGGCGGCCGTCGATTACATGGTGAACGCGGCGAAGTAACCTTCTCGAGTGCAATGAGAAAAACCCTGCGTCTTGCGGCGCAGGGTTTTTTGTTTGGAGCACGAAGAAGGCATCAAGGTTTCTGCAGCATCGCCTTGAGCATCGCCATACGATCCTTCGGCGACAGCGGCTTTTCCTCGGCGGTCGGTGGCGGCGCATCGTCGAGCAGCATCTCGGGGATGAAGCGCGAGGGCTCGCACACCACCGTCTCCCGCGCGCGCTTTCTCTTCTTGCACCAGTTCAGATGCAGACTGCGCTGCGCGCGCGTGATCGCGACATACATCAGCCGGCGCTCTTCCTCGATGCGCGAATCGTCGACGGGCGCGTCGTCGTCCGAGCTGCCGCGATGCGGCATGATCCCTTCTTCGACGCCCACCAGAAACACGTGCGGATACTCCAGTCCCTTCGACGCATGCACCGTCGACAACCGCACCGCATCCGGATCTTCCTCCTTGCCTTCGAGCATCGACATCAGCGCGACGGTCTGGATCAGGCCGAGCAGGTTCTTGCCTTCATCGGCGAACCCGTCGGCGGTGTCGTAGCCTGTCTGCTCCGTTCCCGGCGCGGCTTCGGGCTTCGTGCCCTTGCGCTTGAGCCATTCGAGAAACTCGAGCACGTTCTGCCATTTCGACTGCGCCTGGCGCTCGTCGTACGCATCGTAGAGATACGACTCGTAGTGGATGGCTTCCATCATGTCGTCGAGCACTTCGGTCGCGGGATCGCGTGCCGCGCGGTCCGACAGCCGGCGAATCCATTCGCAGAAGGTGCGTAGCGGCTCGACCTGCCGCGCAGACAGACGCGCCTCGATGCCGCCCATGAACACCGCCTCGAAGAGCGACACCTTCGCCGCGCCCGCGAACGCGCCGAGCGCTTCGAGCGTGGTATTGCCGACGCCTCGCCGCGGAGTCGTGATCGCGCGAATGAACGCGGGATCGTCGTCGGGATTGGCGATCAGGCGCAGATACGCGATGAGATCCTTGATCTCCGCCTTGTCGAAAAACGACTGCCCGCCCGACAGCACATAAGGAATGCGCTCGCGCCGCAGCACTTGCTCGAAGATGCGCGCCTGAAAATTGCCGCGATAAAGAATCGCGTAGTCGCGGAACTGCGTGCGCCGCTCGAACTTGTGCGCCGATAGCCGGAACACGACGGATTCCGCCTCGTGCTCCTCGTCGTTGCAGCCGGTGACGGTGATCGTGTCGCCCATGCCGTGCTCGGACCACAGTTTCTTTTCGAACAGCTTCGGATTGTTCGCGATGACATTGTTCGCCGCCGTCAGGATGCGCACCGTCGAGCGATAGTTCTGCTCCAGCTTGACGACGTGCAGCTTCGCAAAATCCTTGCCGAGCTGCGCGAGGTTTTCGAGCGTTGCGCCGCGCCAGCCGTAGATGGCCTGATCGTCGTCGCCGACCGCCGTGAACGCCGCGCGCGGGCCGGCGAGCTGCTTCAGCAATTCGTACTGACAGGCGTTGGTGTCCTGATACTCGTCGATCAGCAGATAACGCAGGCGGTTCTGCCACTTGTCGCGCACCTGCTCGTTCTCGGCGAAAAGCTGCGCGGGACGCAGGATCAGATCGTCGAAATCGAGCGCCTGATACGCGTGCAGCGTCGCCGCATAGCTGCGATACACGATCGCTGCCTGGTGCTCGTCGTCGTTGCTCGCGAGCACGGACGCCTGATCCGGCGACACCATCGCGTTCTTCCACAGCGAGATGATCGACTGGATCTTGCGGATCAGCCCCTTGTCGGTCGTGCCGAGTTGTTCCTGGACCATGCCGAAACAGTCGTCCGAATCCATGATCGAGAACTGCGGCTTCAGCCCGACGTGCTCCGCTTCCTGCCGCATGATCTGCACGCCGAGCGAGTGGAAGGTGCAGATCGTCAATTGATTGACGGGAATCTTGCGGCCTTCCTTGCCGGGCGTCGTGAGCGTCTTGCCTTCGAGCAGCTTCGCGGTGCGCTCGCGCATTTCGAGCGCGGCCTTGTTCGTGAACGTGAGCGCGGCGATGTGCTTCGGCTCGAAGCCGCGTCCTTCGATCAGATGCGCGATCTTCTGTGTGATCACGCGCGTCTTGCCGCTGCCCGCGCCGGCGAGCACGAGACAGGGACCATCGAGATAGCGCACGGCTTCGCTTTGCGCGGCGTTGAGACCAGCGGACATCGTATTGGGCTTCTGGAGTTCGGGGCGCGCTTGCTGAAACCCGCGCGCGGAGGAGAGCGCGATGTTAACACGATAGCGGCGGCGCGGTTCCGGCCCTCGTTCGTGCCACAATATCCGATCGAATTTACGACAGGACGATGCCCGCATGAGCACAGCACTGAAAGTCGGCGTGATGGGCTACGGCCTCGCCGGCGCGACATTTCACGCACCCGTCATCGAGCACTGCGGCCGGGCGGAAGTGACGGCCATCGCGACGAGCCAGGCCGAACGCGCGACGGCGGATTATCCGAACGCGCGGATCGTCGCGGACTTCGAGGCGCTGCTCGCCGTCGACGGGCTCGAATGTGTCGTCGTGGCGACGCCGAACGACACGCACTTCGATCTCGCGCATCGCGCGTTGTCGGCGGGCAAGCATGTGGTCGTCGACAAGCCGGTCACGCTTTCCGCGCGCGACGCACGCACGCTCGCCGATCTCGCCGCGCAAGGCGGTCTCGTGTTCGCGCCGTTTCACAACCGCCGCTGGGACGGCGACTTCATGACGGTGCGCGCGCTCGTCGAAAGCGGGCGGCTCGGGCGCATCACGCATTACGAATCGCATTTCGACCGTTTTCGCCCGAAAGTGCCGCAGCGCTGGCGCGAGGAAGCCGAGCGCGGCGGCGGCCTGCTGTTCGATCTGGGGCCGCATCTGATCGATCAGGCGCTGACGCTCTTCGGCGCGCCGCAGACGGTGACGGCGTTCGTGAAGGCGCATCGCGATCACGCGCACGCGCCGGATTACGTGCATCTCGTGCTCGGTTACGACGACAAGGAAGTGATCCTGCACGCCAGCGCGCTCGCGGCGCTGGAACCGCCACGTTTCGCGATCCACGGCACGCGGGGCAGCTATGTGAAAAACGGGCTCGATACGCAGGAAGACCAGTTGCGTTCCGGCATGCGGCCCGGCAATCCGGAGTTTGCGAAGAATCCGCCGGGCGTGCTGCGCGAAGTCGATGGCGATCTCGACCTGCGCCATGAATTCGCCACGAAGGACGGCGCGTATATCGAGTTTTATCGCGCGCTGGCGGCGTCGATTCAGGACGGCAAGCCGTTTCCCATTTCGCCGCAGGACGCGGTCGATACGATGACGATCATCGAACTGGCGATTCAGAGTGACCGGGAAGGGCGGCGCGTGCCGTTTCGGCAACTCGACTGAACATCGTTCAGCGGACGTGTTCGGTGTCCATCGAACGCGCCCGAATCCGTTTGACAAGCCCTATTCGGTCGCGTAAATTCTGCCGCACGCGTCGGGAGAGCGCGTGGTTTCGTTCATGCAGCGAAGACCGCGCCGCCGAAGGGGCATACCCGCAAACTCTCAGGCAAAAGGACCGACGGCGTCGAGGAATTCGTTTCCTCGCACTCTGGAGAGCGGCAGCGGCTTCCTCATGAAGCCAGTTGCCCACCGAAGGGGCGCGCGATGAACCGCAGCACGACCGTGCACGGTTCGCGCAATCTCTCAGGTACCGAGGACAGAGGGGTCACGCATCGCATCCGCTACGGGGCATGAGCCTTGCGCGCTGCTTTCGGCAGCACGAAAAGGCATCGGCCGGGCGAAATGTGCGCGGCGTGGCCTTTTTTGTTTCGCGAACCGAGGCCCCGATGACCGAACTTCAACACACGCCCCTGCACGCCGCCCACCTCGCGCTGAACGCGCGCATGGTCGATTTCGGCGGCTGGGACATGCCCGTCAACTACGGTTCGCAGATCGACGAGCATCGCGCCGTGCGCACCGACGCCGGCATGTTCGACGTGTCGCATATGCGCGTCGTCGATTTCGAGGGCGACGCCGTCCGCGAATTCTTCAGGTACGCCATCGCCAATAACGTCGACAAGCTCACGACGCCCGGCCGTGCGCTCTACTCGTGCCTGCTCAACGGCAACGGCGGCGTGATCGACGATCTGATCGTCTACTACTTTTCCGAAACGAGTTTCCGCGTGGTCGTGAACGCGGGGACGGCGGAAAAGGACATCGCCTGGTTCGGCCAGTTGAATGCCGAAGGCGAATTCAATCTTTCCATCACGCCGCGCCGCGATCTCGCGATCATCGCCGTTCAGGGCCCGACCGCGCGCGAAAAGACCTGGCAAGTGCTGCCGGACACGCGCGCGCAAACTCAGGACATCAAGCCATTCAACGCGGCCGTTTTCCCGTCGACGCAATATGGCGAGCTGATGCTCGCGCGCACCGGCTATACCGGCGAGGACGGCTTCGAGATCGTCGTTCCGGCGACACAAGTCGAAGCGTTGTGGAACGCGCTCGCCGCCGTGGGCGTGAAGCCCGCCGGCCTCGGTGCGCGCGACACGCTGCGTCTCGAAGCCGGCATGAACCTGTACGGTCAGGACATGGACGAGACGGTTTCGCCGCTCGACGCCGGCCTCGCATGGACCGTCGATCTGAAAACGCAGCGCGATTTCGTTGGCCGCAGCGCGCTCGAGGCGCACGGCTCCAAGGCCAATTTCGTCGGGCTCGTGCTGATCAAGGAAAACGGCAAGGCGGGCGGCGTGCTGCGCGCCCATCAGAAAGTCGTCACGCCGCACGGCGACGGCGAGATCACGAGCGGCACCTTTTCGCCGTCGATGCAGGAATCCATCGCCTTCGCGCGCGTGCCGGCGGCTGTCGCCGTCGGAGACACGGTGCAGGTCGTCATCCGCGACAAGCAACTTCCGGCGCGCGTGGTAAAACTTCCGTTCGTGCGCAACGGCAAGGTTCTCGTCGAGCTGTCGTAACGCCGTCGCGCCCGTTTCCTCGAATCAAGAACCTCACGAAAGCACACGCAAGGAGCATCCAATGAGCATCCCGGCCGATCTGAAATACACCGAATCGCACGAATGGGTCCGCACCGAATCCGATGGCACGCTGACCGTCGGCATCACCGATCACGCGCAGGAAGCGCTCGGTGACATCGTCTTCGTCGAGTTGCCCGCGGCGGGCAAGACCGTGACCGCGGGCGATGCGATCGCCGTCATCGAATCGGTGAAAGCGGCATCGGACATCTACGCGCCGGTCTCGGGCGAAATCGTCGCATCGAACGACGCGCTCACGTCGGCGCCCGATCAGGTGAACGGCGCGCCGTACGAAAGCTGGCTCTTCAAGATCAAGCCGGCGGGCGACGCCGGCCTGGACAAGCTGCTCGACGCCGAAGGCTACGGCAAGTCGATCGGCGAATAACTCATCTCAATGACGATTGCGGCTCAACGGTGAGCCGCATCGCAGGAACTCACATGAAGCTCGAACACCCGGATCGCCTGATGAACCGCACTTCCCTGTCACTCGCCGCGCTCGAATGCCACGACGCATTCGTCGAGCGGCACATCGGCCCCGATGAAGCGGACCAGCGCGCGATGCTCGAAGCGCTCGGTTTCGCGTCGCGCGCGGCCTTCATCGACGCGGTGATTCCTGAATCGATCCGCCGCAACGAAACGCTGCCGCTCGGTGCGTTCACGCAGCCGAAGAGCGAAGCGGAAGCGCTCGCGTCGCTGCGCCGGCTGGCGGACGAGAATCTGGTGTTTCGAACCTACATCGGCCAGGGTTACTACGGCACGCACACGCCGGCGGTGATCCTGCGCAACGTGCTCGAAAATCCGGCGTGGTACACGGCTTACACGCCGTATCAGCCGGAGATTTCGCAAGGCCGTCTGGAGGCGCTGCTCAATTTCCAGCAGATGGTGATGGACCTGACCGGCCTCGCGATGGCGAACGCCTCGCTGCTCGACGAAGCCACGGCCGCAGCCGAAGCGATGACGCTCCTGCAGCGCGTCGGCAAGCCGAAATCGAACGTGTTCTACGTCGCCGATGACGTGCTGCCGCAGACCATCGAAGTGGTGAAGACGCGCGCGAAGCCCGCGGGCATCGAAGTGAAGGTCGGCCCGGCCGCGGATGCTGCGAGCGCGAACGCGTTCGGCGTGCTGCTGCAATACCCCGGCGCGAATGGCGATGTGCGCGACTATCGCGCGCTCGCGGAAGCAATCCACGCGGCGGGCGGCCATGTCGTCGCGGCGGCGGATCTGCTCGCGCTGACGCTCATCACGCCGCCGGGCGAATGGGGCGCGGATGTCGCAATCGGCAATACGCAGCGTTTCGGCGTGCCGGTCGGCTTCGGCGGGCCGCATGCGGCGTACATGGCCGTGCGCGACGAATTCAAGCGCCAGATGCCCGGGCGTCTCGTCGGCGTGACCGTCGATGCGCAAGGCAATTCCGCGCTGCGCCTCGCGCTGCAAACGCGTGAACAGCACATTCGCCGCGAAAAGGCGACGTCGAACGTCTGCACGGCGCAAGCGCTGCTCGCGATCATGGCCAGCATGTATGCCGTCTATCATGGCCCGCGCGGCCTGAAGACGATCGCGTTGCGCGTGAACCGCGTGGCGTCCATTTTTGCGGCCGGCGTGAAGAAGCTCGGCTATGCAATCGCCAACGACACGTTCTTCGACACGATCACGATCGACAGCGGCGCGAGCACGACCGCGCTGCATCAGGCTGCGTACGCCGCGCATATCAACCTGCGCCACGTGAGCGCGACGCAAGTCGGCGTATCGCTCGATGAAACCACCACGCGCGACGACCTGCTCAAGCTCTTCGCGCTGTTCGCCGAAGTCGCGGGCAAGACCGAAACGTTCGATATCGACGCGCTCGATCAGGCCGCAGCCGATCCGCTGCCGGCGCAACTGCATCGCACGAGCGCGTACCTCACGCATCCGGTCTTCAATCGCCACCACTCCGAACACGAAATGCTGCGCTATCTGCGCAGCCTCGCCGACAAGGATCTCGCGCTCGACCGCACGATGATCCCGCTCGGCTCCTGCACGATGAAGCTCAACGCGACATCCGAAATGCTGCCCGTCACGTGGCCCGAGTTCGCGCAGATTCACCCGTTTGCGCCCGCCGAGCAAACGGTCGGCTATCGCACGATGATCGATCAGCTCGAACAGATGCTCGTCGCGTGCACGGGTTACGCGGCTGTTTCGCTGCAGCCGAACGCCGGCTCACAAGGCGAATACGCGGGGCTGCTCATCATCCACGCGTATCACGAATCGCGCGGCGAAGGGCATCGCAATGTGTGCCTGATTCCGGCGTCCGCGCACGGCACGAATCCGGCGTCGGCGCAGATGGCGGGCATGCAGGTCGTCGTCGTTGCGTGCGATTCGAACGGCAACGTCGATATCGAAGATCTGAAGGCGAAGGCCGAAAAGCATTCCGCGAATCTCGCGGCGATCATGATCACGTATCCGTCGACGCACGGCGTATTCGAGCGCAACGTCCGCGAGATTTGCGACATCGTGCATTCGCACGGCGGCCAGGTGTATGTCGACGGCGCGAACATGAACGCCATGGTCGGCCTGTGCGCGCCTGGCCAGTTCGGCGGCGACGTGTCGCACCTGAACCTGCACAAGACGTTCTGCATTCCGCACGGCGGCGGCGGGCCGGGTGTCGGTCCGGTTGCAGTCGGCGCGCATCTGGCGAAGTTCCTGCCGAATCAGGCATCCACGGGTTACAAGCGCGACGACGCGGGCATCGGCGCGGTGTCGTCGGCGCCTTACGGCTCGGCCGCGATCCTGCCGATCTCGTGGATGTACATCGCGATGATGGGCGCGCAAGGTCTCACTGCCGCCACCGAAAGCGCGATCCTCGCGGCGAACTATGTCGCCAAGCGTCTCGCGCCGCACTATCCGGTGCTGTACAGCGGCGCGGGCGGACTCGTTGCGCACGAGTGCATTCTCGACGTTCGGCCGATCAAGGAATCGAGCGGCATCTCGGTGGAAGACGTGGCGAAGCGCCTGATCGACTACGGCTTCCACGCGCCGACGATGAGCTTCCCCGTGCCCGGCACGCTCATGGTCGAGCCGACGGAATCGGAATCGAAGGAAGAGCTCGACCGCTTCATCGACGCGATGATCGCGATCCGCGAGGAAATCCGTGCGGTGGAAGAAGGCCGCGCCGATCGCGAGGACAACGTGCTGAAGAACGCGCCGCACACGGCGACGGTCGTCGCGGCGGATGACTGGACGCACACGTACACGCGCGAGGCGGCGGCGTATCCGGTGAAGTCGCTGGTGGCGCGCAAGTACTGGTCGCCGGTCGGACGCGCGGATAACGCGTATGGCGACCGCAATCTGATGTGCTCGTGCGTGCCCGTATCGGAGTACGCGGACGACTAAGGCATCGCGAAGGACCTGAGAGGGCGCCGCCCGGAAGCGTAAAGCATTGTCGGGCGGTTTTGCGGCGCGTTCCAGAACAGCTAACATCTCACCCCGGACCAAAAAGCCAAACCAGGGAGTTCACATGGCGTTCAAGGTGCGAGAGGTGAAAGGGACGATCCGCGCGCGCGCGGCGCGAGCGATGCTCGGCGCGCTGCTCGTCGCCGCGTCGTCCGCGCAGGCCGCGATGAATTTCTGCGCCGCGCCCGCGATGCAGACGAGCGAACGCACCAATGCCGATCCCGGTGTGAAGGCGCTGGTGAAGATGGTGCAATCGCACGTGAACGATCAGCCGAAGGCGCGCGCGAAGCTGCACACCGAAGGCACGCTGCCGCACGAGGGCATCTACGACGAAAGCGTCGAAGCGGAGAAAGACCTCGGCCTCATGCGCGATGCCGCACTCGCGTGGCGCGCGACCGGCGACGAGCGCTATCTGCGGCTCGTCGACCGCTTCCTGTTCGCGTGGACGACGACCTATCAGCCGAGCTTCAATCCAATCGACGAGACGAACTTCGAATCGTTGATCCTGGCGTACGACCTCACGGCGAGCGCCCTGCCGGTCAAGACGCGCAACGCGGCGAACGCGTTCATCACGAAAATGGTGAACGGCTACATCGCCGACATGGACAAGCAGCCCCGGCCGCTCACCGGCAATTACCGGAACAACTGGCAGAGCCATCGCGTGAAGCTGGTGGCGATGGGCGCGTTCACCATCGACGACCGCAAGCTCATCAATGCGGCGCAGCGGCTTTTCGTCGAGCATATCGGCGACAACATCGCGCCGGACGGATCGACGGTCGATTTCGCCGAACGCGATGCGCTTCGCTACGTGACGTACGATCTTCAGCCGCTCGTGACGGCGGCGCTCGCCGCGCGGCGGCACAACCGCAACTGGCTGCCGGAGCGCGCGCAGTCGGGCGCGACGCTCGCCGAGGCGCTCAACTGGCTCACGCCCTACGCGCTCGGCACGAAGACGCACGATGAATTCGTGAAGTCGTCCGTGCCGTTCGACGCCAAGCGTCGCGAGGCGGGCTTGCCGGGTTTCTCGGGTCAGTGGGATCCGAAGAACGCGGCGGAACTCTTTCATCTGGCGGCGCGGCTTGACGGCCGCTACGCGCCGGTCGCGCTGCGGCTTGCACCGACCCCGCCCGCCTGGCTCGCGGTGTGTCTGCCGCTGCCGGCGCGCTAACTCTTACACGCGGGAGCAGTCATGGCAGTCAGCGTATTCGACCTCTTCAAAGTCGGCATCGGACCTTCGAGCTCGCACACTGTCGGACCGATGCGCGCAGCATTAATGTTCGCGCAGGGGCTCGAGCGCGACGGGCTGCTGGAACCGACCGCATCGGTGAAATGCGAGTTGTACGGCTCGCTCGGCGCGACGGGCAAGGGCCACGGCACGGACCGCGGCGTGATGCTCGGCCTGATGGGGGATGCGCCCGATACCGTCGATGCTTCGAGCATCGTTCCGCGACTCGAAGCGGTGCGTGCGTCGAAGACGCTCGCGTTGCTCAACAAGCGCAAGATTCCGTTCACGATCAAGGAAAACATCGCGTTCTATCGGCAGGCGCTGCCGGAGCATCCGAACGGCATGAAGCTCTACGCGTTCGATGCGGACGGCGCGTTGCTGCGCGAAGCGACGTACCTGTCGGTGGGCGGCGGATTCGTCGTGACGGCAGGCGCGGCGAACACGGCGGTGCTGACGGCGCACGAGCAGTTGCCGTATCCGTTCCATACCGGCGACGAGCTGATGAAGATGTGCGCTGAATCGGGCAAGTCGATCGCGCAGTTGATGTGGGAAAACGAGCGCGTCTGGCGAAGCGAGGACGAGATTCGCACGGGCCTTTTGCGCATCTGGGACGTGATGCAGGATTGCGTCGCGCGCGGCTGCGGTATCGGCAATCCGGATGCGGAAGGGCACTTGCCGGGACCGTTTCAGGTGAAGCGGCGCGCGCCGCAGTTGTACAAGGCGCTGGCGGGCAAACCGGAGCAGGCCTTGCGCGATCCGCTTTCAATGATCGACTGGATCAATCTCTACGCGATCGCGGTGAATGAAGAGAACGCGATCGGCGGACGCGTCGTCA
Organism: Caballeronia sp. INML1; assembly: GCF_023631085.1. NCBI lineage: Bacteria > Pseudomonadati > Pseudomonadota > Betaproteobacteria > Burkholderiales > Burkholderiaceae > Caballeronia > Caballeronia sp. INML1. The sequence continues at coordinate 16,759 of NZ_JALQDT010000043.1, read as the reverse complement.
CGGCGCCGACCAACGGCGCGGCGGGGATCATTCCGGCGGTGCTGCATTACTACGACCGGTTCGTGCCGGGGTCGAACACGCAGGGCGTCATCGATTTTCTGCTGACGGCGGCCGCGATCGGCATTCTGTACAAGATGAATGCTTCCATCTCCGGCGCGGAAGTGGGATGTCAGGGGGAAGTCGGCGTCGCCTGTTCGATGGCGGCGGGGGCGTTGGCCGCGGTGCAAGGTGGAACACCGGCGCAGGTGGAGAACGCAGCCGAAATCGGCATGGAGCATAACCTCGGGCTGACTTGCGATCCGGTCGGCGGGATGGTGCAGATTCCGTGCATCGAGCGCAATGCGATGGGTTCCGTGAAAGCCGTCAACGCCGCGCGCATGGCGATGCGCGGGGACGGGTCGCATTACGTTTCGCTCGATTCGGTCATCAAGACGATGCGGGAAACCGGCGCGGATATGAAGACCAAATACAAGGAAACTTCGCGCGGTGGGTTGGCGGTGAATATTGTGGAGTGTTGAGTTAGCTCGCTGCCTCGACTCAGCTTTCTCTGACGCAGTTTGAAATATTCGTTAAACGAAGGATTGCGTGCCGGCGGTTGCGGTTAGCATCGGTTCCGAAGGGGGAATTGATCGGCCGCTCACGTCCTGAATCGCGCACAGCGTTGCCCGATGCGGTCGCTCGAAACAACTGAGAGAGCCGCATCGTGAATCCGAAAGACCTTGCCAGACACAAAAGCGCGATCAAGTACCTTACGGGAACGCCCCAATTCACTAAGCTGGTCAGGAACAAACTTCCTAAGCCCTTCAACAAGATAGGGCGGCAGGGCAGTCAGGCTACCGACCTTATCCCGGTATCGGACGAGCATCGTGTGATCTTCATTTGGCACGACGGCCCCGAGCGCACCGACCGCTCGTTTTACGCTTACTTGCTCTGCGTCGTTCGCAGCGGCGATTTATACCCACTCTTCGAGTTCCACTATCATCCCAGTCACAAGGACTTGCATTGCAAGCTGCCTTGCAGCACAACGGTCGATTACCGGAATCGCTTGCTGCCACGCGCGCCCGAGCTTAACCTTAAGCCTCATCGTGACTTCGATCCAAGGCTGGAACCGGACCGAGCCGAACTGATCAAGATCTTTTGCAAAGCCGTCGGCATCGAGACGCCGATCAGAATAAATCGCCAAGGTGACCTATGGAGTTGACCGAATCGCTGAAGCGGACCATCTGTTCTCTATTCGAAGTGCACTCCGACACCAATGGCACGCATCGAATCGTCACGCCACTTGAATATCCTGGGACCGGAGACCGCGTCGTGGTGCGCGTGCGTCCAAAGAACGGCTCGTACGTGATCGACGAAAATGGAGAAGCATGCTTGTACGCGAGCATGGTAGGCGGTGACGTGGAGTCGGCAGCGCTTGGGCGATGGTCGCGCGAATTCGCCGAGCTGAGCCCGGCCCGCCTTTGCGACGACGAAGTGATACGCGCCATGACACACGACGAGGGAAGTATCGCGTCCTACGTTTTCCGCGTCGCCGAGGCTGCCCAGCAACTCTACGGAATTGCGACGTCGCAGGCAGAACGGCAGTCGAACAGCGACTTCAAAGAACGGCTATCGAGCGTCCTCGGGGAAATAGCAAATGAAATCGGCATTCCGCTTCGCTCGGACGTCCAGCTTCCGATTCCCGGCGGTTTGGTAGCTGATCACGTTCTCGAGGCGCGCAAGCCCTTGATCATCATCGGTGCCTCGAATTCCACCCATCTGCTTGAAGCAGAGGTGATCTATATGCAGTACAAGGTGCAGAAGATCAGCGGCTACATTCTGGCGATTGCGGAGAGCCAGAAGGCAGTGACGAAGAAGCAATTCGAGCGGGCGAACTATTACACGGATAAGACCGTGGCCTTCGACGCGAAAAACCTCAAAGGGATGATTGCTGCATCGCTTCATTAGGCAGACGCCTCACGCCCCGATCAAATTCACCACCTTCACATTCCTGGTATCCGGCACTTCCGCATAAGACAGCACCTTCAACTGCGGCAGGCTCCTGCGCAGAAACCTCGCCAGCATCGCGCGCAGCGAGTGCTGCACGAGCAACACCGGCGGCAATCCCAGATTCTGCTGACGCATGATCGCGTTCTGCGTCGAGTTCATCAGCGTCTGTGCGAGGCCCGGCTCGAGCCCGGGATTGGTCCCCGTCGACAAAGCCTGCGACAACACCCGTTCCAGCGTCGGATCGAGGCCCATCACCTGTAGATCGTCGGTGCCCGGATACCACTGCTGCGTGATCGCGCGGCCGAGCGCGAGACGCACCGCCGCCGTGAGATCGTATGGATCGGACATGCGCGGCGCATGCTCCTGCAACGCGTCCAGGATCGTGCGCATGTCGCGGATCGGCACACTTTCGTCGAGCAGATTCTGCAACACCTTCTGCAGCGTCGTGAGCGACAGCACCTTCGGCACCAGATCGTCCGTGAGCGACGGCGTGTCCTTGCCGATTCGCTCCAGCAGCGCCTGCACTTCCTGTCGCCCGAGCAACTCGGCCGCATGCGTTACCACGAGATGATTCAAATGCGTCGCGACGACCGTGCTCGCATCGACGACCGTGTAGCCGTACACCTGCGCCTGCTCGCGCAGATTCGTGTCGATCCACACCGCCGGCAGGCCGAATGCCGGATCCTGCGTCTGCGCGCCCGGCAGGGCAGCCGATACCTGACCCGGATTGATCGCGAGCCACTGGCCCGGGAAGGCTTCGCCAACACCGACCTCGACGCCCTTCAGCGCAATGCGATAGCCATTCGGCCGAAGTTCGAGATTGTCGCGAATGTGAATGACCGGCGGCAGAAAGCCGATTTCCTGCGCGAACTTCTTGCGAATTCCCTTGATACGCTTGAGCAACTCGCCGTCGCTGTTGCGATCGACGAGCGGAATCAGCCGATACCCCACTTCCAGCCCGAGCGGATCGATGAGCGATACATCCTCCCAGCTCGCCTCCGCATTCTCCGCCGACGCGGCTGCGGCGCTTGCCGCGAGCGGCGTGACATCGGTGACGGCGCTCGCTTTCTTCTTCGCCTCGGCGCGCTTGTTCATCGAGCGCGCGGCGTAGATGAGACCGCCGCCGAGCAGCATGAACGCGAAGTGCGGCATGCCCGGAATCAATCCCATGACGCCGATGATCACGCCCGTGATCATCAGCACGCGCGGATTCTGGAACAACTGGCCGGTAAGCTGCGTGCCGATGTCCTCTTCCGTCGCGACACGCGACACGATCACGCCCGCCGCCGTCGAGATGATGAGCGACGGAATCTGCGCGACGAGGCCGTCGCCGATGGTCAGCAGCGTGTAGTTGGTCGCCGCGTGCGCGAAGTCCATGTCGTGCTGAAGCATGCCGACGATCAGCCCGCCCACCACGTTGATCACCATGATCAGAAGACCGGCGATCGCATCGCCGCGCACGAACTTGCTCGCACCATCCATCGAGCCGTAGAACTCGGCTTCCTGCGCCACGCCTTGCCGGCGCTTCTTCGCGGTTTCCTCGTTGATGAGGCCGGCGTTCAGGTCGGCGTCGATGGCCATCTGCTTGCCGGGCATCGCGTCGAGGGTGAAGCGCGCGCCCACTTCCGCGATACGCCCCGCGCCCTTCGTGATCACCATGAAGTTGATGATCATCAGGATCACGAACACGACGATACCGACCGCGAAGTTTCCGCCGACGAGAAAGTGCCCGAACGATTCGATCACCTGGCCCGCGGCGTCGGGACCGGTGTGGCCTTCGAGCAGCACGATACGCGTCGACGCGACGTTCAGCGACAGCCGCAGCAGCGTCGAGAACAGCAGCACGCTCGGGAATGCCGCGAAGTCGAGCGGCTTTTGCGTGTACATGCTGACGAGCAGCACCATCACCGCCAGCGCGATGTTGAAGGTGAACAGCAGGTCGAGCAGGAACGCCGGCAAGGGCAGAATCATCATGCCCAAAATCATGCAGATCAGGATCGGGCCGGCGAGCGCCCGAAGGTTCTGCGACCCCAGCGCGTCGGGCCGTTTGGCGAAAAATCCAGCGCGCGCGTTCATGCGGCGGCTCCCTTGTCAGTGTTGTCGCCGGCCAGGGCCTCTGCGGCTTCCTGTTCGGCCTCGGCGTCGGTTACGCCGCCTTTGTCGAGTTCCTTCGGCACGTCGAGATCGGACGGTTCGTCCGGCGCGATGCCGCCATCTTCCTTGTAGCGCTTGAGCTGATAGACCCACGCCAGCACCTGCGCGACCGCGCCATAGAGCGCGCCCGGAATCTCGCGATTGATCTCGACGTTGTGATACAGCGCACGCGCGAGCGGCGGCGCTTCGAGCAGCGGCACGTTGTGCTCGCGGCCCAGTTCGCGGATGCGCGCCGCGACCAGATTCACGCCCTTCGCGACGACTTTCGGCGCGCGCATCTGGCCGTCCGTGTACTTCAGCGCGACGGCGAAGTGCGTCGGGTTCGTGACGATCACATCGGCGGTCGGAATCGCCTGCATCATGCGGCGGCGGGCGGCCGCGCGCTGCTGTGCGCGAATCTTGCCCTTGATGTGCGGATCGCCTTCGTTTTCCTTGTGCTCGCGCTTCACTTCTTCCTTGCTCATGCGCAGCTTCTTCGCGTGCGAGTAGAGCTGGTACGGCACGTCGATGGCCGCGACGAGAAAGAGCCCGCCGATCGCCATGCCGCAGCACACGAAGATCAGGTGCATAGCGTCGGCGAGCGCGAGATCGAGCGGCTTCGTCAGCAGGCCGAGCACTTCGGCCTTGCGGCTCCATATCGCCGAGCCCGCCATGCCGCCGACGACGATCGTCTTCAATACCGACATGCCGAGCTGAACCGGCCCTTGCATCGAAAAGATCTTGCCGAGGCCGCTGACCGGATTCAGGCGCCCGAAGTTCGGCGCAAGCGGCTTCGTCGTGATGAGCCAGCCGCCGAGGGCCATCGGCGCGGCGAGCGCGGCGAAAGCCGTCAGCAGCAGAACCGGCAGCACCGCGAACAGACCTTCCTTGCTCGCGTTTGCCGCGCCGATCATCATCTGGCGCGAGTCGAGCACGGTCGCGTGATCGAAGGTGAACGCGCCGCGCAGGATCGACTGCAAATGCTGGCTCATTGCTCCCGACAAACCCCACACGCCGAAAAATCCCGCCGAAAGGAGAGCGAACGACGCGAGTTCCCGCGAACGCGCAACCTGGCCTTCCTCCCGCGCCTTTTCCAGGCGCTTGGGAGTGGCTGATTCGGTTTTTTCGAGATCGCTTTCTTCTGCCACCGGGCCTTACTCCGTTGCTTCCATCGTTTGCACGTGCGAGCGGCGCGAAGCCGCTTTTTGATGAAAGCGATTATTGCGGAAGGCGTCGAGCGGCCATCGGCGGATAAAGCCGGGGAAAAGGGGGTTATTCGCTAGATGAAAGCGCGGGAAACGAAAGCGGCGCGTGCCTCGCGGGAAGCACGCGCCGTTCGGCAAAGCGAAAAAAAGCGGCGGTCAGGCGCCGGGCACGCGGCCATCCGGGCCGTAGAAACCGCTCTTCGACGGCGCGACCTGCAAGGCGGCGAGCGCCTTGCGGTTGTATTCCATGCGCGTGCGGATCAGCACGCCGTTGTTGTTGTTGCCCTGTTTCGCGCGTCGAGCGGCGGCGGTGAGCAGCGCCCATTGCGCGGCGATCGCGCTGTCGTCCGCGGCGGCGGCTTCCATGCCGACGAAGCCGCCGGGAAAACCGAGCGCCTTCAACTGCTCGTCGCGCGCCTTTTCGAGTGCGGAGATGCGCTCGGTGAGCGCGGTCTTGTTCTCGATGATTTCAGGCAGCGCCGGAAGCGGCTGCGCGGCGATCAGCGCCTTTTCCTCATCGACGAGGAGGGATTCGAAAGCCTGAACAGCGGCGACTTCTTCGGTGACAGTGGCAAGCAGGGCGTCTCTCATTGCATCGCTCGAATAGCGGTTTCACAAAAGCCGCCGGCGCAAGAACGCCGCTCGCCGCCGCGCGCCTGTTTCGCACAGACGCGCAAGGGTCACTACGTTCAGCCGCCGGTCGGCGGGGTTCTCGTTTGCAGCAGGTCGCGGGCGGTGCTGAGAATGCCGTCGGCGATCTTGCTCGTGTCCATCTTCAGGCTGCCGTCGCGGATCGCGGCCTTGATCGACTCGACTTTCGCCGTGTCGATGTCCGAGCCGTTCGATGCGCGCAGGTCCGTCGACAGCGGCGACAAGCTCACCGTCGAATTCGTCGCCGTGCCCGTGCCCGATTGCTGCACGGTGCCAGCGGCGCCCTTCGCGTCGTTTTGCGACGCGCGCTGCAGGTTGTCTTGAAGGCCTGCCAGAGTGGTGTTGCTATTCGATTCGATTTTCACGATGTCCATTCCCGAACGTGTTGAGTCCTTTATCGGCGAGGGTGCTTGAAAACTTTACCCTGCCGGGGGACTGCCAACTGCCGTTCGGCGCGCTCATCGCCCTGAAAGCCTTGTCTGGCGGGCATTCAGCGCATTTGCAACAAAATGAAACAAACGTGGGGAACCGAACATAGCCCGCTTCAGAGGGCGATTTCCACCGTCTGACTGTCCTTCACGATGCCGGTGATGATCTGACCGCCGGCCGTTTTTACGCGCACTTGCTGGCCGGGCGCCGCGTTGTTCATCGCGGTGCCTTCGGCCGAAATCGAAAAGCCGGAGCCGCCGGCGACGACGTGCACGTTCTGGCCGATGGCGACCGAGCTTGCCGCGCGCAGCATGTCCGTGCGCAGCGGCAGGCCTGCGGGCACGCGCGACAGCGCGACCGCGCCGACAGCCTGCGCCGGATCGGTGACGATGGCCTGCGGCATCGCGGTGATGTCGCCTTCGCGGGCGACGAGATCGGCGTTGCCCAGCACCTCGCCTGGCGCGATTGCGCGCGCCGCTGTATAGAACGTGGCGTTGATCGACACGCGCGCCTGCACATAGAGTGTCCACGGGCGCTCGCCGACGCAGCGCACGCCGACGGTCATGCGGCCCCAGAGGCGCGCGCCGGTCGGCATGAACGGATCGAGCGCGGAGCAGGCGGCGAGGCCGCGCGGGAAAACGGGCGTGACGGTGATCTCGACCTTGCCCGGCAAGCCGGCCGCCTGCTGCTGCAGAAAGTTGAACGCGGCGACGCGGATCGATTCGCCGTCCTGCATCGCGGCGGGCGCTTGCGGCGATGCGGCGGCGGGCGCGGCTGCTGCCGCGGTCGACGGATTGAAGCTCACGCGTCGCATCGGCGAAGCGGCGCCGACGGGCGTCGCGGGACTCGCCGCGACAGGCTTTGAATTCGCGCCGCGGGCGACGCCATCGTCGCGTGTCACGACAACGGGCATCACATCGCGCGAAACCGAAACCGATGCGGCGGGCGCTCTCGCGAGCGCGGGAGCCGCGACCGGCGCGCGCGCGGGCTTCGCTTCGCCCGGTCCGGGAATGACGATCATGCCGCTCGCGTCGTTCATCGAGTCGTCGGCGGCGTCGGCGCGGGCGTCCAGTTCGAGCGCGGCGTTGCGCATCGCGGCGTCGGCGGCTTTCGTCGCGGCGCGATAGCCGCTCGAACGCGCGATTTCGGGTGCGGCGGGCGCCGCGACGGGAACCGCGGCACGCGAAACGGGCGCATTCAGGTTCTTCGCCATGTCGGCCGCCGCGGCCGGATTGGTCTCGGCGTTGCCGGGAATGACGATCGGGCCGTCGCTCTGCTGCGCAAACGCGCCCGCCGCGACGCTCATGAACAGCGACACGCCGGCCAGAGCGCGCAGCGTGCGGCGCGCGAGCGTCATAGCGACGCGAGCCGTAGGGTTCGATGCACGCTTCGCCGACCTGCTCATCAACTTTCTCCGTACCTGATCCGAATCGAGCCGCAAACACGCGGCGGCTCCTAACGAAACGAATTCTAGATATCGGCCGCCGCGGGCAAGCGTCGAATAGAGGCCCCGTTTCCCGGTTATTCGTCGGATTAGTTATTGCGCGCCGCTCCTAAGATGCGTGTCATGCAAAAAGGCCTCGGCGCTGCCGACAGGAGAAACCGGAATGCTAGACAGACTCGACAAGGAATTCGCTTTTGGCCGTGAGGCGCTCGATGTGCGCGCGTATCGGCAGGAATTGCTGTCGTCGAATATCGCCAACGCCGACACGCCCGGCTACAAGGCGCGCGACGTCGATTTCTCGAGCGCGCTCGCGGGCGCGCTCAAGCAGGGCGGCGGCGCCACGAACAATTCGACGCTGAAGATGGCGCAGCCCGTGAGCGTGAGCGCGAGCGGCGGCCTGGCGACGACGGCCAAAGGCCACATGAGCGGCACGTCGACGCTGTCCGCATCAGGCGGTTCGAGCGACGACTACGGCAAGCTCGCGTACCGCGTGCCGAGCCAGCCGTCGCTCGACGGCAACACGGTCGACCTCGACGCCGAGCGCGTGCAGTTCGCGGACAACGCGCTGCACTTCGAGGCGGGCATGACGGTGCTGTCGTCGCAGATCAAGTCGATGCTCTCGGCGATCACATCGAACAGTTAACGCCGTGGCTCCAGCCCGGCATGGGGCCGGAGCCACGGCGCCGAAGCGCCGACTCCACCCGGAAAAGGATTAGCGATGCCCTCTTTGATGAGCATTTTCAACGTCGCCGGCTCGGCGATGTCCGCCCAGGCGCAGCGCCTGAACGTCACCGCGTCGAACCTCGCGAACGCGGACAGCACGACCGGCCCGGACGGTCAGCCGTACAAGGCGAAACAGGTCGTCTTCGCGGTCGATCCGCTCGGCGGCGCGCGCACCGCGTCGGGCCAGCAGGTCGGCGGCGTGCAGGTGACCGGCGTGATCGACGATCCGAGCCCGATGAAAACCAGCTACGACCCGAGCAACCCGGCGGCAAACGCGGACGGCTACGTGACGCTGCCCAACGTGGATCCGGTGCAGGAGATGGTCAACATGATTTCCGCTTCGCGTTCCTATCAGGCGAACGTCGAAACGCTGAACACCGCCAAGCAATTGATGCTCAAGACCCTGACCATCGGAACCTGATCAAGACTTCAAGGAACACAACGTGAGCTCCTCCAGCACCACTATCGGCAGCAACGGCACGACCGTCTCGCAGACGCTGCTCGACACCATGAACGGCGCGTCGTCGAGTTCGTCGGCGTCTTCGTCGAGCTCGGCGACCGGCGCGCAGTCGGCGTCGGATCTGCAGAACACCTTTCTCACGCTGCTCGTGACGCAGCTCAAGAATCAGGATCCGACCAACCCCGCCGACAGCTCGCAGATGACCTCGCAGCTCGCGCAGATCAACACGGTGACGGGCATCGGCCAGTTGAACACGTCGCTGTCCTCGCTCGCGACGCAGCTTTCCGCCGGCCAGCAGACGCAGGCCGCGCTGCTCATCGGCTCGAACGTGCTCGCGGCGGGCAACAGCGTGACCGTGTCGAAGGGCGCGTCGTCGAGCTTCGGCGTGCAACTGGCAAACGACGTGAGCGACCTGCAGATCGTCGTGAAGAATTCGTCAGGCCAGATCGTCAACACGCTCGATCTAGGCGCGCAGGGCGCTGGCGTCGTGCCGGTAACAGGCTGGACGCCGGTCGATTCGAAGGGCGCCACGCTCGCCGACGGCAGCTACACGATCACCGCGCAAGGCACGATCAACGGCCAGCAGGCGACCGCGACGACGCTGTCGGCTTCGCAGGTGCAAAGCGTCGTGCAGATGTCGGGCGGTGCGCCGGGTCTGAAGCTCGCGAACGGTTCGACGGTTGCGTTGACGAGCGTCGCTTCGATTCTCTGATTCCCCATTCATTTAGGGCGAGCGTGGTCTCGTCACGGAGATACATCAAATGAGTTACCAACAAGCACTGAGCGGTCTGGGCGCCGCATCGAGCGACCTCGACGTGATCGGCAACAACATCGCGAACGCGAACACGGTCGGCTTCAAGCAAGGCGCGGCGCAGTTCGCCGACATGTATGCAAGCTCGATGGCCACGGCCGTCAGCAACCAGATCGGCATCGGCACGCGTCTCGCCGAAGTGCAGCAGCAGTTCTCGCAGGGCACGATCACCACGACCAACCAGGCGCTCGACGTCGCGATCAACGGCAACGGTTTCTATCAGTTGTCGAACAACGGCTCGATCGTGTACTCGCGCAACGGCGTGTTCCATCTCGACAACAACGGCAACATCGTCAATTCGTCGGGGCTGCAACTCATGGGCTACGCGGCGGATTCGGGCGGCGTCGTCAACAGCGCGAGCACGGTGCCGCTCACGGTGCCGACGGCGAACATCGCGCCGACCGCAACCAAGACGATCACCGCCGCGTTCAACCTGAATTCGCAGGACGACGTCAAGGCAGCCGCCGACTTCGATCCGACCAACGGCAACACCTACAACGCGTCGACGTCCGTCGATGCGTACGACTCGCTCGGCGGCACGCAGAAGGTGTCGGTGTATTTCACGAAGTCGAGCACCAACACGTGGGAAGCGTTCGCGGGCTATGGCGATCCGGTCACGCAGAAGACGGACCTCGGCCCCGTCACGTTCGACGCATCGGGCAACATGACCTCGGGCAAGACGTTCACGTTCACCATCCCGAACGGCGCCGATCCGACGCCCGGCGCGACGCAGACGCTGACGCTCGATCTCTCCGGCACGACGCAGTACGGCGCGAAGAGCGGTCTCACGAACCTGCATCAGGACGGCAACAGCACGGGCGAACTGACGGGCTTCACGGTCGGCACCGACGGCATGCTGACCGGCAACTACTCGAACGGCGAAACCAAGGCGCTCGGCCAGATCGCGATCGCGAACTTCAACAACCAGAACGGCCTGCAGAACCTCGGCGGCAACGTGTACGCGCAGACGGCGGCGTCGGGCGCGGCGCAAGTCTCGGTGCCGGGCTCGACCAACCACGGCACGCTGCAGGGCGGCGCGGTGGAGAACTCGAACGTCGACCTGACGAGCGAGCTCGTGAATCTGATCACCGCGCAGCGCAACTATCAGGCGAACGCGCAGACCATCAAGACACAGCAGACCGTCGATCAGACGCTGATCAATCTGTAAGCATCGTTCGCACGCACTAGACGCATCAGGAAAGAAGGAAGCGATTCATGGACCGTCTGATCTACACCGCGATGACTGGCGCAAGCCAGGCGCTCGAGCAGCAAGCCGTCGTGGCGAACAACCTCGCGAACGCGTCGACCACGGGTTTCAAGGCGCAGCTCGCGGCGTTCCGCCAGGTGCCGATGTCGTTCGAGAACCAGTCCGCCGATGGCACGACGCGCACTTTCGTGCTGTCGTCCACGCCGAACGCGGACTACTCGGCGGGGCCGGTGCAGCAGACCGGCAATCCGCTCGATGTCGCAATTCAAGGACCCGGCTGGCTGTCCGTGCAGGCGGCGGACGGCAGCGAGGCTTACACGCGCGCGGGCAACCTGCACGTGGATCAGAACGGCCAGCTCGTCACGGCGAACAACCTGCCGGTGCTCGGCGGCGGCGGCCCGCTGTCGATTCCGCCGGGCGCTGAAGTCACGATCGGCAAGGACGGCACGATCTCCGCGCTGATTCCGGGCGACCCGCCGACGGCAATCGCGGTCGTGGATCAGCTGAAGCTCGTCAATCCCGATCCGGCGACGCTCACGCGCGGCGACGATGGCCTCTTCCGGACCGCGACCGGCGACCCCGCCGATGCGGACCCGAGCGTGGTCGTCGCGGGCGGCGCGCTCGAAGGCAGCAACGTGAACCCGGTCTCCGCGATGGTCTCGATGATCACCAACGCGCGGCAGTTCCAGATGCAGACCAAGCTGATGGAATCGGCCGATCAGAACGAACAGTCGGCCAACAAGCTGCTCAACTTCTCTTGAGCGGCGAACGCAAGCTACACAGGACACGAAAGACATGAATCGCTCTCTCTACATCGCCGCGACCGGCATGAACGCGCAACAGGCGCAAATGGACGTGATCTCCAACAACCTCGCCAACGTGGGCACGAACGGCTTCAAGGGCTCGCGTGCGGTGTTCGAGGATCTGCTGTACCAGACCACGCGCCAGCCGGGTGCGAACTCTACGCAGCAAACCGAGTTGGCATCGGGCGTCCAGCTCGGCACCGGCGTGCAACAGGTCGCAACGGAGCGCCTCTACACGCAGGGCAACCTGCAGCAGACCGGCAACTCGAAGGACGTCGCGATCAACGGCCAGGGCTTCTTTCAGGTGACGATGCCCGACGGCACGACCGCCTACACGCGCGACGGCTCGTTCCAGACCAACGCGCAAGGCCAGCTCGTCACATCGAGCGGATATCAGCTGAACCCGGCCATCACGATTCCGCAAAACGCGACGGCGATCACCATCGGCTCGGACGGCACGGTGTCGATCACGCAGCCGAACAGCACGGCCAGCACGACGGTCGGCTCGATCCAGCTCGCGACCTTCATCAACCCGGCCGGTCTCGAAGCGCGCGGTGAAAACCTGTTCTCCGAAACGGGCAGCTCGGGCGCGCCGAACGTCTCCCAGCCGGGCCTGAACGGCGCGGGCTCGCTGCAGCAAGGTTACGTTGAAGCGTCGAACGTGAATGTCGTGCAGGAACTGGTGAACATGATCCAGACGCAGCGTGCCTACGAGATCAACAGCAAGGCCGTGACCACGTCCGACCAGATGCTGCAGACGCTCTCGCAGATGCAGGTTTAACGCTTCATACGAGTCACCAAGATGTCGCCTACTCAAATCCTCTCGCGTGCAACGATTGCCGCGCTCATTGCAGCGCTCGGCGCGTGCGGCCTCGTGCCGAAAGAGCCGATCGTCCAGCAGCCGATGACCGCGCGTCCGCCGCAACCGCCCGTCGGCACGCGTTCGCCGGGCGCGATCTACAACGCGGGCTACGCGGGCCGGCCGTTGTTCGAAGACCAGCGGCCGCGCAACGTGGGCGACATCCTGACCATCGTGATCTCGGAAAACGTCAACGCGACGAAGTCGTCGGCGGCGAACACCAACCGCGCCGGCAACGGCTCGTTCGCCGTGCCGACGACGCCGGGCATCTTCGGCGGCCTCTTCAACAACACGAACCTGTCGGCCACCGGCGCCAACAAGTTCACGGCGGCGGGCGGCGCGAGCGCGGCCAACACGTTCAGCGGCACGCTCACCGTGACGGTCACGGAAGTGATGTCGAACGGCAACCTCATGGTGAGCGGTGAAAAGCAGATGCTCATCAACCAGGGCAACGAATTCGTGCGCTTCTCCGGCGTCGTCAACCCGACGACGATCTCGGGCAGCAACACCGTCTTCTCCACGCAAGTCGCCGACGCGAAGATCGAATATTCGGCGAAGGGTTATATCGACGAAGCTCAAAACATGGGCTGGCTCCAACGCTTCTTCCTCAACGTCGCGCCGTTCTGATCATGAATCCGTTTCTCCGTTTCGTTTCGTTCTCGCTCGCGGCCGCGCTCGTCGCCATCGGCTCTGCGCAGCACGCCCACGCCGAGCGTCTGAAAGACCTCGTCTCGTTCCAGGGCGTGCGTGACAATCCGCTGATCGGCTACGGTCTCGTCGTCGGCCTCGACGGCACCGGCGACCAGACCATGCAGACGCCGTTCACGACGCAGTCGCTCACCAACATGCTCGGCAACCTCGGCATCACGGTGAACCCGGCGACGACGCAGAACATGCAGTTGAAGAACGTCGCCGCCGTGATGGTGACGGCGACGCTGCCGCCGTTCGCGCGCCCCGGCGAAGCGATCGACGTGACCGTGTCCTCGCTCGGCAACGCGAAAAGCCTGCGCGGCGGCACGCTGCTGATGTCGCCGCTGAAGGGTGCGGACGGCCAGGTCTATGCAATGGCGCAGGGCAACCTCGTCGTCGGCGGCGCGGGCGCGAGCGCGAACGGCAGCAAGGTGCAGGTGAACCAGCTCGCGGTCGGGCGCATCTCGGCCGGCGCGATCGTCGAGCGCGCGGTGCCGTCGGCGTTGCAGCAGCAGGGCGGCGTCATGCAGATGGAACTGCGCGAGATGGATTTCGACACGACGCAGCGCATCGTCGCGGCGGTGAACAACCAGTTCGGCATGGGCACGGCGCTCGCGCTCGACGGCCGCACGATTCAACTGCGCGCGCCGCAGGATGCGAGCGAGCAGGTGTCGTTCATGGCGCAGTTGCAGAACATCGACGTGCGTCCGGCGCAGGCCGCCGCGAAGGTGATCCTGAACGCGCGCACCGGCTCGATCGTGATGAACCAGATGGTCACGCTGCAGAACTGCGCGGTCGCACACGGCAACCTGTCGGTGGTCATCAACACGAAGACGGCGGTGAGCCAGCCGGGCGCGTTCTCGAACGGGCAGACGGTCGCGGCGAAGGAATCCTCGATTCAACTGAAGCAGGACAGCGGCGCGCTCAAGATGCTGAGCGCGGGCGCGAACCTCGCGGATGTCGTGAAGGCGCTCAACGCGCTCGGCGCGACGCCGGCGGATCTCATCTCGATCCTTCAGTCGATGAAGGCCGCGGGCGCACTGCGCGCAGACCTCGAAATCATCTAAGGAACGAAGCCTCATGAACTCGAACACGACCGGCATCGCCAGCACCGCGCTGGCATCGACCGATACGACGAGCGGCTTTTCGAGCCTGTCGAACCGTTTCGCGCTCGACACGCAGGGCTTCGACGCGCTGCGCGCGCAGGCCGGCGCGAATCCGCAGCAGGGACTCAAGGAAGCGGCCAGGCAATTCGACGCGGTTTTCACGCAGATGATGCTCAAGAGCATGCGCGACGCGACGCCTTCGGACAGCCCGTTCGAATCGAACGATACGAAGTCGTTCACGTCGATGCTCGATCAGCAGCTTTCGCAGCAGATGTCGTCGAAGGGCATTGGCGTCGCGGACATGATGCTGAAGCAGCTCATGCGCAACGCGGGCGGCCAGGCCGGCGCGGACGCCAGGAACGGCGCAGGCGCGATGAACGCGATGCAGACGCTCGGCGGCATGTCGGGCGGCGGCGACCTCGACGCGAACGCGGGCAACCTCGCCGCGATGAACGCGATGGCGAAGGCGTACGCGGCGGCGCAGGCCAACAAGAGCAGCGCGTCGCTCGCGGGCAAGGGCTACACGGCGGCGGATTCGCTCGAAGCACCGGCGCGCGGCAACGGATCGGACAAGGTCAACGCGTTCGTCGACCGCCTCGCGGTGCCGGCGCAGGCCGCGAGCGCGGCGACCGGCATTCCGGCGCGTTTCATCATCGGGCAGGCGGCGCTCGAATCGGGCTGGGGCAAGCGCGAGATCAAGCACGCGAACGGTTCGACGAGCCACAACATTTTCGGGATCAAGGCGTCGAGCAACTGGACCGGCAAGACCGTCAATTCGGTCACGACCGAGTACGTCAACGGCCGGCCGCAGAAGGTCGTCGAAAAGTTCCGCGCCTACGATTCGTACGAGGAAGCGCTGACCGATTACGCGAGCGTCATCAAGAACAATCCGCGCTATGCGCCGGTGATTCAGGCTTCGCGCGATGTCGCGGGCTTCGCGCACGGCATGCAGAAGGCGGGCTACGCGACCGATCCGCAATACGCGAAGAAGCTCATCTCGATCATGCGCCAGATCGTCTGACGCAATCAGCCGATGTATGCGGCCGTCTTCTTGCTAGGAAGACGTCGTACGCGCGAATTACCGAGCGCGAAAAGCGCGATTGTTCGGATCTTTTTCGGCAGCAAACGTTTTACGTTCGTAGGGACGGCGCACCACATACATTTTTCGCCGGGCACCCCTAAACTTTTGAAGACGTGTGCCGCTAACCTGAATAACCGAAGTGCCGGACCGATTCGGGTTCGGATCGACGCGCGACGTTCGGATGTCCGACCGGCGCGCGAGCACAATGAACACGGCTAGCCCCATGAACACCAATTACATGCATGACGTTGCCGACGAGGACATCGCGCCCAACGTGGATTTCGGCCGGCGCAATCCGCTCGAAATCGGCGTGGCGCTGCGCAATCTCGCCAATCGCGGCGACTTTCTGACGGCGCAATACGGCGACGGGCAAATCGTCACACGGTTGCTCGATGTTGATGTAACCGCGCATCGCTTCACGTTCGACTGGGGCGGCGTGGCGGAGCAGAACCGCGGCGTGCTCGCGTCGCAGAGGCTCGTTTTCAACGCGGCGCCGGAAGGCGTGCGCGTCGAGTTCACGACGCCGCCGGCGCGCGAGACGGTGTTCGACGGCCGACCGGCGTTCGAGGCCGAGTTTCCGATGGTCTTGTATTACATGCAGCGGCGCGAATATTTCCGCGTCGAGGCGCCGGTGCTCGATCCTTATATCTGCACGGGTTCGCTGCCAGAGGGAGAGCGGTTCCGCTTCGAGGTGCATGACCTGTCGCTGGGGGGGGTCGCGTTGCGCACGACAGATGAGCGCGTTGCCAATCTCGAGATGGGCATCGTGATTCAGGATGCCGAGCTGCATTTCAGCGCCAATGGCAAGGTTACGGTGGATATGAAGCTGGTTTCGAAGCGGGAATCGACAACGGCGAAGGGGGATTGCCGATATACCATCGGGTTCAAGTTTGTTTCGATGCCGGGGTCGGCGGAGAATACGCTGCAGCGGCTCATTACTCAGTTGGAGATGAAGCGGCGTTCTTTGGTGAAGTGAATTTTTTTCGCTGGATCCCGTTTTCTTGTTGGTTTATTAGCGTTGCCCCTGTGCGGGACGGCAGTCACTTTCTTTGCTGCTGCAAAGAAAGTAACCAAAGAAAGCAGCTCGATACGCCCGCGGTCACACGCAGTTTGGCCATGCTTGCCAGGTGACCGTGGGCTGCCTAAGTGTCGCCCTCATAGGACTAAC
>NZ_JALQDT010000042.1:0-1338 GCF_023631085.1 Caballeronia sp. INML1 | reverse complement strand
ATTTGACGACCCGGTCGCATGCGCGTCCGGGTCGTTTTTCGTTGGGGAGAGACTTGAGCCTTTCGCGCAGGCGCTGAAGGCAGGCGGGTAACTTTGCAAACGCCGGCGTGAGGGCCGCCCACATCATCTCGTGCTGAATCGTGTGGAGGGCTCGCACGAAGCTGATATCAGTCGGCGCAAGTTTCGCCTCCCGTGCGGCGCAGGCGATCTCGCGGCGAATCAGGTTGTAGGCGATCAACGCGCCCCAGATCTCCTGATAGACCCCTGCGACGGTGCGGCTGCGCAAGGTCAACTCCGAACCGAGCATCGATTGCTTGAGCTCCGCGTAACTGGTTTCGATCTGCCAGCGGCGTTCGTAGCAGGCGACGATATCGGCGGGTTTGAAGCGTCGGCGATCCATGAGCGAAGTCAGCAGCACGCGTTCGCGTCCCCGCGCGTCGATGGCACGGATCGCCCGCACACTCCAGAATTCGGGTAAAGCCGGACATTTCTGGCGCGCCTGCGGCGACACACGCATGCGCACCATCGCATCGTCAGCGCTACCCGAGACGACTTCCCAGCAGGTATTGGCTTTGGCTGGAATCAGGAAGTGGCGATTGCGCGCGTTCATCGTCAGGCCACACAGGATTTCCGCGGCCAGAAAGCCTTTGTCGAACACCGTCAGTGAGTCTTCCGGGATTTGCGCCAGCAGGCTTTTGGCGTACACCATTTCGTTGGTGTCGTAGCGACCGAAATTGATATCGGCAATCAGGTGCGTCGGAATGGCGGTGAGCGTCACGGCGCGCACCTGCGGATAACTCGCCACCTTGCCGCTGGCATAGCCCTGCGCGCCAAAGTGCTCGCGGTTGGCCGGACTGTCGGGGGTGCGCAGTGTGGTGCCATCCATTGCCCACAGACTCAAGCCCTTGAACGCATGGTGGGCCGCGTCCTGAGTGGTCCACGCTCGCGCGGTCTGTGCAAACAGCCACGCCATCGGCGCTTCGCCAATACGTTGGCGCGCCTGCGCCGCAGCACTCTTGCTGACAAACGGGGCGGCATCGTTGGGCAAGGCCAGATCGAGGCTATCGAGTACCTCGCTAATCGACCAGTGGCGGTACATCGCCAGCGCAATGACCAGCCACACCACCTGTTCAGCCGGTAGGCGACGGCGCCGAATGCTCGCTGTCCCGGTCGCCTGGACTGCGCGTTCGATCCACGCGTAGGGCAGATGCTCGGCCAACCGTCGCAGATCGGCCGGCTCTTGTGCTTCGATCAGATAAGTGAGGTGGTCGGCAAGCATCGCACCGGAAAGTTAACAGCCCGGCGCTCCGTTTACAACCACTTCTCACCCCATAAACA